>CALGOK010000150.1 GCA_937961295.1 uncultured Gemmatimonadota bacterium
CCCGCGGCTGGCGGCGATCGCCGACGCCGCGGCGGTGCGCGCCGCCCGCCGGGAGCTCCTCGCCGCACTCGACGCCGCACGCGGCGCCGCGATCCGCCTCGGCACCTCGGTGGCACTGCGCGACGACGGCACCCGCCGCACCGTTGCCCCGCTCGCGCCGCCCGACACGCAGGCGGTGTGGAGCGGCCCGGTGGCGGCACGGCACGGCGTGCACCAGACGGGACCCGGCCATCCGCTCACCTTCGGGCCCGCGGGCATCGCCACCGGTGCCAGCAATCGCAGCATCACCCTAAGCCGCGGCAGTGCGTCGATGACGGTGGTGATCTCCCGGCTGGGACGGATCCGATGAACGGCGCCTGTCACCCCGAGGGAGCGGCAACCCCGAGCGTAGCGAGGGGAAAGCGACCGAGGGGGCGGAGAGGCGCGTTCGGCAGGTTCCGCCCCCTCGCTTCGCTCGGGGTGACAGTACGTCGTCGCGTCAGAGCCCGTACTTCCGGATCTTCGCGAGCAGCGTCGATCGCGCGATGCCGAGCAGGATCGCAGCCTGGCGCCGATTGCCGCCGGTGTGCCGGAGCATCGCGGCGAGGTGGCGCGCCTCGGCGGCCTCCAGCGACTCCGGCACCGGCTGCGCCGCGGCGTCGGTGATCACGAAATCGGCGGTGTCCGGGAGGCCGGGGGGCGGCTCGGCGGCGGCATCGGTCGCCACGAAGTGGCCCGCGGCGCGCAGCGCTGCGATCAGCGCCGCGACATCCTCGCGCACGGGATTGTTGACGAGCAGTTGCAAGTGAAGCGGTCGCACCCTGCGAAGGTACCGCCGCGGCACCGATCAGGCCAACACGGGACGCGACACGCGAAGCGCGAGGGGCGAAGGGCGGACCACGCGTGACGAATGGCGAGCGCACAGGCGCGGCGCACGCTCTCGCCCCTCGCCCCTCGCCCCTCGCCCCTCGCAGGTCGCCGCTCCTAGATTCCTGCTCCTCCTCGGAGTTCCCGCCATGCTCGACATCCCCGCCCTGCGCGAGGGCGACCAGGTCCACCATCCGCTGCTGGTGCTCGACGTGATCCAGCGCGGCGGCGACCACCCGCGCACCGTCCTGGTTTTCGGCAACCGCACCGGGCGGATCGAGTCCGCGCCATTCTGGGCCGGGCGCGACGAGATGATCCGCGGGCTGGCCAAGGGAACCATCGCCCAGGTGGTCGGCACGGTGGGAAGCTTCCGCGATGCGCTGCAGCTCGAGGCCTCCTCGCTCCGACCGCTGCCGCGCGGCAGCATCGAGCTCGCCGAGCTGGTGCCGTCGGTCGGTCCGGTGGAGAAGTACTGGCAGTTCCTCGACGACGTCCGCCATCGGCTCGAGGCGCCCCGCCTGCGCGCCGCGGTCGACCTGTTCTATGCCGACGAGGCCTTTCGCGAGCGCTACCAGCAATGTCCCGGGGCGCCGGGAACCGGCCATCACGCGGTGCTTGGTGGGCTGCTGCAGCACACCTGCGAGGTGGTGAGCATCGGGCGCGGTATCGCGAGGGTGGCCCGTGCCGACGAGGAACTATTGACGGTGGGCGCGATGCTGCACGATATCGGCAAGCTCGAGAGCTACACCTGGGAGGACGGCGTCTTCGACACCACCGACCGCGGCCGGCTGCTGGGCCACGTGGTGATCGGTGCGATGATGTTCCGGTCCGCCGTCGAGCGCGCCGATCCGCCGCCCTGCACCGCCGAGGAGGCGACGCTCATCGAGCACCTGATCCTCTCGCACCACGGCAAGCTCGAGTTCGGGTCGCCGGTGCGACCGCTTACCGTCGAGGCCGAGATCCTCGCCTTCGCCGACGACGCGAGCGCCAAGACCGCGTCGTTCAACGAGGCGTACCAGGCCGCCGACCTCTTCCCCGACGGCGACGGCATGTCGCGTCGCAAGGTCTGGCAGCTCGACAACCGCTGGCTCTTCCGCCACGGCGCCGACTTCGGCCGCTCGGGGGACCAAAAAAACGAAGCGGCCGACCAGTCAGGCTGATCGACCGCTTCGCGCTCCGGCCGCCGATGCTCGGGGGCATCGCGGCGGAACGGGCGCTGCGAGTCGGAGCGGCTCGCGGACCACTCGCTCGCACGGCTCTCCGAGGCGCCAGATCGGAGAGGATGAGACGCGCGAAACGCCCCATCAGTTCTCCGAATAGTCTCGGCATTGCGGAGAGAACGCGCAAGTGCCTGATTTTCTTCGGGTTAGCTCACTTTGAAGTGGGCAACTCGTGGACAAGAATCGCTTCCGGATTCATCACTTGCGCCGCTTGTCCACGCCATGTGGAGATGTTGATCCACATTTCAACCGGCCGTTGCGGAGGCTCAGCGGCCTGGCGAACCACCTGAGCGGGTGGGATCGATCCGGATCTTGAGGGTCCGGAGCAGGTCGAGTTCGGCCCGATCGTACTTGCGGACCGTCTCGCCCGCGGCGGAGGCGTCGGCGAGCACGCGCGCCGCGTCGGGAGTCGCGGCCTCGGCGTGCCCAGCCAGGGCGGTGTTGCAGCGGCCCATCGCGGCGATCAGGTCGCGCACGGCGGAGCGGAAGGCCTGCACAGCCGGCTCGCCCCATCGGGCGTCATCGGTCGAGAGGCTGGCCGCGAAGCCGGCCATCGACTCGGCAGTCCGCCGGCTCCGGGCGCAGTCAGCGGCGAGGGCGCGGGCGCTGGAGCGAATCACCCCGGTGGTGGCGCCGGAACGCTCCTGACGCTGCAAGGTGGCAATGGTGGCCTGCACGCGCGTCAGCGTGTCCCGCATCACGATCACGCGATCCTTGAGTTCCTGCTCAACCGGGCTCAGTTCCCGCTCGGGCCAGAGCTGGGACTGCACGTGCGGCGGCAGCCGATCGGCGGTGTTGCCCGCCCCGGGCCGCTGCGCGGCGACCGGGAGGGCGATACCCGCCACAAGGGCGGTCAGGACGGCGGTTCGGGCGACTTCTCGGATCACGGTTCGGTTCCCACTTCGATGTATCGGTACTTGGTGTCGCCGTCCTCGTCGCCCACGAAGAGGGCGCCGCCGGCGGCCACCGCGAACCACCCCGCCACCCAGCGGCGCGGTCCGTCGAGTTCGTGGACGATCGGACCCAGCCAGCGCCGCACGTGCCGCATCTCCGGCGCCCGGCGACCCAGCTGGGCCACCATGGCGCCCGCCCCGAGGGTGGCGCGGAGGAAGTGCGCGATGGCGTTGGCCCGGTCGGCGAAGGCGATGGCACGGACCCCGGGCTCGTCGAGGAACACCTCGCCCTCGTACGGGTCGAGCACCGGAATCTCGAGGCGGGGGCCGAGGAAGACCCAGCGGCGAGCCTCGTCGTCACGGCGCTCGACCACCGCGGCGGCGGTGTCGGCCGTCAGCCGGCCAGCGTGGAGCAGGTCGTCGTCGGGGAGGATCCCCACCACCCGGGTCCACTCGAGTGCCGCCAGCAGGGTCTCGGTCGGGCACCCCACCGTGTCGTCGTATGCCAGCAGGCGCGGCGCCTCCCCGGCCCGGCGGATGCAATGGGACAGGGCTTCCGCCCGGTCGGCAAACGACCGGATGACGAGCGAGGTGGGGACGTTCACGCCGGATGATAGGCCCGAGGCGCCCCTTCGGGCTAGGGGTTCCGCTTGACCGAAGCCTCGATCCGGTCGCATCCTACAGCCACTGGTTGGCGGCCCTGATGGCGCCGCCGCCGGTTCCCCTGCCCGGACCAGCCGGCGGCCCTGCCGCCGCTCGCCACGGGAAACGGCTCCGTCTCAAGTACCAGGAAGGCCTGCAATGCCAAAGGGTACCGTGAAGTGGTTCAACGACGCGAAGGGATTCGGCTTCATCGCGCAGGAAGGTGGCAAGGACGTCTTCGTGCATTTCTCCGCCATCACCGGGTCGGGATTCCGGTCGCTGGCCGAGGGCGACGAGGTCGAGTTCGACATCGTGGAGGGTCCCAAGGGGCTGCAGGCTGCCAACGTGAAGAAGGCCGACTGATTCCCGAGGTAACCAGGGTCGTCCCGGCATGACCGACCTGCCTTCGCTGCGCAGCCGCGTCATCGCCGGGACGGCGCTTCTGCTGTTGCTGGTGTTCGCCATGACGCTGCTCGGCGTCAGCGCGATGAAGTCGCTCGACGAGGCGGTCCAGGTCGAACTCGCCGTCCTGCGCGAGCGGACCGGCCTCGCGCAGGCCATCACGCGCGACGTCCTTGGCGTGGTGCGCGAGCAGGACCAGCTCGACATGGCCGGCGCCGGCACCGACCGCCTCGCGCTCGACAGCGCCCTCGCGGCGCTGCGCCGGTCCACCACCGCCTACGCCCAGTCGCTGGAGCTCACGCCCGAGGAGCAACTCGTCCTCGGCCGCGTGGGAGGTCTCGTCACCCGCATCGCGCTGCAGGACGACACCGTCGGCACGGTGTCGTCACGCGCCCCGCTGGTCGACTCGCTGCTGACCGAGGTGCGCGGCCTGGTCGCCCGACAGCAGCTGGCCGCAGCCGATCGCGCGGCCGCGCTCTCGCGCGAGAGCACGCGCCAGCGCTCGATCGTCTGGCTGCTCTTTGCCGGCGCCCTCGTGATCGGGGTGGTGTCCGGCGTGATGACCGTGCGGGCGGTCGTGCTGCCGCTCGGCCGCCTCGTCAAGGCGACCGAACGGGTCGGCAGCGGCGACCTCCGCCCGGTCAATCTCGGGCAGATGCCCAGCGAGCTCGGCTCCCTCGCCGCCGCCGTGCGGCGGATGAGCGAGGGACTCGGTGGCGTGGTCGGCTCGGTGGCCGAAGTGTCGGCGGCGCTCACCGACAACGCCTCGCAGCTCTCGGCCCGGTCGGAGCAGCTGTCCGAGAACGCCGGGCAGGTCTCCTCGTCGATCAGCGCCGTCTCGCGCAGCGCCGAGCGCCAGGCGCTCAGCATGCGCGATGCCGATGCGCTGCTCGGCGACCTCCGCTCGGCGG
The DNA here is from genome assembly GCA_937961295.1 of uncultured Gemmatimonadota bacterium. GTDB lineage: Bacteria > Gemmatimonadota > Gemmatimonadetes > Gemmatimonadales > GWC2-71-9 > Palsa-1233. The sequence continues at coordinate 4,915 of CALGOK010000150.1, forward strand.
CCGCGCGATCCGCAGGCGCGGGCCAGCGCGTGGTCGCCGTCGCCGACGGCATTCGCCGCACCGCCGCCACCCACCAGGGACAGCTCGGTGCCGCGTCGGCCACCCTGCTCGAGCTGCACCAGGTCGTCGAGCGCACCACCTCCGCGGTGGATCAGCTCGACAAGGCGGCCGCCTCGGTGTCGGAGTTCGTCACGCTCACCGGTGAACTCGCCGCCCAGACCGAACTCCTGGCGCTCAATGCCGCCATCGAAGCGGCCCGCGCCGGCGGTGCGGGCGAGGGCTTCGCCGTGGTGGCCGGCGAGATCCGCCAGCTCGCCGAAACGAGCGCGGGTGGCGCGCGGCGGATCGCCCGCACGGTGGCCACGCTCGACGAGCAGGTGCGCCTGGTGGCCTCGACGGCGGCGTCCGGCCGCGATCGCCTCGCCGGCGTGGAGGATGTTGCCGCGGGCGTGACCCGGGCGCTGGCCGAGATCGTGGCCGCGGTCGAGGAGGTGAGCCAGGCCGCTGGAACCGTGGCGCGCGAGGCGGCCGCGCACCGCGAGCTGGCCGACCGCCTGGCGGCCACCGGCGCCGATGTCGCCCGCGCCGCGCAGGGCAATGCCCGCGCCGCCCAGTCGGTGAGCGACGCCGCCGTCGACCAGTCGGCAGCCACCCAGGAAATCGCAGCGGCGGCGACCACCCTCGTGGCCACCGCCGATCGCCTCACCCAGCTGGTCCGCGGCTTCCGCGTCTAGCGACGCTTCCGGGCCGTCCGTGCCGCCTTGCGCGGTGCGGCCTTCTTCTTGGCGGCCTTGCGGGGAGCCGCGGCAGCGCGCTTGCGCGTCGTCTTCGTCGCGGTCTTGCGGGCGGCCTTCTTCCCCTTGGCCGGGGCGCTCTTCTTGGCCGCCGCCTTCTTCACCACCGTGGCCTTCTTGGCAGCCTTGGCCGACTTGGCCTTGGCGGCCTTCGCGGCCTTCGCGGCCTTGGGAGCCTTCGCGGCCTTGGGAGCCTTCGGAGCCTTCGCGGCCGGCTTGGGCTTGGCCGCCGCCTTCTTCGGGGCGGCCGTCTTGCGGGCCGGCTCGGCCTTGGGAGCCGCAGCCTTCGCCTTGCCGCCACGGGAGCCCTTGGTTGCCTCGCGGACCTCGGCAAGGACTCGCTCCACCTCCTCCTCATCCAGGAGGTTGCGTCGGACCCCGAACCGGAGCAGTTCCTCGGCGTCCTCCACCTTGAACTCGCCCAGGCCGGCACCGGAACGCACCAGATCGACCATGGCCGAGGCCACCGGGGAGCGCAGCACCTGCGCGATCCCGGGGAGGGCTTCCATCAAGGACGAGATCTGGGGTGCAGCAAGTTCGGTCATCGGACCCTCGCGGTTGCGCCAACGTAGGGGCCGGTCGGCGCCGCCGTCAAGAGATCCGACAGCAGCGCCCTTGACGCTCCCCCCGGGATGCCGTACCTAGAAAGGACGCGAAACGACCCCGGACGCCCCGGGGCCTGAAGCGTGGAAAGGACCGGCCATGGGCCGTCGCCACGTCAAGGAGTTTCGCCCGGACGAGGCCCTGAGCCTCATCAGCGCCGACCGGGAAGGGAAGCTGCTCCGCTGTCCCTCCTGCAGCAGCGAGGCGGTCGAGCGGGATCCCCCGCGCAGCGACGCCTCGGCCATCGGGCGGGTCCACCTGGCCTGCTCCGGCTGCGGAAGGGTGGTCGACTATGTCGATCGCGCCGCCTCGATCCCCGCCGGTCTCCGCTGATCCTCCGAGCGCACCGCTCCACCGCTTGACCCGGCACCGGGGGAGGAACGATCCTCCCCCGGATGCCTGCGCTGCGCACTGATTCTCCGCGGACCACCCTCACGGTGGTGATCGCCACCGTCTTCGTCGACATCGTCGGATTCGGGATGATCCTCCCGATCCTGCCGGGCCAGGCCGACCGGCTCGGCTCGTCGCCGGCGGCGATCGGCGTGCTGGTCGCCTCGTACTCGGCGATCCAGTTCCTGCTCGCCCCGCTGTGGGGGCGCGCGAGCGACCGCTTCGGACGGCGGCCGGTGCTGCTCTTCGGCCTCGCCGGCAGCGCGCTCTCGTATGTGGTGTTCGCGCTGGCCGGCTCGTTCGAGGTGCTGCTCCTGTCGCGGCTGCTCGACGGCGGCTCGGGGGCGACGGTCAACGTGGCACAGGCGTACCTCGCCGATGAATCACCGGCGGAGGCGCGTGCGCGCGCGATGGGCAAGGTCGGTGCGGCCGTGGGCATGGGATTCATCGTCGGGCCGCTGCTCGGCGGGATCACCGCGTCGCAGGGCGCGGCGGCGGTCGGCTGGGTGGCGGCGGCGATCACGTTCGCGAACCTCGTGGTGGCGTGGCGGATCCTGCCGGAGTCGGCGCGGCGCGAACACCACGACCCGATCGCACCGCTGGTCATCAACCCGTCGCGGATCGCCGTCCCGCTCGGCGTGCTCTTCCTCGCCACCCTGGCGTTCAGCGTGATGTACGTGGTCTTCCCGCTCTGGGGCGAGCAGACCCTCGGCGCCTCGCGCAGCACCGTCGGCTACTGGTTCGCGCTGATCGGCTTCGTCACCGCCGTGGTGCAGGGCGGCTTCCTCGGCCGCACCGTCACCTGGCTCGGCGAGCACGGCAGCGCGCGGCTCGGCACCGCGCTGCTCGCGGTCGGCCTGCTCGCGGTCCCGTACGCCGGGCTCCGCGGCGGGGCGGCGCTCTACGTGGTGCTGGCGGTGCTCGGGGCCGGCTACGGCCTGGCGGGGCCGGCGATGCTCGGCCTGGTGTCGCGCCTCACCGGCGCGGCGCGGCAGGGCCGCATCCTCGGCGTGGCGCAGAGCGCCACCTCGCTGGCGCGGATCGTCGGGCCGGTCGTGGCGGGGGTGGTGATGGAGGCCGGCGGCGCCGGTGCCGCGTTCGGCACCAGCGCGGCGGTGGCCGGCGTGGGGATGCTGATGGCGCTGCTGATCGGCGCGCGCCAGCTCATTCCGGCACGGTGAACAGCCGCTTCCAGCGCACCTCGGTGAGGAACGCCATCGGCTGCACGCTCTCCGCGTCGTAGGAGAAGTACACCAGCAGCGGCGTGCCGCGCACGTTGGCGCGCGGCAGGAAGCCCCAGTAGCGGCCGTCATACGAGCCGTCGCGATTGTCCCCCATCACGAACAGCGATTCCGGCGGCACCACCACCGGCCCCCAGTCGTGCAGGTCCGGCGAGTAGTTGCGGGGGGGGCGTCCCGCGAAGTGCGACACCTGCCACTCCCGCATCCGCGCGCGCATCAGCGGATCCTCGCTGCGGCCGGGATCGATCGGTGTCGCGTACGGCTCCGCCACCGGCTCGCCGTTGCGCAGCAGGCGGCCGTCGATCATCTCCAGCGTGTCACCCGGCACGCCAATGAGGCGCTTGACGATCTTCATGTCCGGTTCCTCCACCGAGTCGAACACAACGATGTCGCCGCGCCGCGGCTCGCGCACCGCCGGCAGCCGCTTGTTGATCAGCGGCACCTCGGCACCGTAGAGGAACTTGTTGACGAAGAGGAAGTCGCCGATCTGCAGCGTCTGCTGCATCGAGCCGGAGGGGATGCGGAAGGCCTCGATGAGGAACGTGCGCAGGAACATCCAGACCACCAGCGCCACGGCGATGGACTTCATCCACTCCAGGAACCATCGCCCCAGCGCCGCCGGGCGCGAGCCCTTCCGCATGGCCACCCTCAGTCCTTCCAGTCGGCGATGAACAGGTTCGTCTCGCGCGGGCCGCTGCCGTGGCGGTTGGACGCCCACACCAGCTTCGAGCCGTCAGGGGAGAACATCGGGAACGAGTTGAAGTCGTTGCTGTAGGTCACCCGCTCCAGCCCCGTGCCGTCGAGGTTCACCAGGTACAGCTCGAACGCGCGGCCGCCCTCGCCCTCGAAGTTCGACGAGAAGATGATCCGCTCCCCGTCCGGCGTGAAGAACGGCGCGAACGACGCCGCCCCCAGCGCGGTGACCCGCCGGGCATCGCTGCCGTCGGCATTGGCCACCCAGATCTCCAGCTGCGAGGGCCGCACCAGGCGCTCCCCCAGCAACCGAAGGTAGTCCGCCGTGTCCGCCGCCGTTTCCGGGTACTGCGCCCGCCACACAATCTTCGAGCCGTCGGGCGAGAAGAACGCCCCGCCGTCGTAGCCGACCCGGGTGGTGATCCGGCGCACGTCGCTGCCGTCGACGTTCATGGTGTACAGGTCGATGTCGCCGTCCTGCGTCGAGGTGAAGATCACCCGCGACCCGTCGGGCGACGCCGTGGCCTCGGCGTTGTACGCGCCGTTGTGCGTCACCTGACGCAGGTCGGAGCCGTCAGGATTCGCGGTGTAGAGCTCAAGGTGGCCAAGCGGCCACACGTAGCCCTGCGAGTGGTCGGGCGGCGCGGGACATGCGGCGTCGTGGGCGTGGCTCGAGGCGTAGATGATCCGCGCATCGCCGGCGATGAAGTAGCCGCACGTGGTGCGGCCGAGGCCGTTCGACACCCGGCGCATGCCGGAGCCGTCGATCTGCATCACGTACTGCTGGTCGCAGCCCTCGCCCTCCGCCTCCTGCCGCTGGAAGATCAGCTGCGTGCCGTCGGCGCTGAAGTACGCCTCGGCGTTGTTGCCGCCGAAGGTGAGCTGGCGGATGTTGGCGAGGTGCGCCTCGCCCGGCATCGGCTCGTGGAACGTGGTCGACGCGGGGGTGGTGGCGGCCAGCTCGGCGTCGGGCGCCTCGGCGGCGCTGCTGCAGGCGGTCGTGGCCGCGACCAGCGCGGCGAACAGTCGGCGTGAAATGGTGCGATCCTTTCCAGGTCAGTCGGCCAGCGTGCGCAGCACCTCGAGCACCTGCGCGGCGTGGCCCTTCGGTCTCACTCGCTCGAACACGTGGCGGATCGTGCCGGCGCCGTCGATCACGAACGTCGTCCGCAGGATCCCCCGGTACTTCACCCCGAACATCTGCTTCTCGCCCCACGCGCCGTAGCGCGACGCCACCGCATGATCGGTGTCGGCCAGCAGCGGGAACGGCAACCGCCGCTTGCGCCGGAATTTCGCGTGCGACGCCGCGTCGTCGGGCGAGATGCCCAGCACCACCGCCCCGGTGTCCTGCACGTCGCGCCATGCGTCGCGGAACTCGCACGCCTGCGTGGTGCACCCCGGCGTGTCGTCCTTGGGATAGAAGTACAGCACCACCGGCCGCCCGGCGAAGTCGCCGAGCGAGACCGGCTCCCCCGAGTGATCGGGGAGGGTGAAAGATGGGGCCCGCGTCCCTGCCTTGCGCATCCGTATTCTCCCGGAGGTCAGCGCACCGCGGTGCGCGGCACCGACGGCACCCGCTCCACCCGGCGCACCGGGTGGAGGCCGCGGGCGCGGAGCGAGCGATCGAAGAGGTTCCAGGTGGTGTAGCCGTCCTCCGAGGCCGGCTCCAGCAGGAACGCCGCCAGCATCCCCAGCCGCTGGTCGGTCGAGACCAGGAACGAGCCCGCCATCAGCGAGTCGGCCGCCGGCGCGACCCAGTCGCCGTCGACCCGCACCGGCCGGTGCCCCTCGAACGGCCGCAGCACGGTCACCGAGTCGACCCGGAAGCGCTGCGTGGCCCCGACCCAGGCGGTGTCGAGCCGCTCGACCACCACCCCCTGCCGCACCAGCCGCTCGACCACCTCGCCCCACTGCGGCTCGAGCAGGTAAGCGCCGGGGATCGCCTCCCTGCGGGTGGCCGTGAACCGGTCGACCACCGGCATCACCGCGCGCCGGAACTCGCCGGTGCGCTGGCGCCGCGCGAAGCCGCCGGTGCCCTCGCCGGCCGGCCGCGTGACCTCATAGATCACCGTGTCGGTGCGTGCCGGCGCGAAGGTGCTCCGCACGGTCACCGACTCCGGTCGCGCCGCGATGGTGCGCATCATCCGGTCGCGCACCGTCGCGCGCTGCTCGGCGAGGTAGCGGATCGTCTCCACCACGAACGCGTGGCTCGCGTCGATGCGGCGCGCGAAGGGATCGTTGCTGTACGCCTCGCTCAGGATCGCCAGGCGCGACATCCCCATCAGGTTGGTGCCGAACCTCGGAACCGATTCGTACGTCACCCACCCCTGCGCGGCGATCGAGTCGGGGTCCTGGTTCACGAAATTGCCGTACGGGAACGTCTCGAAGCCGTGCCGCGTCCGCATCCGCGCGCGAATCGCCGCCAGCGCCGTGTCCTGCACCCAGGCGTTGGCCGCGGTCCGGTTGGGATTGAGTCCCGGGGAGAACGTCAGTGCGTAGCCGTGGTAGCTGCCGTTGGTGGTGTGCAGGTCCATGAACAGGTCGGGATCCCACTCCGCGATCAGCGCGAGCGCGGCGCGGGTCTCGGGGGCATCCTGCTTCACGTAGTCACGATTGAGGTCGTAGCCCTGGCCGTTGGGGCGCAGGCCCAGCGTGTCGGGCCCGTTCTGTCCCGGCCGGTTGCGCGCTGCCGGCCCCATGGCATCGTTGCCGTCGGCGTTGTAGATCGGCACCGCGAGCAGCACCACGCTGTCGAGCAGCGGCCGCAGCGCGCCGAGGGTGAGCTCGCGCAGCAGCCGCTGCAGCGCCTCCTTCCCTTCCACCTCGCCGGCGGGGTTGTTGGCCTGCACGTACAGCACGGGCTTGCCGCTGCGCTTCGCCTCCGCGGCGCCGGCCACCATCGGACGCGCCACCACCACGTACGGGATCGTCCGGCCCTGGGGCGAGGTCCCGAGCGTCGCCACCCGGATGCCGGCGCCGCGCGCCGTCAGCGAGTCGAGGAATGCCATCACGTCGGCGTGCGTCGAGGTGCGCGCCGCGCCGGTGCGCTCCGGAACCGTCTGCTGTGCCGCGAGCGGCGCGACGGCGACACAGCACACCAGGGCACCAGCAAGCGATCGCAGCATCAGGGCTCCACGGGGAGGGCGGGAACGATCAGGCGGCGGACGGCGCCGTCGGCCACGCCGCCATCGAGGGTGAAGGTCACCTCGGGGAGGATCACCAGCGTCGGCGGCCGGGGAATTCGCCGGGTGGCCGGACCGGCCAGACCGATCGCCTCGGCAAAGGCGACCGGGTCGTGCAGCGCGCGAACCAGCAGCGCCCGCAGCGCCGCCGGGCTGTCGGTCCGGTTGGCCGCGGCGCGCACCAGAAGGTAACCGAGGACGTGGGTGTCGTCGGGGAGGCCGGCGCCGATCGCGAGCCGCTTCTCCGCCTCCACCAGCGCGAACAGAGGCATCGATGCGCGGACCGGCGCGAACACCTGTTCGGTGGCCCATTCGGCGGCACCCTCGCCCAGCCACGGGTCCCCCTCCACCAGGCGCACGCCCCATTCCGCGGCACGGATCGCCGCGGCGTCGCTTCCCTCCATCCGTGCCGATTCGAACAGCAGGTGTTGCCACTCATGCACCACCGTGCCCACCGCGAAGATCGGCATGATGCCCGGCTCGATCCGGATCGCCGCCTCGGCGGCGAGGAAGCCGCCGAGCCGGCTGCGTGTGAGCGTGGCGGGCGAGGCGAGCACCATGGTCTGCGGTCCCACCGTCACGCGCAGCGGGGTCGGCTCCGCGAAGGCCAGTGCGCGCCACGCCGCCATCACCTCGCGCCGGCCCGCGCGGGTCGCCAGCAGCTCGGCGCCGATCGCGTTCCGCGGCTCGAGCAGCAGCGCGCTCATCCGGGTGGTGCCGATCACCGGCACCGCCTGCAGCGATCCGAAGTGCTGCGGCTCGATCGCCGGCAGGTCGAGCGTGTCGCGCTCCCAGAAGGTCGCCACCAGGTCGACCGGGGAACGCCAGGTCGAGTCCACCGGGACCCATCGGTGCACCATCAGCCAGGTCACCGCCTGGACCCACCAACGCTCCGCGGCCTCGTATCCCGCGAGGAGCGCGAGCACCCCGCGCGCACCGGTGGCCAGCTCGCTGGAGAGCCGCGCGTCGACCGAGGCGGTGCCCGCCCCGATCCGGCTCCACAGCTGCCACGCGGCCCGCACCAGCTCCGCCTCGCTCCGGCGACCGGGCGGCAGCGCGCCGGCGCGCTCGAGCAAGGGCCCGATCGAATCGGGAAGCAGTGCCGCGGGCGGCAGCTGGGCCCGCGCCGCCTGCCAGGCCACGTCGTGGATGTCGAGCCGCCAGCCGCCCGATGCCGTGCGGAAGAGGGCGGTGAATTCGGCATCGCCAGCGGGGGATGCGGCGATGGTTGCCAGCAGTCGCTGCGCCGCGATGCGGCCAACCGGATCGAGGCCCAGCACGATCGGCTGCGCCCGCGACGCGATCTCCGCCAGCCCGCCAGGCGGGAATCCCACCTCCGCCGCGAGCGCGGCGTGCTCGGCAAGCAGCGCGGCGTGCGGCAGCGTGCGCGCGCGCCAGGCGTCGGAGAAGATCGCCATGCTGTCGTCGCGGCCCACCACCATCTGGCGCACGCGCACGCGCGGGCGCACCGGCCACCGCTCGGTGCCGGGCTGGATCCGCTCCGCCTCCCAGCGCGCGGGAACGCCCTCCGCGTTCACCGTGGTGCCGGCCATGCGATCGCCGCTCACCCGGCCCGCGAGGCGTCCGTGCCCCGCAAGCATCAGCTCCACGCTGTCACCGGGCAGGTAATGAACCGTCACGGGGAACCACGCCGTGTCGGCGCTCTCGAGCACCACCCGCCCGGTGTCGCCCGCGAGGCGCAGGTCGCCGCGATCGATCCCGACGGGACCGCGCACCTGGAGCGACCAGCGGCCCGTCGCGGACTGTGCCGCGAGCGGGCCGCCGGGGGCCAGCACGGCGACCAGCCGCGCGCCCCTGGTCACCCCTCGCCGCCTCCGCGGGGTCGCCGTTCCACCTCGGTGGGCTGCACCGCGGCGCCCTCGAACACCCGGTCGACGCCGCCCACCACCACGAGCTCGCCGACGTCGACCCCGCTGCGCACCTCGACGAACCCAGGCGCGCGCACGCCGAGTTCCACCTCGCGGCGCGTCACCTTGCCGTCGACCACCACCCACACGAACGCCCCCGCGGCCGCCGGCGCGATGGCCTCCTCCGGGATGATCGTGGCCCCGGTGCGCACCGCCGTGGCGAGGCGCACCGCTGCGAACATCCCCGGCTGGAGCGCACCGTCGCGATTGGCCGCGAGTGCCTTGACGGTGATGGTGCGCCCGGGAAGCGTCACCACCGGATCGACGAAGTCGACCCGCGCGTCGAAGTCGCGACCCGGCAGCGCCGCCACGCGGAACGTCACCCGCTGCCCGGGGCGCAGTTCCGCCGCATAGCGCTCCGGCACCGCGAAGGCGGCGCGCACCGGCGACACGGTCTGCAGCATGAGGAGCGCGCTCTGGGGCGTGACATAGTCACCGATCGACACCGAGCGCTGGCCCACCACGCCGCGGAACGGCGCCCGCACCGTGGTCCGCGCGAGCCGCAGCGCCAGCAGGTCGAGCGTGGCCTGGGCCACCCGAGCCTGGGCCTCGGCGCGTTCCAGGTCGGCCGGAGCCGCGGCCCGCTCGCTCAGCAGTTGCCGCGTGCGGGTGAGCGCCTGGGTGGCGAGGTCGCGATCGGCCCGCGCCCGCTCCACTTCGGCGCGCAGCTCGGCGTCGTCGATCTGCACCAGGGCGGCTCCCGAGTCGACCCGCTCCCCCTCGGTGAACAGGAGGGCGATCACGCGCCCGTCCACCTCGGGACGCAGCGCGATCTGCTGCAGGGCCTCGATCCCCCCGGTGGCGACGATCGCGTCGACCACGGTGTCCTGGAACGCGGCGGCCACCTCGACCGCCGTCGGCGGCATGCCGCCGCCCGGCCCGCCACCCTGCGGAGTTTCGTCACCACCGCAGGCGGCGAGCGCGAACACGGGAACGGCGAGCAGCAGGGAGCGTGGCGTCACGGGGCACCCTCGGAGGTGGCATCACTGAAGCGGCGGCCGAGGATCGCCTCGAGGGCGGCCCGGGCGAGCCGGACGGCGTAGCGGGCCTGGACCAGGTCGGCCCCGGCCTGCGCCAGTTGGGTCTGGGCATCGAGCAGTTCCAGCACGTTTGACGCGCCCGCCTGGTACCGCGCTTCCTGCACGCGCAGCACCTCGGCCGCCACGCCCACCGACGACTCGGCGATCGCCAGCGTCCGGCGCGCCACCTCGTGGGCGGTGTACGCCTCGGTCACGTCGCGTCGCGCCGCGCGCTCGAGGTCCTCGCGGACCACGCGGGCCACGTCGCGCTGCACCGAGAGCTGCTGGATC
>CALGOK010000151.1 GCA_937961295.1 uncultured Gemmatimonadota bacterium
GCCTGCCTCGCCCGGCCCGCCGGCCCGGCCGCGGCGAGCGCGCGCCCGAAGGCGACGAGCGCCTCGCCCCGGCGATAGTCCCCCGCCACCAGCAACGAATCGCGAACCGCCACCGCTTCCTCGAGCAGCGGCAGGGCGTCGTGCGCGGCACCGCGCGCGGTGAGGACCTCACCGAGTCCCAAGAGGGCCTCGGCGGTGCGGGTCGAGGGTTCGTCGAAGATCCGTCGGTATATCGCGAGCGCGGCGCGGAAGTTCCGCTCGGCACCGGCGAGTCGACCCGTGCGCTGCTCGACCACGCCCAGGTTCCGGAACGACGCGGCCACGTCGACGGTCGAGTCCCCCTGCGTGGCCAGTCGGAGTCGGAGCGCCTCCCGCAGTCGCGATTCGGCTTCGCGGTAGCGGCCGAGTCCCGTGAGCACCACGCCGAGGTTGTTGAGCGCCGTGTTGTAGTTGCGGCTTTCTGTGCCCTGGGCACGCCGGAAGCCGTCGGCCGCCTCGCGGAACGCCTCGGCCGCGCCGGCGAGGTCGTTCATGCGGTAGCGCACCACGGCGAGGTTGTTGACCGATCCCAGGGTGGTCGGATGGTCGGCGCCGAGCGTGCGCCGCCGCAGGTCGACCGCCACGACGTGGAGCGACTCGGCGTCGGCGTAGCGCCCCTGCTCCTCGGCGAGCAGCGCGAGGGCATTGTACGAGTACGCCATGTCCGGATGGTCAGGGCCGAGGACGCGACGCCGGATGGTGATCTCCTCCTCGAGCAGCGCCAAGGCCTCGTCGTACTTCCCGAGCTGGCGCCGGACATCGGCGAGGTTGGTGAGCGTCGCGAGCAGGGCGGGGTGCGCTGGAGGCAGCGTGCGGCGGCGGATGGCGAGTGCGGCGTGCAGCATGCTGTCGGCGCGGTCGAGGTCACCACCCACATCGTTGAGCGCAATGCCGAGTGCATTGAGTTCGCGGGCGACGTCGACCGGTTCGGCGTCAGGATGCTGCTGGGTGAGTTCGAGCGCTCGTTCCAGCGCCGCGACCGCCTGCTCACCATCGCCGAGGTCGACCAACACCAGACCCCGGGCATGCAGCAACCGGGCCTCGAGCTCCCGGTCGCGCGGCGCGCTCCGCCGTCGCAGCGTGTCGGCGGTGGCGAGCAGCGACTCGGCGGCCGCGGGCTGCCCGAGGTCGCGCAGGATGGCGGCGCGCCCCACCAGCTGCTCGGCAGAGAGCCGGCCGCGACCACCGTCCACGCGTTGGGCCACGGTGAGTGCGCGGAGCGACACGGTGTCCGCACGATCGTACAGGCCGAGCTCGCGGTAGATGCCGGCGAGTTCGCCGAGGAGGTCGGCGTGCAGGCGGGGCCGATCACCGAGGGTGCGGTCGATGGTGGCGGCGCCGCGGTCGAGCAGTTCCCGTGCTGTCACCTCGCGACCGAGGGCCTCGCGTGGGGTGGACGCCTCGAACAGCTGCACCAGGAACTCGCGCGCGGCGCCGGCGCGCGCCGCCTCGTCGCGTGCCACGCTCGCCTGGCGCAGTGCGGCGATGGTGCCGATGGCCAGCGCCGTGATGACCGCAGCGGCCGCCCCCACCGCGACCCGGTGGCGGCGCAGGTACTTGATCAGGCGATAGCGCCGGGAATCGGGTCGCGCCCGGATCGGCAGGTGCGCTTGCCACCGCAGCAGGTCCTCCAGGAGTTCCGCGGCCGTGGCGTAGCGCCGACCGGGATCCTTGTGCAGCGCCGTTGCCACGATGGTCGCGAGGTCGTCGTCGACTCGGTACCCCCTGGCATTGGCAGCCGGCTTGAGCGGCGGCGGCTCGCCCTCGCAGATGGCGCGCTCGATGGCGGTCGCCGAAGCGCGGCGATCGACCGGTTGGGCCTTCGTGCCGGCGAGCAGCTCGTAGAGCACGATGCCGAGCGCATAGACATCGGTCGCCGGTGTCGTGGGCTCGGCGCGCACCTGCTCGGGGGCGGCGTATTCCGGCGTCAGGGCGCGCCACTCCGTGCGCGTCGACTCGCCATCCACCTCACCATCCTGCGCGAGCACCCGCGCGATGCCGAAGTCGAGGAGCTTGACCTGGCCCTGGCCCTCCGCGGTCACGAGCAGATTCGACGGCTTGAGGTCGCGATGCACCACGCCGTGTCCATGGGCGTACCGGACGGCCTCGCACGCCGTGATGAACACGCCCACTCGGGCAGCAAGGTCAAGATCGTGCTCGTCGGCGTGCCGGGTGATCGGCAAGCCATCGACACGCTCCATGGCGAACCATGGTTCGCCGTCCGGCGTGGAGCCGCCATCGAGCAGCCGGGCGATGTTGGGATGCGCGAGGCGCGCCTGGATGTTCCGCTCGGCAAGGAATCGGGCGGTGAACACGGCGCGACTGGCGGTTCCGCGAACCACCTTGATGGCGACCAGCTGCTCGAACGCGCCGTCGGCGCGCTCCCCGGCATAGACCACCCCCATGCCGCCCTGACCGAGGACACCGGTGATCCGGAACGGGCCGATCGTGTCGGGGAGCGGGTGGGCGTCGCCCAGCATGCCACCGGCGAGCGGCGCCAGGCCGTCGTCGAGGACGCCGTCGCGCTCGGCGGCGGCAAGCAACTGCGCCACCTGGGCGCGAAGGTCGTGGTCACCACCGCAGGCGGTGTCGAGGAAGGCGGCACGGTCCGCGCCGGTGAGGTCCAGGGCGCGATCGAGGATCGGTTCGATCGTCCGCCAGCGCCGCGAGTCGATGGGTTTGGTCATGTGACGGGAAACGAAGTCACGGCGCAGGCGGGGCCACCGCTTCGGCGGCGTCGCCGAGGGCAGCGTGCAGGAATGCGCGCGCCTTCTGCCAGTCGCGCTTCACCGTGCGTGGCGACACGTCGAGGGCCGCGGCGGTGTCCTCCACGGACATCTCACCGAAGAAGCGCAACTCCACGGTGCGCGCGAGCCGTGTGTCGAGGTCGGCGAGGCGATCGAGCGCGGCATCGAGCGCCACGAGGCGGGCCGCGCGCTCGTGGACCTCCGCCGGCTGCTCGGTGCCATGGTGATGCTCCTCGAGCGGGGTGGCCGCGAGGCCCCCTCCACGCTTGGCCGAGAGTTTGCGCCTGGCCTCGTCCACGATCAGCTGGCGCATCGCCCGCGATGCGACGGCCAGGAAATGGATCCGGTCGACATACCCGCTCTCACGGCTCGCAGCGAGCTTGAGGTACGTCTCGTGAACCAGCGCCGTCGTGCCGAGGGTGTCGCCGGGGCGGTGGGCGAGCAACTGGTTGTGGGCGCGCCGGCGGAGTTCGACGTAGAGCAGGGGAACGAGCAGGTCCATTGCGTCACGGTCCCCGGTGCGCAGCCGCGCGAGGAGGGCGGTGATTTCGCCGTCGCCGGGTGCCGATGACGCGTCCTTCATGCCAGACGATAGGGCGCGTCGCGTCAACCGGCAATGCCGGATCCGGCTTGACGAAGGGACGGCGGCGACCTCCGTTTCCGGCGGGGCCCGGGACACACTCGAGGCCTTGAGAGGAGATCGCATGACCGAGCACGGTACGCAGCCTGAGGGCGCAGGGCACCCATCACTGCCAACCATCCTTGCCGCGCTGGCCGTCGCCGTTCCCGTGGGCGGTTTGGCGTGGCTCGAGCTCACCTACCTCAACTTCGGGCTGACCGGGCGAGACTGGTCACCGGGCGTGGCGTTGCTCGCAGCGCTCGCGCTGCTGGGGCTCACCGCGGTGTGGTCGCTGCGCGGTGCGACGCGACCCGCGGAGGCGGTCCGCCGGGGCTGCAACCTGGGAATCGTCTGTGCGATGCTGCTGCCCGTCATCGCGGTGGCCGTGCTGCTGCTCTGGGAGGACGCGACCGATCGTCCCGACCTCGGCATGGGCGGCATGATGCTCTACAGCATGCCGTTCGTCGCCGCCGGCCTCGCGGTGGTGCTGGTGCTCGGCTTCGGCATCGGCGCGAAGCTCGCGAGGCGACGCCTGCGACCGCCGGGCGCTGAGCCGCAGTAGCGCAATGCGCACCACCCGATGGAACGGATCGGGGCGTACCACGGTACCTTCCCACGATCGGAACGCAGGCCACGACGATTCACACGCAAGGGAGCACCACGTGATCACGCGCAAGGCATCGGCCGTCTGGAAGGGCGACCTCAAGGGCGGCAAGGGGAAGGTGAGCACCGAGAGCGGCGCGCTCGACGACGCGTCGTATTCGTTCGGGACCCGGTTCGAGGACGGCAAGGGCACCAACCCCGAGGAGCTGATCGGGGCGGCCCATGCCGGCTGCTTCTCGATGGCGCTCTCGGGCGAGCTGTCGAAGGCAGGGTACACCCCGGAGAAGATCAAGACCTCCGCCAAAGTGAGCATGCGGAAGGACGAGGGGGGATTCACCATCACCGGGGTGCACCTCGAGGTGCGCGGCGAGGTGCCGGGCGCCGACCAGGCCGCGTTCGAGAAGGCGGCCAACGCCGCCAAGGCCGGCTGCCCGGTCTCGCGGGCGCTCGGTGTCGAGATCACCGTGTCGGCTTCCCTGGACTAGCCCAGGGGGTGCGGCGCCGGCAGCCGCTTGCGCCGCCCCCGGTTCGGCCGTTTCTTCGAGGGGCATACCCGCACAATTCGACCGGGATTCCCCGTGACCGCTGACACT
>CALGOK010000152.1 GCA_937961295.1 uncultured Gemmatimonadota bacterium
ATAGCGAAGCCGAACGCCGCGGAGGAGGTGCGCTGGTGTGAGTAGCCCGCCGCGACGGTCACCGTCGGGGCGAGGTCGAACGCCGCGTTGCGGCGCGCCGCGCGCGCCCGGTCGACGCGCGCCAGCGCGGCACGCACGTCGTGGTTGGCGGCGGGTGCCTGCTCGGTGAGCCCGGCAAGCGCGGTGTCGCCGAGGCTCCGCCACCAGGCGGCCGGGCCGGACTGCTGGGCGCCGACCGGCGCGAGCGGGGCCAGCGCCGCGAGGGCGCCGGCGGTGACGAGGGTGGTGAGGCGATTACGCATGGGCCACCTCACCAATCGGCGCGATGCCCTCGGCAGTCGGGGCCGCCGCGACCGCACGCTTCTCGGAGGCGATCAGGGCGTAGAACACCGGCACCACGAACAGCGTGAACAGGGTGCCGACGGCCATCCCCGCCACCAGCACCGTGCCGATGCTGTTTCGGGCCTCTGAGCCCGGGCCGGTGACGAGCACCAGCGGGAAGTGGCCGAACATGGTGGCGGCGGTGGTCATCAGCACCGGCCGCAACCGGGTCAGCGACGCCTCGCGCAGGGCGGCGAGCTTCTCGGCGCCCTCCTCCTGCAGGCGGTTGGCGAACTCCACGATCAGGATGCCGTTCTTCGCGATGAGGCCCACCAGCGTGATCAGGCCCACCTGCGAGTAGATGTTGATGGTGGTCAGGTCGAGGAACGTGAACAGCAGCGCCCCGGAGATCGCCAGCGGCACCGAGCCGAGCAGCACGATCAGCGGGTCGCGGAACGACTGGAACTGCGCCGCGAGCACCAGGTAGATCAGGATGACCGCGAAGCCGAGCGTCACGGTCAGCGCGCTCCCCTCGGTACGGATCTGGCGCGACTCGCCGGCGTGGTCGAGCACCATGCCCGGCGGCGCCACCGCGGCGGCGGCCTCCTCCAGCACGCGGAGCCCCTCCTCCTTGGTCACGCCGGGCTTCACGCCGCCGAACACGCGCACGGCGTTCTGCTGCTGGAAGCGGTGGAGCGCGCGCGGGGCCGTCTTCGTCTCGATCGAGGCGAAGGTCGACACCGGCACGAGCTCGCCGCTCGGGGTCTTGATCTTCAGGTCGAGCAGCGGCCCGACGCTGGTGCGGTCCTCCTCGCCGATCTGCGGGATGACCTTGTAGCTGCGATCGTGCCAGTTGAAGCGGTTGACGTAGCCGCCGCCCAGCATCGCGCCGAGCTCGCGACCCACCGAGGCGAGGTCGAGGCCGAGGTCGGCCACGCGCTCGCGGTCGACCTGCACCGTGGCCTGCGGCAGGTCGATCTTCAGGTCGGTGTCGACATAGAGGAACTTGCCGCTCGCCCAGCCCGCGCCGACCACGGCGCCGACCGTCTCGAGCATCTGCTCGGGCGGCAGGTCGCTGCCGAGCACCAGCTCCACGTCGTACTGGCCCGGCGTGGGGAGCGGCGGGTCGAGGCGCGGGAAGACCCGCAGCCCCGGCACCTGCGACACCGCGCCGTACACCTCGCCGTACATCTCGGCGGTCGAGCGCTCGCGCTCGCGCCAGTCCCTGGCCACGAAGCCGCCGAAGCCGCCCCAGTTGGCGGTCAGCGACCACATGAACCGGTTCTCGGGGAAGGCATTGATCGCGTTCACCACGTCCATCGAGGCACGGTTGGTGGCCTCGAGCGAGGCGTTCGGCGCCGACTCGAAGAACAGCGAGATGTGGCTCTGGTCCTCGACCGGCGCGAGCTCGCTCCGCGAGAACATGTACAGCGGCCACGCCGCCACGGTGATCAGCAGCGCCGCGACGACGATCGCCCAGCGCATCCCGAGCGCGCCGTCGAGGAGCCGGGCGTAGCCGGCCCGCACGCGGTCGAAGCCGCGGTTGACCAGGGTGGTCAGCCGCCCCTCGTGCTCGCGGTCCTGCACCAGTCGCGAGCTCATCACCGGCGACAGCGTCACGGCCACGACCCCGGAGAGCACCACCGCTGCCGCCAGGGTGATCGCGAACTCCAGGAAGAGCGAGCCGGTCAGGCCGCCTTGGAACGCGATCGGGGTGTACACCGCGGCCAGCGTGATGGTCATCGCGATGATCGGCCCGAGCAACTCGCGCGCGCTCAGGAGCGCCGCGTCGATCCGCGACTTCCCCTCCCGCACGTGGCGCTCGACGTTCTCCACCACCACGATCGCGTCGTCCACCACCAGGCCGACCGACAGCACGATGGCCAGGATGGTGAGCAGGTTGAGCGAGAAGCCGAACGCCATCATGAAGACCCCGGCGCCGATCAGCGACACCGGCATCGCCACCAGGGGCACGATGGTGGTGCGGACCGAGCCGAGGAACAGGAACACCACCAGCGCCACGATCAGCATCGTCTCGCCGAGCGTCTTGGCAATCTCGCCGAGGGCGTCGCGCATGAACACGGTGCCGTCCCACACCAGCTGCATCTCGATGTCGGCCGGCAGGGCGGGGCGGATCCGCTCCATCTCGGCCTGCAGCCGGTCGCCCACCGCGATCTCGTTGGCCCCCGGGAGCGGCCACACGCCGAGGTACACCGCCTCCTGGGTGTTGTACTTGGCGGCGAGCTGCGCCTCCTCGGCGCCCAGCTCCACGCGGGCGACGTCGCTGAGCCGCACCACCGCGCCGCCGCGCTCCGCCACGATCAGGTTGCGGAACTCCTCGGCCGAGCGCAGGTCGGTGTCAGCGAGGAGGTTCACCTGCACCTGCTCGCCCTTGGTCTGGCCAACGGCGGCCAGGTAGTTGTTGCGCTGCAGCGCCGCGTACACGTCGCCGGGCGCCAGGTTGAGCGCCGCGAGGCGGACCGGGTCGATCCACACCCGCATCGCGATCGGCTGGCCTCCCTCGCTGCTGCTGATCCGCTGCACCCCCTCGATCGTGGCGAGCTGCGGCTGGAGCGTGCGCGACAGCCAGTCGGTGATTTGGGGGACGCTGCGCTCGCTCGAGGTGAAGCTCAGGTAAAACGACGCGTAGGGCCGGTCGGTCCGCTGCACCTCCACCGAGGGCGGCTCGGCATCGGGCGGCAGTTCCGAGCGGACCTGCTGCAGCCGGGCCATCACCTCGGCGAGCGCCGCGGTGCTGTTGTAGTTGAGCTTGAGCCGCACCGTCACGGTGCTCACGCCCGCGCGGCTGGTCGACTCGACGTAGTCCACCCCGCCGATCGCCGACACGGCGCGCTCGATCGGCGTGGTCAGGAAGCCGCGCACCGTCTCGGCACCCGCGCCGTAGTAGACGGTGTTGATCACGATCGAGGAGCTCTCGATCTGGGGGTACTGCTGGATGGGCAGCGACGTCAGCGCGCGCCAGCCCACCAGCACCAGCGCGAGGTTGATCACCACCGCGAGCACCGGATGCCGGATGAACCGGTCGGTGATCGCCTTGCCGGGGGCGGACATCAGTTCCCCCCCGCCACGGCCACGGTGTCTGCCTGGGCCACCACCACCAGCACGCCGGGGCGCAGCTTGAACGACCCCGACACCGCCACGGCATCGCCGGCCGCAAGGCCATCGCCCACCAGCACGGTGTCGCCGGTGGCGTGGGTCACCCGCACCGGACGAAGCGCCGCGCGCGTCTGGCCGGCCGAGTCAGCCGCAATCAGCCAGACGTAGTCGCCCTCCGGACCGCTGCGCAGCGCCCCGATCGGGATCGCCACCGCCGAGACGGACGGACCGGCCGGCACCTCGACGCGCGCCGAGGCGCCGGGGGCGACATCCACGTCGCCGTCGAGTCGCGCCCGGATCAACGCGTTGCGGGTGGTGGGATCGAGGCGGGCATCGAGCGCGATGATCCGTGCCGCACGCGTCGCGGGCTCGCGATCGATCGCGACGGCGACCGTGTCACCGACGCGAAGGCCGGCGGCGACCGCCTGGCTCACCGCGAAGTCGACGTGGGCCGACTCCTCGACGCCCTGCAGCGTGGTGAGCACGGTGCCCTCGGAGAGGTACTGGCCCGCGTGCAGGTCGGCCATGCCGACCCGGGCGCGGAACGGCGCGCGGATGGTCTTCCGCTCGATCACCGCGCGGATGCGCGCGATCTCGGCGCGCGCGATGTCGCGCTCGGCGGTGGCGCGGTCGACCTCCTCCTGGGACACCGCCCGGCGATCCAGCAACCGGGAGAGTCGGGCGAGGGTCGTCTCGGCGAGCGCGATCTGTGCCTCGCGCGCCCTGAGGTCGGCTTCCTCCACCGACACGTCCAGCGCGACCAGCACTGCGCCCGGCTCGACCACCGCGCCGGGAATGAGGGCCGCACGGCGGACGGTGCCGGCCAGCTCGTTGCGGAGCGTGACGGAGCGGAGCGCCAGCACCGTCCCGATGGCGGTGGTGCTTGGGCGGTGTTCCCGCGACTCGGCGATCGCGGTGGCGATCACCTCGGCGGGCTCGCCGCTGGGCGCGGAGTTGGCCGCCGCAAGCGCGGAGCGCTTCCACGTGGCGAGGGCGACGGCAATGAGCAGCAAGGCGGCGAGCAGGCCGCCCCCGCGGAGCAGGGACGAGGAGCGGATCGTGGAGCGACGCGACATGACGAACACTTTCAAGCGGGCGTGAATGGATTCAGGCTGTCACGGGGAACGGCGCAAAAACGCGCCGCATCCCGACAGGCAGCGGGGGATGCGTACGACAGTTGTATCACCATCAAACTATTGGGGGACAAAGGGTTGACACCGGGTCAGGGGGTGAGGGGGCGCGTCAGGACTTGGGTGTGGGCAATGCGCCCGGCGACAGCCGAGCCTGGAGTGCCGCGTTGTAGGCGGCGAGTACGTCGCGCTGCATGTAGTACGTCACGTGCTGCCCCTCGCGGACCCCGCGAACCAGGCCAGCACGAATCAGCTCCTTCACGTGGTGCGAAATCGTCCCCTTGCTCACGGGGAACTCCTCGCAGAGCAGCGAGCAGGGGTATTCCCGGTGCGCGGCGATCTTCTCCAGCAGCGCGAAGCGCCGGGGATCGGCGAGCGCCTTGGCGATGCGCTCGAACTGGGCCGTCGGCATGGTGACCGTTGGGACCGTAGCCATAGTTCAATGAATATCAAACTGTCCCGATCCCCGCAAGCCCCCCTGTCCCCGGTCCCCCGTCGCCCGCCACTCCCCCGTCCCCCGTCACCCGTCCCCCGGTCCCCGATCCGGGAAGTAGGTTCTTCGTGACCATGTCAGACCTGACCATCTGGAGTGGCGGGCAGACCGGCGTCGACCGCGCCGGCTGGGACGCCGCACGGGTGCTCGGCCTACCCATCGGCGGCTGGGTGCCGCGGGGTCGCCTCGCCGAGGACGGCGTGGTCCCGCCCGAGTACGAGCCGGTCCAGGAGACCGAGACGGCCGACTGGGGCGAGCGGACCACCGCCAACGTCCGCGACAGCGACGCCACGCTGATCCTGTTTCGCGGCGAGCTCACCGGCGGCACGGCGTTCACGCATCGCGAGGCCATCCGCCTCGGGCGCCCGGTGCTGGCCGTCGACCTCGAGGCGGCGCCGGCCAGCGAACACGTCGCGCAAATCCGGGAATGGCTCGCAGCCGTCGCGCCGGCACGGCTCAACGTGGCAGGCCCTCGGGAGAGCGGATCGCCGGGAATCGGCGCGGCGGCCGGCGCACTGCTGGTGCAGGCGCTGCGCTGAGCCGGGCTGAATCTACGACCGTAGTCGATTCGTAGGTGCGCCGTCACCCACCCTGCAGGCACCATGCGCCCGATCGTCGCCGCCTCATTGCTGGTCGTGCTCTCTCCCGTCGCGAGTCTCGCCGCGCAGGGACGCGATGCGGACCTCGCGGCGTTCACCACCGCACTCGACTCGCTCGCCACCGCCTTTCGGCTCCCCGCCTACTCGGCAGTGATCGTTAGCGAGGGTGAGGTGGTCTGGCGGCGCGGCTGGGGCTTTGCCAATCTCGAGGGCCGGATTCCGGCGACGCCCGACACCCCGTATCGCCTCGCCTCGGTCACCAAGCCGATCACGGCCACCATCCTGATGCAGCTCGTCGAGCGTGACTCGCTCGACCTTGACGCGCCGATGCACCGGTTCGCGATCCATCCATGGTTCGCGCCCGATGCCGGCTCATGGGCGCATTTCCCGGAACGCTACGCCGACGGTCGCATCACCGTGCGCCACGTGCTCACGCACACCAGCCAGGCCGATCCGCCCGGCAGCGCCTACCGCTACGACGGCAACATCTTCGGCGACCTGACGTGGGTGGTCGAATCGGTGACCCGCCGCTCGTTCCCGCAGGTGCTGCAGGATCGCGTGCTCGATCCGTTGGGGATGTCGCGCTCCGCGCCGGGCCACCTGGTGCCATGGCGCCGCGACGTGACCGGCGCGGTGGCCACGCCCTACGCGGTCGACAGCGCCGGAATGACGCCCCGGACGTATCCGGGCTTCGGTCTCGAACCGGATGCCGATCCCGGTCCGCTGGAACCGGCCTTTCGGCTCCCTCCGTCGACCGACAGCGCCCGGCGGGCGCTGCTCGGCGCGCACTACACGCCGCTCCACTCGGCGCAGGCGGCCGCCGGGATGATTGCGTCGGCCGAGGATCTGGCCCGCTTCGACATCGCGTTCGACAAGGGTCGCCTGCTGAGCGCTTCCGGCCGCGAGGCGATGTTCACCCGGCCCAAGGCACCCGACGGTTCGGCGCTGCGCTATGCCCTTGGCTGGTTCGTCGAGACCCTACACGGGGAGCGCATCGCGTG
>CALGOK010000153.1 GCA_937961295.1 uncultured Gemmatimonadota bacterium
TTCCAGCACCAGCACCTTGCCGCCGGGACGGACGGCGCGGGCAAGCTCGCGCAGGCCGGCGTCGAGGTTCCCGACGTTGCGGATCCCGAAGGCCACGCTGGCCGCGTCCACGCTGTCGTCGGCCAGCGGCGGGCACACGCTGTTCTCCGCCCCGAACCCGAGCGGCTCACCGACGCCGATCTTGGAGACCCGCCCCGACACGTCGACCACCCTGCCGTTGCCGAGGAAGTTGCGCGCCGTCCATCCCGCGCCGACGCGAAAGCAGTCGTTGGTTCCGTAGCCCACCGACCCGCGCACCCGGTGGCTGCGCCCCTCGGTGATCTCCACCGCGACCGGCACCACCGAGTCGCCGACGGCGAACCGGAGCGAGTCGATCGTCACCGTCGCGTAGCGGAAGAGGCCCGTGCCGTAGAGCGCGCGCTGCGAGCGGTACAGCGCGTCGAGCCGGTACCGGCGCCCCTCGCGCGCCGAGACCAGCGAGGCGATGAACGCGGAGTCGACCTCGTCGTGGCCGCGCACCGTGACGTCGCCGAACACGGCCCGCCGGCCCGGCGACACCAGGATCGTCATCCGCGCGGTGCGCGTCACCGAATCGGCCCGTCCCTGCCGGTCGACGGTCGCCGTGGGATAGCCATGATTGCGGAGCCGGCGCGCCAGGGTGTCGACCGCGTTGTCCAGCGCGAAGCGCGAGAAGACATCGCCCTCGGCGAGCGGCAGGTCGCGCAGCAGTCGCTCGCGATCGGGGACGTCGTCCATCCCCTCCACCGTGAGCGACGTGAGCCGGGTCGGCGGTCCCTCGGTGATCCGGAAGGTGAGGTCCACCGACTCCGGGCTGCGCGCGACCACCGTGTCGACTTGCACCTCGAAGTAGCCGCTCAGCTTGTAGACCAGTGCCAGCCGCAGCACATCCGCCCGGAACTCCGGCTCGCTGAAGCTGCGCTCCTCCCCGAGTCCGAACGAGCGGGTGAGGGGAAACCGCGCCGCCCACGAGGAGTTGGTGGTCGCGATGAACGAGGCCAGCGTCTCGTCGTCGATCGCCCGGTTCCCCTCGAATGAGAGCCCCCGCACCACGAGCGCGCCATTCTGGGCGGCGAGTGCCGGGGGGAACATCAGGAGGGCCGAGGCGAGGACGATTGACCGCATTCGCTAAATCTGGTTTCTTGAAGAGGTTACGCCAACCGCCCCGATCAGTTCAGGTCCCTGGCGGACCGGCAGGGGCCACGAACGACACCCGTCTACCCCACGGACGTCCCGGCCGGCCCGCGGCGACACCGCGCCGGGCCCGGGAATCCCCGGCCACCGCCACACGGGCTCGCCCATGACCGCCTCGCCACGCCGGATCCTCCTTGCCGGCCTGCTCCTGCTGTCGAGTGCGCCGCTCGGTGGCCAGTCGCTGGCGCGGCGCCTCGACGCCAGGCTCGATGCCCCCGACCTCGACCGCCACCTCTGGGGCGTCGCGGTGACCGATCTTGACGGCAGGCTCCTCTACGGCCGCAATGCCGAGCGGCTCTTCATCCCGGCCAGCAACACCAAGCTGGTGATCGCTGCCGCGGCGATCGTGATGCTCGGCCCCGACTACCAGGTGCGGACCTCGCTCTATGGCACCGGGCCGGTGGTCGACGGCGAGCTGATCGGCGACCTGGTGCTCTATGGTCGCGGCGACCCCACCCTCAGCAAGCGGTGCTACGACCCCGACGAGAGCAAGCCCGGCGTCTGCGACGAGGACCCCGCCGCGCGCCTGCGCGACCTCGCCCGCCAGCTGCGCGAGCGCGGCGTGCGCCGGGTGGCCGGCGACCTCGTGGGCGACGGGTCGTACTTCGACGAGGAGCTCGTCCATCCGGCGTGGGAGACCTACGACCTCAACTGGTGGTACGCGGCGCCGGTGTCGGGGCTCGGCTTCAACGACAACGCCGTGGACATCGTGGTGGCGGCAGCCGACTCCGGCGACGCGCAGCCGCGACTCGAGCTGGCCCTCGACGTCGGGGCGGCGCGCCTCGAGAACCGCGCCGTCATCGGACCGCGCGACGCGCGGCGCAGCTTCGACATCCTGCGCAGCAGCGACGGGGAGCGCTACGTGGCCTCGGGCATCCTGCCGATCGGCAGCGCGCAGCGCACCGAGTACGCCGCCGTGCTCGACCCGGCGCGCTACACCGCGCTGGCGCTCCAGCGTGCGCTGGCAGCCGAGGGAATCGTGGTGCGCGGCGCGGTGCGCTCCACCGTCGACTCCACCGACTATGCCGCCACCCGTGCCACCCCCGCGCTCGCCGAGGTGCTCTCGCGGCCGCTCCGCGACTGGGTGTTCCCCGTGCTCAACACCTCGCAGAACTGGTTCGCCGAGATGCTGGTGAAGCAGCTCGGCCGGGTCCACGGCCGCGCCGGGTCGTGGCGCGAGGGACTCGCGGTGGAGCGACGGTTCCTGATCGACTCGGTGGGGATCGACAGCACCCAGTTCGCGCTCTCCGATGCCTCGGGGCTCGCCGCGAACAACCTCGTGACCCCGCGCGCCTTCACCCAGCTCCTCGCCTGGATGCGCCGCCACCCGCAGTACGAGGCGTTCGCCGCCGGGCTCCCCCAGAGCGGGGCGGTCGGCTCGCTCCGCCGACGCTTCGTCGGCACCCCGCTCGAGGGACGGGTGCGCGCCAAGACCGGCACGATCTCGCGGGTGAACACGCTGAGCGGCTACGTCGAGGGCGCCGACGGCCGCGTGCTGGTCTTCTCGATCCAGGCCAACCATCACACCCTGGGGTCGTCGCGGATGATCCCGGCGATCGACAGCGTGGTGGTGGAGCTGCGGCGGCGGTAGCAGGCGCGCCGCTCGCGGCGCGCGATGCCGGCATCGCGCACCCCAAGGGGTGCGCCCACAGGGCACCGCATCGCGCGCCCCAAGGGTGCGCCTGCGGGGCCACGGCTATCTTTCCGCCCGCCATGACCCTCGATCCCACCACGCTGCGCGTCGCCATCCTGGGCGCGGGACCCTCGGGCTTCTACGCCGCCGAGGCGCTGCAGAAGGCCGTGCCGTCGATCCGCATCGACATGTACGACCGGCTCCCCACCCCCTTCGGGCTGGTGCGGGGTGGCGTCGCGCCCGACCACCCGCGAATCAAGTCAGTGACGCGGGTGTTCGACCGCATCGCCTCCCACGGGCAGTTCCGGTTCATCGGCAACGTCGAGGTGGGACGCGACGTGACGCCTGCGGAACTCCGGCGGCACTACGATGCGGTCCTCTTTGCGGTCGGTGCGCGCACCGACCGCACGCTCGGCATCCCGGGCGAGGGACTGCCCGGTTCCCACGCCGCCACCGAACTCGTCGGCTGGTACAACGGGCACCCTGACTACCGCGCCGCCCGGTTCGACCTCACCGTGCCCGCCGCGGCGGAGGTGGGGCGCGGCACAGTGGCGCTGGACGTGACCCGGATCCTCTCGCGCCGACCCGAGGACCTCGGCATCACCGACGTGGCCGATCATGCGGCGCGGGAGCTGGCCGAGTCCGCCCTGCGCGAGGTGCACGTCCTCGGCCGCCGCGGTCCGGTGCAGGGCGCATTCACCACGCCCGAGCTCCGCGAGCTCGGCGAGCTCCCCGGCGTCGACGTGATCGTCGACCCGCGCGATCTCGAGCTCGACGAGGTGAGTGCCGCCCACCTCGCCGAGACATCCGATCGCACCGCGGAGAAGAACCTCGAGGTGCTGCGCGGCTGGGCCGGGCGCGAACCGACCGGCGCGCCGCGACGGATCGTCTTCCACTTCTGCGTGTCGCCCGTCGAGATCCTGGGCGAGGACCGCGTGAGCGGCGTGCGCATCGTCCGCAACCGGCTCGAGCCCGACGGCCGCGGCGGCGTGCGGCCGGTGCCCACCGGCGAGGAAACCGTCCTCCCGGTCGGGCTGGTGTTCCGCTCGGTGGGCTACCGCGGCGTGGCGATAGACGGGCTGCCGTTCGACGACGCGCGCGGCGTGGTCCCCAATGCCGAAGGGCGCGTCGTGGAGCACGAGGGGAGCCACACCGCGGTCGACGGCGTCTATGTCTGCGGCTGGATCAAGCGCGGCCCGACCGGCGTCATCGGCACCAACAAGGTCTGCGCGGCACAGACCATCGATCACCTGCTGGCCGATGCCGTTGCCGGCCGCATCAGCGCGGCGGCGGCCGACCCCGACACCCTCATCGCGCGCCTCCGCGCCGACGGGGCCAGGCTCACCGACTGGGACGACTGGAGTCGGCTCGATGCCATCGAGGTCGCCCGCGGCAAGTCGGCCGGCAAGCCGCGCGAGAAGCTGACCAGCATCACGGAGATGCTGGACGCGCTTGAAGGTGACGGGTGACGGGCGACGAGTAACGGGGTAGCATCGCTGCAACCACCAATCGCGGACAGATCGGGCAGTCCCTGTCACCCGTTGCCCGTCACCCATTCCCGGTTACCCGTCCCCACGCGGTTCGCGTAGATTCCCCCCATGGCGATTCGCATCTACACCCGCACCGGTGACGGCGGCGAGACCGGCCTCTTCGGCGGTGGGCGCGTCGCCAAGGACCACCCGCGCGTCGCCGCCTACGGCGATGTCGACGAGCTCAACTCCGTCATCGGCCTCGTGCGCGCCACGGCACCGACCGACCTCGCCGACGCACTGCTCGAGACGATCCAGCGCGACCTGTTCGCCATCGGCGGGCATCTCGCCACCCCCGACCCCGACAAGGTGCGCAGGGCGCTCGAGAAGGCCGAGCTGCAGCCGGACCGGATCGCGGAGTTCGAGCGCGCGATCGACGCCGCCGACGAGGAGCTGGCGCCGCTCAAGGCGTTCGTGCTGCCGGGCGGATCGCCCAAGGCGGCCGCCCTCCACCTCGCCCGCACGACCTGTCGACGCGCAGAGCGGAATGTCGTCACGCTCGCAAGCCGGGAAGAAGTGCCGGAACTCTTCCTGGTCTACCTCAATCGCCTCTCCGACCTGCTGTTCACGCTCGCGCGGCTCGCCAACCACCGCGCCGGTATCGGGGACGTCACCTGGTAGCCGAGCTGGGCGTCCGCCACCGCGGCGGCGCCTACCCGGTGCTCGTGGGCGCCGGCCTCGCCTCCGACCTGGGCCGGTTGCTCGACGAGCGGGCGGGCGGCGGCAAGCGGGTGGTCATCACCGACGTGCACGTGGACCTCGCCTGGCCGGCGCTCCTCCCCGGAGTCCCGCGCCTCGTCTTTCCGGCGGGCGAGCAGCACAAGACGCGCGAGTCGTGGGCCGAGCTCACCGACCGCGTGCTGGCGCTCGGTGTCGACCGCGATGCGGTGATCGTCGCGATCGGCGGCGGCGTCGCCACCGACCTCGCGGGGTTCGTCGCCGCCACCCTGCTGCGCGGGGTGCGCTGGGTGGCGGTGCCCACTAGCACCCTGGCCATGCTCGACGCCGCGGTCGGCGGCAAGACCGGGGTCGACACGCGGCACGGCAAGAATCTCGTCGGGGCGTTCCATCCGCCATCGGTGGTCGTCGCTGACCCCGCCCTCCTCGCCACGCTCCCCGCCCGGCCGTACCGCGAGGGACTCGCCGAGGCGGTCAAGCACGCCGCCATCGCCGATGCCTCGCTCTGGGCGTGGCTCGAGGAGCACGCGGCCTCGGTGATCGAGCGCGACGTCGACCTCACGACCGAGCTCGTGCACCGGTCGCTCGCCATCAAGGCCGCGGTGGTGAGCGAGGACGAGCATGAGTCGGGGCAACGCGCGATCCTTAACGCAGGTCATACCATCGCCCACGCGCTCGAGCACGCCACCGACTTCGCACTCCCCCATGGCGAGGCCGTGGCGATCGGGCTGGTGCTCGAGACCCGGATCGCCGAGGCACGCGGGCTCGCGCCACGCGGCACCGCCACCCGCATCGCCGCACTCCTCGGTGTGCTCGGCCTCCCCTCGGTCCCTCCCGGGCATTTCGACTTCGAGCGGTTCATCGCGGCGCTGCAGCACGACAAGAAGAATCGCGATGCCGCGATCCGCGCTGCCCTCCTCGCCGACATCGGCAGCGTTGCGCGCGACGACGACGGCGGCTGGACCCGGGCCCTCACCAGCGACGAGATTCTCGCGATCGTCCACTGACGACAGGGAACGGAGCCGACGACCGCTTCGCCGGTGGCCACCGTCCCTTGCACGGTCCTCGAACGCGTGGCCGACGGGACGGGCAACCGGCGGAGCGGTCATCGGCTCCCGTACAATCGCCGTTGGTTCCCTCGGCCAGCGATGGGCCGGGCGGTTCCCCCCGTGCCGATTGCCCGCCCGAGCGTCCGCCTGTTCGGCGGTTCGGGCGAGGGGCGGTGGCAACCGGCACGGGGGGAATCGCCCGATCCCGCGAATCTCTCCACAAGTCTCCTCTGAGCAATCCGAATCGAACTGGTGCCCCACAACGACTTGGGCGGTTCATGCACAATCAGGTGGACAACTCTCCTGTGGATGATGTGCACGAAACGGCCAAGGTGATATTCCGCAAGTCGTTGTGATGTAGAGATTTACAGCCTCTTGACAGACGGTTCGGCGTTCCCATCTTGCGAGTATCCCCGCTGGACAATCCAGGACAATTCAGCTCGCCGAGTGGGCCATGCCCCGACGCCAACGTCGTGCACCGACGCGTGCACGCCTTCCGCTTGCTCCCGCCGCCGGAGAGTCGTTCGAGCAGTATCTCCGCGACATCAAGGACCTCCCGATGATCACCGACATCGAGGAGGAGCGGGCCTTGGCGCGCAAGGCGCGCGCGGGTGACCAGGTCGCCGCCGAGCGACTGGTGACGGCGAACCTCCGGTTCGTCATCGCCTTCGTGAAGCGCTATCAGGGGCACGGGCTCGAGCTCGGCGACCTGGTGGCGATCGGCAACGAGGGGCTGCTCCGGGCGGTCCGCAAGTTCGACCCGGACCGGGGGGTCAAGTTCATCTCCTACGCGGTGTGGTGGGTGCGCCAGGCGGTGCTCAAGGCGCTCGCCGAGCAGACCCGCTCGGTGCGGTTCCCGCTCAACCAGAACACCGCCGTGGTCCGCTTCGCCAAGGCGCAGGGACTCCTCGCCCAAGAGCTCGGCCGCACCCCCACCGACGAGGAACTCGCCACCGCGCTCACGCAGACGGTCGAGGAGATCCGCGAGGCCAAGCGGCTCTTCGTCACCGAGGTGTCGCTCGACGCCCCGGTGGACAGCGGCGACACGCGCTCGGCGACGCTTGGCGAGCGCCTCCCGATGGGCGAGTCGAGCGAGATCGAGAGCCGCACCGACGAGTCGCTGCGCCGCGAGTTCCTCGACCGCCTGTTCCGCCGCTACCTCACCCCGCGCGAGCGGCGGATCCTCTCGCTGTACTACGGCCTGGATCCGCAGGAGGAGGCCCGCACGCTCGAGGAGATCGGCACCGCGCTGGGCGTGACGCGCGAGCGGATCCGGCAGCTGCGCGAGCGCGCGTTCGCCAAGCTGCGCGATTGTCCGGAGGTCAGACATCTGGGGGAATTCAGGGCGGCGTGACCACGCGACAATGCGAAGGGCGAGGGGCGAGGGGCGTCGACTCCTCGCCCTTCGCGCTTCGCCCCTCGCATGTCGCCCCCTACCTACGGCATCCGGAGCTCGATCCCGTCCCGGACCAGCGTCGCCGTCCCCTCCGGCGGCATCGCCACCATCAGTTCGCGGCCGCCGCTCGCCAGCACGGGGTAGCGCCGGTCGTACTCCCGCAGCGCGGGAATCAGCAGCATCTCGGGGATCGGGAAGCCGCCCACCCGCACCCGCTCGAGCCGGAACCGCATGATCCCGTCGCGGCGGCCCGGCATCGAGATCTCCGCCTCGAACGGCGTCAGCGAGTCGAGGAAGAAGAAGATTCCCGACAGCTCCTCGCGCGCCACCTCGGGGAAGTCCTTCAGGCGGCCGCTGATCCGCACCCGCGCCGTGTCGGCGGTCACCGCGAACGCGAGCGAGTCCTCGAACGGCGGCACACCGAGGCGCGCCAGCAGGTGCGAGGCGAAGTCGCCGATGTCCACCGTGTCGACCAGCCGGCTGCGGGTGATGAACACCGCATCCACCGCCGAGTCGGCGCGCAGCACGCCGGGGTTGGAGATGCGCGACCCCGGCAGCGCGTCCTGCGCGGCGAGTGGTGAGGCACAGAGCATCAGGGTCAGGGCGAGCACTGCGTGGCGCACGAAGCACGACTCCGGTCGAGTTGGCCGGGGAGACGGCTGGACGGCGCCCGGTCGCACCGCGCGTCGCCGCCCCGGGGCTGCTACAATCTGGTCGTCCCCCGTCGTTGATGCCGATTCCCGGAGCGCCGATGCTCGTCCCTGCCCTGCTCGTGGCCCTGGCCGCCCCGCCTGCCGCCGGCGAGACGCCGATCCGCTGGGGACCCGTGGGCCACCGGGCGATCGCGATGGTCGCCAGCGACCAGCTCACCCCGGCCGCGCGACGCGCAGTGACCGCACTGCTCAGCCGGGAGAGCCTGGCCGACGCCAGCACCTGGCCAGACAGCATCCGGCGTGATCGGCCCGAGACGGCGCCGTGGCACTACGTCAACATCTCCGTCCTCGATTCGGTCTACCGGCCCGAGCGGCACTGCCCCGATCGCTGCATCATCGAGGCGATCGATCGCCAGGTGGCGATCCTCGCGGACCGGCGGCGCAGCGACGCCGACCGCCGCGACGCGCTCCGCTGGGTGGCGCACCTGGTGGGCGACCTGCACATGCCCCTGCACGCCGCCGATCGCGGCGACCGCGGCGGGGGCGACGTGCGGCTCACCTTCGAGGGGCGCCGCTATTCGCTCCACGGCCTCTGGGATTCGGGGCTGATCGATGCCCTGGGCCACGACGACGCCTCGCTCGCCGCCGCGATCCGCGACGACCTGCGGCAGCACGGTGACCGCGCCGTGATGGCGCGCGGCGACGTGGTGGCGTGGGCGATGGAATCGCATGCCATCTCGCGCAACCTCGTCTATCACGCGCTGCCGCAATCGCTCGAGCTCGACCGCGGCTACCTCGACATCGTCCGCCCCGCCCTCCGGCTGCAGCTGGTGCGCGCCAGCGTGCGACTCGCCGCGGTGCTCAACCGGGCGCTCGGGGAGGGCTGAGTGTCCGACCGGCTGGTGCACCTCTTCCAGGCGAGCCGCGCGCTGATCACCGAGACGTCACTCGACCGGGTGCTGCAGCGGGTGACCGACATCGCCGTGGAGGTGCTCCGCGCGCGCTACGCCGCGCTCGGCGTGCTCGCCCCCGACGGCCGCACCATCGAGATGTTCATCACCTCCGGGATGAGCGACGCGATGCGCGAGCGGATCGGGCCGATCCCGCGCGGCCACGGCATCCTGGGGCTGGTCATCCGCGAGGCGAAGGTGATCCGCCTCCCCGATCTCACCCGACATCCCGACTCCTACGGCTTCCCTCCGGGCCACCCGCCGATGCACTCGTTCCTGGGCGTCCCCGTCATGGGGCACGACTCGGTGTTCGGCAACCTCTACGTCACCGAGAAGACCACCGGTCCGGAGTTCACCGACGAGGACGAGCAGGTGGCGCAGATGCTCGCCGCCCATGCCGCCGCCGCGGTGCAGAACGCCCGGCTCCACCAGGAGGCGCGCGAGCTGCTCGACGAGGTCCAGCGCCTGATGCGCGGCCGCGAGCGCTTCTTCGCCATGGTCAATCACGAGCTCCGCAACGCGCTGACCGCGGTGCACGGCTGGTCGGAGATGGCCGCCCGCACCCCGCCCGCCGTCGAGCCCGTCGAGGCCCTCGGCGAGGTGCTCGAGGCGAGCGAGGAGGCGATGACGCTCGTGAACGACCTGCTCGACCTGGCACGCCTGGAGGAGGACCGGCTGCGGGTCACCGCACAGCACGTCGACCCGGCGGAGCTGATCCGGCGCGCGGCGTCACGGGTGCGACCGCTGGCCGCCACCGCCGGGATCGGGCTGGTGGTGCGCCAGGACCGCGCCGTGCCGCCGATCACCACCGACGCCGGACGGGTGGAACAGATCCTCCACAACGTGATCATGAACGCGATCCGGCACGCCCCGGACGGCACCGTGGTCGAGGTGCACGAC
Organism: uncultured Gemmatimonadota bacterium; assembly: GCA_937961295.1. Lineage (GTDB taxonomy): Bacteria > Gemmatimonadota > Gemmatimonadetes > Gemmatimonadales > GWC2-71-9 > Palsa-1233. The sequence continues at coordinate 10,001 of CALGOK010000153.1, forward strand.
GCGGTGGACGGCGACTGGGTCTGCTTCACGGTGCTCGATCAGGGTGGAGGGGTGGCGGCGGACGACGTCGAGCGCATCTTCGACGTCTACGAGACTCGCCGCGCCGACGGACCCAGCGTGGGACTCGGGCTCGCCGTGTCCCGGCGACTCGCCACCCTCCTCGGCGGCTCGCTTCGCGCCGTGCACCAGCCGGCCGGGGGCGGCCGGTTCGAACTCAGGCTCCCGCTCTCCGAAGGAGGGTGACGATGCGGCTGCTGGTGGTGGAGGACGAGCGGAAGGTGGCCGGCTTCATCCGCAAGGGACTGGAGGCCGAAGGATACGCCGTCGACGTGGCAAAGGACGGCGACGAGGCGCTGATCCACGCCCACATGCACGAGTACGACTGCATCCTCCTCGACCGCCGGCTCCCCAGGCGATCAGGAATGGAGGTGCTCCGCGAGCTGCGCGCCGCCGGGCGCACCACGCCGGTGCTCATGCTCACGTCGCTCGCCGCGCCCGAGGAGAAAGTGGCGGGCCTCGACGCGGGCGCCGATGACTACCTCCCCAAGCCGTTCCGGTTCGACGAGCTGCTGGCACGAATCCGCGCCCTCATCCGGCGCGGCTCGAGCGGCGTCGCCCCCGCCACGACCCTCGCGGTCGGCGGCCTCCAGCTCGATCGGATCAGCCACAAGGTCCAGTGGCAGGAGGCGCCGCTCGACCTCACCGCCCGCGAGTTCGCCCTGCTGGAGCACTTCATGATGGCCCCGGGTCGCGTGTGGAAGCGGATGGAACTGCTCCAGCACATCTGGGACATGCATTTCGATCCCGAGAGCAACGTGGTCGACGTCCACGTCGGCAACCTGCGGCGCAAGCTGGTCGATGCCACCGGCCACGCGTGGATCGCCACCGTGCGAGGAGTCGGCTACGCCTTCCAGCGCGAGGGCGAGGCGCAAGAGGACTGAGCTCCCCCCCTTGCGCCAAACACGTCTCGAATTAGTATATACGTATCTATGTATATCTACCGAGGTGAATCGATGTTTGCCGAGAAGCAGGAGATCGAGCGGTTCGCGGCCGAGGGGCGCCTGATCGACGTGCGCACCGCCGCCGAATACCGTGCCTTCCACATCCCCGGGGCGGTCAACCTGCCGCTTGACCAGTTCAGCATCCACAGCGCGCGGCTCGCGGCGATGCCTGGCACGCTGGTGCTCACCTGCCACTCCGGGAAGCGGGCGGAGCAGGCGATGAAGCTGCTGCAGAGCTGCCAGAAGGTCGACGTGAAGCTCGTCCCCGGCGGCACCGACGGCTGGCGCACCTCCGGCGGCGCGGTGCTCGAGGGTCGCGAGGCGATGTCGCTGGAGCGCCAGGTGCGGATCGTGGCCGGCGGGCTCGCGGCGACCGGTGCCGGGCTCGGCCTGCTCGTCAATCCGCTGTTCGGCATCGTGCCGCTGGCGATCGGCACCGGGCTGGTGGTCGCCGGGGTGACCGACACCTGCATGATGGGGATGCTGCTGGCGAAGATGCCGTGGAACCGCGATCGCGACAGCGACCCCAAGGCCATCGTGACGCGCCTCGAGATGACGTGCGCGTCCTGACCCTGGTGGGGTTCGTCGCCGTAGGCA
>CALGOK010000154.1 GCA_937961295.1 uncultured Gemmatimonadota bacterium
CCTCGAGATCCACCGGCTCGACCCGGAAGAGCTCCTCGATCCAGGCCAGGTTCAGGTCGCGGAACGCCGCGGCGAACTCGGGGCGGTAGGGGAGGATGCGGGGCGGCATGGCAGAACAGTAGCGAGGGGAAGTGAGTCCTGAGTCCTGAGACGTGGGGGGAGATCGCACCACCTCACTTCTCAGGACTCACTTCTCACGGCTTTCCAGCACCTCCCGCACCCGTGCCCGCAGGTCTGCCGCGCTGAACGGCTTGCCGAGGATCGCCGGCAGGTCGAGTTCGGTGCCGCGGTCGAGGACTGACTGGTCGGCGTAGCCCGACATGAGCAGCACCGGCACCGGACGACCGGCGGCGCGCAGCTCGCTCGCGATCGTCATGCCGCCGCCATCGGGCATCACCACGTCGCTCAACACCAGCGCGATCGCGTCGCCGTACTGGGCGATCGCGGCGCGCGCCTCCGGCACCGACCCGGCCATGACCACCCGGTAACCGTCGGCGGTGAGGATGCGCCGCGTGATCGCACGCACGGCCGGCTCGTCCTCGACCAGCAGGACCAGCTGACCGGTGCCGTGGCGCTGCGGTTCGGCCACGGCGATCGGCTCCGAGAGCACCGACGGTTCCGCCAACGGGAAGTAGAGCTTGAACGTGGTTCCGTGGCCCGGTTCGCTGTACAGCCACACGTAGCCGTCACACTGCTTCACGATCCCGTACACCATCGCCAGGCCGAGCCCGGTGCCCTGGCCCGCGGGCTTGGTGGTGAAGAACGGCTCGAAGGCCCGGGCGCGCGTCGCCTCGTCCATCCCCGTGCCGGTGTCCGACACCGTGAGGCGAAGGTACCTGCCGGGCCGCGCGGTGGCGTGCGCCCCGAGGGAGCTCTCGTCGAGCTCGGCCTCCGACACCTGGATCGTCAGGCGCCCGCCGCTCGCCATCGCATCGCGCGCGTTCACGGCGAGGTTCATCAGCACCTGCTCCACCTGCCCCCGATCCGCGACGATCCGTGAGCTGCCCGACTGGATCGAGCAGGTCATCGTGATCTCGGGTGTCAGGAGCCGCTGGATCATCGGCTCCATCTCGCGCACCATCTCGCCCAGCTCGAGCGCGACCGGCTGCACCGGCTGACGGCGCCCGAACGCGAGCAGCTGCCGGGTGAGGCGCGCCGCGCGCTCGCCAGCCCGGTGGATCTCCTCGAGATCGCCGTGGCTCGGATGCCCGGGATCGAGCCCCTCGAGTGCGAACTCCGCCGACCCGACGATCACCGACAGCAGGTTGTTGAAGTCGTGCGCGATGCCGCCGGCCAGTCGGCCGATTGTCTCCATCCGCTGGGCGTGCGCCAGCTGCGCCTCGAGTTCGAGCTCGCTGGTGACGTCGCGGTTCACCGCCACGTACCCCACCGGTTCGCCGCCCTGGTCCGTCACCCGGCTGAACGTGCTGTCCTGGGTGAACAACGTGCCGTCCTTGCGCCGGTTGATGATCCGGCCGCGCCACACCCCCTGTTCGACCAGCGCGCGCCACAGCGCGACGTAGAACGCATCGTCCTGGTAGCCGCTCTTGAGGAACCGGGGGTTGCGACCCACCACTTCGCCGGAGCGGTATCCCGTCACCTGCTCGAAGGCGGGATTGACGTAGGTGATCAGTCCCGCCGGATCCGTCACCACCACCATCTCGGCAGACTGGTCGATCGCGGTGACCAGCTTGAGGCGGTGCCGCTCGTCGCGCACGTGCGTGGTCATGTCGCGAAGGGTGCCCTCGATGCCGGAGCCGTTGGGCAGCATCGCGCCCGACACCAGGCACGACCGGCGCGCACCGCCCGCGGCCACCACGTCGAGCTCCGCGTACTCGATGGTCCGCTGATCACTGAGCAGGGAAAGGAACTGGTCGAATCGGTCGGGATCTGCCCAGGGAATCCCCAGCCCCGCCGCGATCAGCTGCTCGGCATCGACCTCGAGGATTCCGCTCAGCTTGAGGTTGGCATCGAGCAGCCGCGCGCCGTCGCGCGAGAGCCGGAACATCCCCACCTGGGCGTGGTCGAACAGCTCGCGATACTTCTGCTCGCTGCGACGGAGGGCGCCCTCCGCCAGCTTCTGCTCCGTGACGTCGAGCGAGAGGACCAGCACCCCTTCGGGAACCGGCACGAAGCGCAGGTCGAACCACGCCCGCTCGCCGTCGGGATAGGTGAATTCGTTCTCGAATCGGGCCGGGCGGCGCAGCACCATCGCGCGACGGAGCGCCATGAACATCGGCGTCTCCTCGATCCCGGGATACACGTCCGTCATCCGCTTGCCCAGCAGGTCGACCCGGGCGCGGCGCGCGTGCATCGTGGCGGTGTCGTTGAGATACACGTACCGCCAGTGGAAATCGATGACCTGACACCCCTCCAGCAGCAGGTCCAGCATGTGCCGCGGGAGCTCGCTCAGCGGAAGGGGATCGTGCCCCTCGGATGTCGCGCGGTCGGAGTCGGGGGAAGGCATCCGAACGGCTCACTGTTCAGGATCGGTACAGTCCGCAATTTCGCGGAACGAGTCCCTTCAGGGCGATGAAACAATTGTGCCCGATCGGGCCGGATCGGGAGCGGACTGGGAAATATCCCAGATCGCCATTCAGGTGACGTAGCGGGCCACGGCCATTCCCATCGCCGTCAGGAGCACCAGGATCGCCACCACGCGTGACGCCTGGAGGTTTCTCCGCTGCAGCCTCGCCATTCGTTCGGCAATCGCCTCGCGCTCGCCTGGCTCGCTGGCCCCTGCCAGTCGGGCCGCGAGGCGCCCGGTCTCGACCCCGGCAGGGCGCGAGACCGTCACGCCGATCGCGAACGCGAGGATCGCCAGGCCCCCGGCGCCGGTGAACAGCTTCCCGGACGGACTCCGGACATAGCCCGCAAGGTTGCCGTTGCTCGCGACCCAGACCAGCGCCAGGCCCGAGGCGATCGTGACCAGGGCGATCAGGGGAAGGATCGTCATGAGCCGCCGCTTCATCAGTCCGGCCATCACCGCTCCACCGCCTGGCCCGGCATCGCGCAGCGCCGGCATGAGGTAGAACGTGACAAACACCACCGTGCCTCCCCAGAGGATGGCGGTGACGATGTGGAGCAGCCGCAGGACGATCAGGGTGGACATGGCCGGAGTCCGCGCACGAGGATCCGCAAGACGAAGCGGGCGGCCCCGCCGTGGGACCGCCCGCGAAAGCTATCCGGGATGATCGGGAACGTTCAGGTGCGCACCTCGTCGTAGATCTCGGAGATTCCCGCGGCGAGGTAGGCCGCCAGGCCGACCATCACGAGCGTCCCGACCGCCACCATCACCAGGTCGGCATTGCCCACGCGGAACGCGGGGCCGAACGGAGTCTCTGCCTCGAAGACCACCCCACTGCCCACCTGGAAGTCGAGCAACCGCTCGAAGGGCGCCTGGAGCGGGAAGGTCACGTAGGCGGAGGGGACCGCGCTCACCAGGGTGAGGGTGGCCAGCCATTCGGGCTGGTCCCCCACGGGGATCCCCACGAAGTACTGGATCGCCACCGCCACGGCCGCCGCGAGGGTCCCGATCATTGCGGCTCGCACGATCCGCTGGCGAAATGTCATGGCGCCCCGCACGCTCAATGGGAAGGGTCGCCCACCCGATGGAGCCTCCCGAGAGGGTCGGGTGGTGCGACTGGAGTATCGGTAGACAAGAAATGTGCCTGAAACGCGACGGCGCGTCTTCCAGTCGCGGCCGTCGGGCCGCGGGAATCCATACGCATGCAGCGCTCCTCGCCCCTCGCCCCCCTCGCTTTGTTCGGGGCATGCTTCGCGATGTCGCGCCTAGCGATCGCTCTCCACCACCACGGCGGTGCCGTAGCACAGCACCTCGGTGATGCCGTTCATGATCTCGTTGGCGTCGTAGCGCACACCCACCACGGCATTGGCACCAGCCTCGTGCGCATGGTGCAGCATCGTGTCGAACGCCTGCACCCTGGCCCGCTCGGCCAGCTTGATGAATGCCCCGATGTTGCCGCCGCGAATCGACTGCAGCATGCCACCCAGGGTGCCGAAGACGTTGCGCGAGCGCACCGTGACCCCGCGCACCACGCCGAGCGACTCGACGATCCGGTAGCCCGGGATCTCGAACGTGGTGCTGGTCATCTCGTGCGGCACGTCGTCGAGCTGCGATTGGATGATGTCCCGACCCATGCGGCAACTCCTCAGTTGGGCGACAACGCGAGGGGCGAGGGGCGAGGGGCGGTCCTGCCATGCAGCGCCCCTCGCCCCTCGCCCCTCGCGTTGTCGCACTTCACGGCTTCCACGTCCCCTTGGCCACCGCGGGCACGAACGCATCGAGCCCCTTGGGCGGCATCGCGAGCGTCTTTCCCTGCTCGGCGCTCATGTAGGCGGCCATCAGCATCTGCATCACCTCCACGCCGTCCTGGAAGGTGAGCAGCGGCTCCTCCCTGCCGAGGAACACCCGGCAGAAGTGCCGGTTCTCGCCGGCATAGCCGTACGTCGACGCCTCGTCCGGCACCACCGGCATCAGCCCCATCTCGGCGTTCTGCTTCTCGACCAGGTCCTCCCCCACGTCGCCCACCACTTCGCGCGAGAAGAAGCAGTTGAGCTCGCTGTTGAGGGTGTTCCAGTTCATCGAGTACTCGGGTCCGAGCAGCTCGCCGGAGAGTCGCAGCCCGGCGCCCACGAAGCTCCATGACGTGCTCGCCTCGCCGATCACCTCGAGCCCCTCGGGCGTCTGGTAGCGCACGGTGACCGAGGCGAAGTCCTCGCTGGGACGCTTGCGGTAGTCGATTCCCTTGCCGTAGCGCTGCTGCAGCTGCTTGGCGTAGCCCGGCCGGCTCCACTTGAGCGAGGCGATCCGGCCGTTGACCGACACCGGGGTGAGCGAGCTGCGCGGCTTGCCGGGCTCGGTGAGGAGGAACCGCACCACCTCGATCGAGTGGCACATCATGTCATTGAGCACGCCGCCGCCCTGGCGTGACCCGTCCCAGAACCACGCCGCGTGGGGGCCGCTGTGCTCCTCGGCGGCGCGCGACAGGTAGGGCCGACCGGTGGCCTTGGCGCCGCGGGCCCAGATGAGTTCGCGCCCCCGCACGATCCCCGGCGAGAAGAGCTGGTTCTCGAGGTAGCCGTGGCGGAGGCCCGCCTTCTCCACCATCTGCTTGACCTTCTTCGCCTCAGCCACGTTGCGCGCCAGTGGCTTCTCGCAGGCGATGCCGATCAGCTCACCCTTTCCCGACTTCACCGCATCGCAGATCTCCTCGACGTTCTCGATCCGCGCGTGGTTGGGGCCGCAGAGCCAGATGGCGTGGATCGCCGGATCGGCGACCATGTCGGTGATGCTCTTGTGCGCCTTGGCCTCGCCGGTGCCGAGCTCGCGGGAGAGCCTGGCCGCGCTGGCGGCGTTCTTCGCGTTGGGGCTCCAGACGCCGAGGACGTCGCCCTCGCGCACCTGCTGCCAGGACTGGATGTGGAACCGGGTGTTGAAGCCGGAACCGATGAAGCCGACGCCGAGGCGGGCAGGGGTTCGTGGCATCGTGCAGGGTATCCCGTGGGTTCAGCCGCGGCCGTCAGGCCGCGGGGATCGTTGCAGTTTACGGAACTAGTGATGACCGGCACCCCCGCGGCCTGACGGCCGCGGCTGGGGATGGATCACAACCCCAGCTTTCTGAGGTTCGCCTCCGGACACCCCGGCCAGGTCGGCTGCGGGATGTTCCCCATGTACCCGATGTCGGCGACACCGATCTCGGAGGTCCAGAAGCCGGTGGCGGCGAAGTCGCGGAAACTGTTGAACCAGGTCACGCCGTGCGAGTACCCGGCGCGGGCGCGGGCCGGCCAGGCGATGTCGTCGAGCATCTCGCGCCGCTCGGCGTCGGTGATCGCCGTGAAGTTGCCGCCGAATCGCTCGCGGCACTCGTGGTCGAGCCATCCCAGCCCACCCCGATGGGCCGTGCGCATCCCGGGCTCGAGGTCGAGCATGGTGTCCATGAACTCCGGCACCATCGCCTCGGTGGCCGACCCCGACCGCTCGTCGCGCGGGAAGAGGTAGTCCACCAGCATCCGCACCGTCTGCCACTCGTGCTCGGTGTAGACCTTGGGTGTCGCGGCGCCACCAGCGGCGCGCCTGCGGGACTCGCGCATCGCATCCGAGGCCTGCGCGGATGTCGGGATCACCGTGGCGGCAGCCATCAAGGTCACCAGCTCGCGGCGCGTCAGGCCGTTCGTGGGCTCGCTCACAGCCGCCCCGCCTTTCGTTCGGCCACGATGTGGCGCGACGTGCGCATCGACAGGGCGAGGATCGTCCACGTCGGATTCTTGTCGGCCTGGCTCACGAACGGTCCGCCATCGGCGATGAACAGGTTCCTGCAGTCCCACGCCTGGCACTGGTCGTTGAGCACGCTGGTCGACGGGTTGTCGCCCATGCGGGTGCAGCCGAGCTCGTGGATGATCGCGCCGCCGTTGGCGATGCCGTAGCCCTGCTCGCGCGTCGGCATCGTCGACCGCACCACCGCGCCCATGTCGGCGAGCAGGGTCCGGAAGGTCTCCTGCATGTGCTTCACCTGGTTGTACTCGTGGTCGGTCCACTGCCAGTGGAAGCGCAGCACCGGGATCCCGAACCGATCGACCGCGGAGGGGTCGAGCTCGCAGTAGGAGTGCTCGTTGGGGATCATCTCGCCGCGCCCCGAGAACCCCACCGTGGTGCCCCAGTACTGCCGGTACTGCTGCTTGAGGCCGGCGCCGTAGCCGCCACCGCCCGGGTAGTTGTGGATGCCGCCCATGAAGCCGTAACCGGGCATCCCCATCCCGCCCCAGATCTCGATGTGGTAGCCGCGCGGGAAGTCGAGCTTGCTGTTGTCGAGCCACCACGGCATGTAGAGGTGCGCGCCACCCACGCCGTCGCAGTTGTGGCGCGGCTGGTCGACCAGGTCGGGCAGCCACCCGCCGACGTCGGTGCCGGTGGTATCGGTGAGGTACTTCCCCACGGTGCCGCTGGAGTTGGCGAGCCCCTGGGGAAACCGCGTGGAGTGCGAGTTGAGCAGCAGCCGGGCGCTCTCGCAGGCGCTGGCGGCAAGCACCACCACCGTGCCGTCCACCCGGTGCTCCTCGCCGGTGCGCGTATCGATGTACACCACGCCCTTGGCGAGTCCGTCGACACCCGTGGCCACCTCGCGCGCCATCGCGTGGGTGCGCAGCTCGAGCTTGCCGGTCCGCAGCGCCGGCTCGATCAGCACGTTGGTGGAGGAGAAGTTGGCGTTCACCGAGCAGCCGCGGTTGCACTGGCCGCAGTAGTGGCACGCCGGCCGGCCGTTGTGCGGCCGGGTGATGATCGACAGGCGCGACGGGATGCAGGTGACCTGGTGGCGGTCGGCCGAGCGCTTGATCACCTGCTCCCAGCAGCGCGGCGTCGGCGGTGCGTGGAAGATGCCGTCGGGATGGTTCGGCAATCCCTCCACCGAGCCGAAGATTCCCACCAGCCGGTCGACCTCGTCGTAGTACGGCGCGATGTCGTCATAGCTGATCGGCCAGTCGTCGCCGAGACCGTCGTGGGTCTTCCCCTTGAAGTCGCGCGGGCCGAAGCGCAGCGAGATGCGGCCCCAGTGATTGGTCCGACCGCCGACCATCCGGGCGCGCCACCAGTTGAAGCGCGTTCCCGCCGCGGTGGTAAACGGCTCGCCGTCGATGTTCCAGCCGCCGATGCAGGCGTCGTGCTCGCCGAACGGCCGTTCGCGGGTGCTCCCGCCGCGGCGATCGGTCTCCCACGGCCAGGCCAGCATGCTGCTGTCGGTGCGGTTGTCCCACGGACCGCCAGCCTCGAGCAGGCAGACGCTGGCGCCGGCCCTGGTGAGCTCGTACGCGGCCATCCCGCCGCCGGCTCCGGAGCCGACGATGACCACGTCGTAGGTGTCGCGCCTGGGGAAGAACATCGGAGATCCGTGTCGGGGAGAACCTGATACTACCCGCGGGAAAGCGAGAATGCGAGAGAGCGAGAACGCAGGTCAGCCGTTCCACCCCCGCACCAGCGCGATCGCCTTCTCCCGCGCCGTGAGCGCGTGCACCGGCAGCACCAGCAGGTCGCCCGGCCGACCCCACTCCAGCAGCCGGCGCACGCCGTCGGTTTCATCCCGTGACACCTCGATCTGCTCCTCGCGCGCGCCAGCCGCCAGCAACTCCTCGCGCAGCAGGGCTGGCACGTCGCCGGCTGCACGCCCACGCAGGTAGCCGTCGAGATCCTTGAGGACGATGTGTGAAGGCGTTGCCTGCCACGCCGTGCGGGCCAGCGCGCGGATCGCGTCGTCGTCGCGGTCGCCGGCCTGCCCGAGCAGCAGTCCCAACCGCCCGCCGGCGGCGTACCGCCGCGCCGCGTCGAGCAGCGCACCGAGCCCGTGCGGGTTGTGGGCGTAGTCGATCCAGACCTGCATCCCGGCGACCTCGAAGCGCTCCAGCCGCCCGGCGTTGTCGGTGTTGTCGCTCCCGAAGCTCCGGAGCGTGGCGCGGATGGCCGCAGTGGAGGCGCCGAGCGCCTGCGCGGCCAGCGCGGCGGCGTGGGCGTTGGCGATGTTGTGGCGTGCGGCGCCGCCCAGGGCGAGCGGCATCTGGTCGGACGGCGGCAGCAGGTCGCTCTCGCCACGATCGTCGAACCAGGTCACCTCGCCGTCGAACGGCAGCGGCAGTGCGCGCAGCGTGGCATCCTCGCCGTTCATCACCAGCACACCCTCGGCCCCGAGCGCCTTGGCCACCACGCCCTTCACGCGGGCCAGGTCGTCGAGCGAGTCGATGCCGTAGTCGCCGAAATGGTCGGCCGCGATGTTGGTGATCACGGCTGCGTCGGCGCGCGGCACCACCAGGCCCCGGCGCAGCAATCCGCCGCGGGCGGTCTCGAGCACCGCGGCAGTCACCCTCGGGTCGCCGAGGACCCGGCGCGCGCCCTCCGGCCCCGAGTAGTCGCCCGCGACGATGCGTTCGTCGGCCACGAACACGCCGGAGCCGCAGCAGTCGCCCGCCACGTGGCGGTCCGCGCGGGGCAGTTGCTCGTGCCTGCGGACGCGTGGGGGCAGTCGCTCAGCCGCAACCGCTTCCGTAGCGGGGCGCTGGTGACGGCGGCGTTCGAGCCGGTCGTCGAGGGGCCGAGCAAGTCGACCGTCCGTGTCAGAGTTGACGGGAAGGACGCCGCGCTCGGTTTCGTCGTCGAGAGCGAGGGCTACGTGCTCACCAAGGCGAGCGAACTCGCCGACGGCGAGGTCACCGTCCACACCGCCGACGGGCTCGACTTCGAGGCCGAGGTCATCGGCGTGCATCGGGAACGCATGCCTGGCGTAGCCGTCGCTCG
>CALGOK010000155.1 GCA_937961295.1 uncultured Gemmatimonadota bacterium
CCGGCTTCACCCAGTGAGAACCGGCCCACCAGCTCGCGGCTCGTGCGCAGGTAGGCGACGAACCCCTCGCGACCCAGCAGCGCCACCGTCGTCGCCAGCCAGGTGACCAGTGCAGTGCCGCCGAGCAGCGCGCCGCGCGCGAGCGGCTGCCAGGCACGGTCGACCACCGCGCGGGCGAGGGCGAGCACCGCCACTGCGGCGAGCACCGCGACTGCGTAGTCGTGCGAGAACGCCAGCAGCAGTCCACCGCCCACGCCGCCGAGGAGCGCACGCCGCGGCGTGTCGGCCTGGCGGGCCACGTACACGAGCAGCAGGAGTGGGAGCAGGCGGCGGAGCCCGAACCAGTTGATCCCCAGCATCGTGTCGAGGAAGAAGGGGACCAGAAGCACGAATCCCCACACCGGCTTGCCGCGTGGCGACAGCCGGAGGACCAGCGCCAGCAGCAGCCCCATCCCGATCGCCTGGAGCGTGGCGTACCACCAGTAGTACGCCTCCATCGAGAACCCGGTCATCGTCAGCCACCAATGGGCGGGGTAGATCAGCGCCGGCCCGTAGAGAAACTCGAAGTCGACGTACGGCTGCTGGCCGAGCGCCATCCGGTGGAGCACGGCGAGCATGAGCCCATCCTCGGCGAACGGTCCCGTGCGACCGAGGGCCACGGGGAAGTACGCCGCGAGGAACGCCACCGCGATGGCGACGGGAAGCCAGCGGTGCCAGCGGCCGGACGGGTCCGCTCCGGCTTCCGCCGGCGGTGGCTGGCTGGCGCGTTCGCGCGCGAAGGCGATGCCGAGCAGCATCACCGCGACCGCCCAGGTCACGAGGAGTCGGTAGGCGGTGGGGGTGTCGTAGCCCTGGAGGGCGCTCGCACTGGCCACGTCGGGCGGCGGCGCCACGAGCGTCGGCGCCCAGCCGAGCAGCGGCAGGAGGGCGATCAGGGCGACGCTTGCCAGTGCGGCCGGGTGCTTGACCAGCGAGGACTGCATGCGCGCATCCTCCCGTCGAGGGTATAACTTGCCTGACCGTACGACGCGTGGTCTGCCGCCGAAAGGGCCCCGCTAATCGGTGCCGGGTGCGGCAGCCTCCCGAACGGACTCCAGCCTGGACGGAGCATGAACGATACCACTGGCACGGTGGTCGTGGGCGGCGGGTTGTACGGTGTCGCGCTCGCGCTACATGCCGCGCGGCGACGCGACGGCCGCGTGGTCCTGGTGGAGCGGGAGGAGCGCCTGCTTCGGGTGGCGTCGCGCAGCAACCAGGCGCGGGTGCACATGGGCTACCACTACCCGCGGAGCTTCCTCACCGCGATTCGCTCGCGTCGACACTACGCCCGGTTCCTCGAGGCCCATCGCGACTGCATCGACACGGCGGTCGAGGCGTACTACGCCATCGCCCGCTCGTTCTCGAAGGTCTCGGCGCGCCAGTTTGCCGAGTTCTGCCACCGAATCGGCGCCCCGCTGTCGCGGGCGCCCGCCGAGGTCCGCGCGCTGTTCGACGCCGATCGGATCGAGGACGTATTCCGCGTCGAGGAGGCGTCCTTCGATGCCGACCGGCTCGCCGCGCGACTGGAGGCCGACCTGCACGCGGCGGGGGTGGAGCTCCGGCTCGGGGTCGAGGCGCGGAGATGTCGGCCGCGGGGCGGGGGCTGGGAGGTCGCGCTCAGCGGTCCCGGCGGTGACGACGTGCTGATGGCCGCGCGCGTCCTCAACTGCACCTACGCCGAGCTCAACCAGCTGCCCGGGAGCGCTGGTCTCGCGCCGGTCCCGCTCAAGCACGAGCTCGCCGAACTGGTGGTGGTGGAGCCGCCGCCGGAGCTCGAGGGTCGCGCCGTCACGGTGATGTGCGGCCCGTTCTTCTCGCTCACGCCACTGCCGGCCGAGGGTCACCACGTGCTCAGCCATGTTCGCTACACGCCGCACGCCGCCTGGCACACCGGCGATGCCGTGCCGGTTGGGTGGGGCGGCGGATCGCTCGCGCGCCAGCACGAGCCGGCGAGCCGGTTTGCCGCAATGGTCGCCGACGCCAGCCGCTACCTGCCGTGCATGGCCGGCACCGTCCGGCGCCGCTCACTCTGGGCCGTGAAGACCGTGCTCCCCCGCAACGAGGTGGACGACGGCAGGCCGATCCTCGTCCACCACGACCCGGAGGCACCCGGGCTCGTCTCGGTGATGGGGTCCAAGATCGACAACGTCTACGACGTGCTCGAGCTGCTCGACGCCCCGACTGGGGTCGGCGCGGGAGCCGCGTCGTGCTGAGGCACCCTGGCCTGTTCCTCTCCGTCGTGGTGCCGCTGGAGGATGCCGGCGACATCGTGGCCGGCTTCGTCACCGAGCTCAGCGCCGTGCTCACTGAACACTACCGGCACCACGAGATCATCCTGGTCGATGACGGCTCCAGCGACGACACCGGCACC
>CALGOK010000156.1 GCA_937961295.1 uncultured Gemmatimonadota bacterium
GTGTGTACGAATTTTCTTGGGTGCCTGTGCGTGCACATCTGCGACGCCACGATAGCGCACTGCAACGAGATCCTGGCGGAGGACGAGGAGCGCGAGGCGGGCGAGACCCGGCGCGCCGTCCCCACCCCGACCGAGATCAAGGCCACGCTCGACGAGTACGTGGTGGGGCAGGAGCGCGCCAAGCGCTCGCTCGCCGTGGCGGTGTACAACCACTACAAGCGGATCAACGCCGGCCCGCGCGACGGCGAGGTGGAGCTCGAGAAGTCCAACATCCTCCTCCTCGGCCCCACCGGCACCGGCAAGACGCTGCTGGCGCAGACGCTGGCGCGGATCCTCGACGTCCCCTTCACCATCGCCGACGCCACGACGCTCACCGAGGCGGGCTACGTCGGCGAGGACGTCGAGAACATCCTCGTGCGGCTGCTCCAGGCCGGCGACTTCAACGTGAGCGAGTGCGAGCGCGGGATCGTCTACATCGACGAGATCGACAAGATCGCGCGCAAGAGCGAGAACCCCAGCATCACCCGCGACGTGTCGGGCGAGGGCGTGCAGCAGGCGCTGCTCAAGATCCTCGAGGGCACCGTGGCGAGCGTGCCGCCGCAGGGCGGCCGCAAGCACCCGCAGCAGGAATACATCCAGATCAACACCCGCGACATCCTGTTCATCTGCGGCGGCGCGTTCGACGGCCTCGAGAAGCTCATCGACGCGCGGCTCGGCCGGCAGCGGATCGGCTTCGCGCCGTCCGACCTCCCGTCCACCGCGGTGCCCACCGAGGAGCGGCCCTACGACCTCGTGGAGCCCGACGACCTGCTGCACTTCGGGCTGATCCCCGAGCTGGTCGGCCGCCTGCCGGTGCTGGTGCCGCTGGAGACGCTCGACGAGGAGGCGCTGGTCAAGATCCTGGTCGAGCCGCGCAACGCGCTCACCAAGCAGTACCAGCGGCTGTTCGAGATCGAGGGCGTGGGGCTCACCTTCGACCCCGGCGCGCTGCGCGCTGCGGCGCGCAAGGCGATCACCCGGCAGACCGGCGCCCGCGGCCTGCGCGCCATCCTCGAGGGCGTCATGACCGATATCATGTTCGACCTGCCGACCCGCCCCGACGTCCGCGAGGTGATCGTCACCCCGGAAACGATCGCCGAGGGCACCTCCCCGCTGATCGTCACCGAACGGCCGCGGCAGAAGAAGGAAGCCTGAGCCGCTCGTGAGCGCGCCGTCGCCCCTGGCGCGCCTCGAGGTGGCGTTCGTCGGCTCGTTCCCCGACCCGCTCCACCCCCTCGACCCGCCCCGCCCCGAATTCGTCTTCGTCGGTCGCTCCAACGTGGGCAAGTCGTCGCTCCTCAATGCGCTGCTCGGCCGCAAGGACCTCGCGCGCGTCTCCGCGACGCCGGGCAAGACCCAGCTGCTCAACGTCTACCGGCTGCCGCCGCTCTATTTCATCGACCTCCCCGGCTACGGCTACGCCCGGGCGGGGAAGCAGGAGCGCGCCAGCTACCGCCGGCTGCTCGAGCGGCTGCTGCGTGACCGCACCACCGTGACCGGGGTGGTATGGTTGCTCGACATCCGCCACCCGCCGTCGGCCGACGACCGCGCGTTCCAGGAGGTCCTCGCGGCGGCCGGCGTGCCGGTGCTGGCGGTGCTGACCAAGGCCGACAAGCTGACCCGCGCCGCCCGCGCCGAGGCGGTGCGCCAGCGCGCGGCGGAGCTCGGAATTCCCGAGGACCAGCTCCAGCCGGTCTCGGCCAAGACCCACGATGGCATCGGCGACCTTGGCGAGTCGATCCTCGCCGCAGCCCAGGAGGTACCCGCGTGAGCCGTCCCCGTCGCCTGCTGGTCGTCATGGCCGTCGTCCTGGCCGCCTGCGGCACCCGCAACGCACCGGCCCAGGGGGTCACCCCCGAGGCCGACTCGATCGGTGCCGCCATCATCCCGGCCGGGCTCGGGCAGCTCAGCCAGGACGTGATCACCCTGTCGCTGCGGTCGGGAACCATCGAGCTGCGCTTCACGCCGCTCGACGAGCGGGTGACCCGATTGCTCGCGCCCGACTCCTATCAGGCGCTGCAGGTCCTGCTCACCCGGCAGGCCGCGGCGCTCGACTCGGCCTACAGCCGGCTCGGCATCCGGACCCCCGGCGTGGCGATGGTGTCGTTCCACGGGCTGGCGCCGAGCAGCCGCTTCGATCCGCAGCTGCTCACGTTGACGGTCCACAACCAGCAGCTCCGCCCGGCCGGCGTGATTCCGCTCTCGCCGCTGTTCTCGGCGCAGCAACTCGACGCCCGCGACCAGGCGATCGGGTTGTTCATCTTCGACGAGGTGATCCCGGTCACCGAGCCGTTCACGCTCAGCTACCTCGACATCCGCAGCGACGATTGGGAACGGCGGTTGACGCGGATGGAACGCGAGCGGGCGCGCATCAAGGCGAAGAGCGGCGGCGCAGGATCGCCCGAGGAGGGGCTCGACTGATGCCGATCTGGCCGCTCAAGCAGCTCGACCGCCCCGAGGAGATGCGCCAGCTCGGTGACGCGTTCCTCGCCGACCTCGACGCCGCGCTCGATCGCGGCGACGGGCAGTGGCCGGAGGTGGTGCGCGAGACGCTCTTCCGGCTCGGCTATCCGGGCCAGGGGAGCTGGGCCGAGCGCGCCGCCGACGCCACGCTCCCGGCCGCATCGCGGCTGGCGCTGCTCGCCCTCGATCCCCGCAACGTGACCCTCGAGCCGGAGTACTACGCCGAGATCGACGGCCCGCGCTTCGCGCGAATCAAGCCGCTCCTGTGGCTGTGGTATTCCTTCGACCGGTTGCCGATCGGCGGCCAGCACGTGGCGCTGGGGGTCGAGCTTCGCCGGCTGCTGGCTTCGCGGATCTTCGGGCGGGTGGGCCGCAACTTCAAGTGCTTCCAGCACGTGGAGTTCTCGTTCGGGTACGACCTGGAGGTGGGCGACGACGTGGTGGTGCACCGCCACGTGCTGCTCGACGATCGCGGCGGGATCACCCTCGGCGACCGGGTCTCGATCGCCGACTACGCCAACATCTACTCGCACACCCACTCGATCGTCGACCAGAAGGACGTCACGTCGCTCCGCACCGTGCTCGAGGACGACGTCCGGATCACCTACCACGCCACCGTGCTGGCCGGCGTGCGGGTCGGCCGGAACGGCATGGTCGGCGCCGCCGCTGTGGCCACCAAGGACGTGCGCCCCTATCACGTCAACGTCGGGATTCCCGCCAAGAGCGTCCGGGTCAAGCCCAACGCCCCGCCCGAGATGACGCGGACGGCGCGGGTGCCGGACAAGACAGGTGAAGGGTGAAGGGTGAAGGGTGATGGGTGATGGGTGAAGGGGCGCGCGCTCCCCTTCACCCTTCACCCTTCACGCCTAGCTCCTCATCGGCCTCCCCATCGGAGGCCGCTTTGTTTCGTGACACTCCCGTTGCCGTTCCCGTGACGCATCCGTCACCCGTTCGCGCGATTGTCGGGGCGACTTGACGGGATGCCGCGCGACGGGCGCACGGCACCCGCCTCCCTTCATGGACAGGTGGACGCGATGATGCTGGCAATTCGGCGGATCGCGCTGGGATGCGCCGCGCTGCTGGCGACCCCGGCGCTGGCAGGGGCCCAGGGCACCGGCCGGCTGGTCGGCACCGTGATCGATGCCCAAGCCGGCGCGCCGATCGGCGGCGCGCGGGTGGAGCTGGTCGGCACAACTGTTCGGACGACTACAACGGTCGACGGCCGGTACCTGCTCGCAACCGTGCCGGCCGGCGGCCACACACTGCGAGTGACGATGATCGGTTACACGCCCAAGAGCGTCACCGGCGTCACCGTGGCGGATGGCGGGGTGAGCGAGATCGACGTCACCCTCACCGGCACCGTGGTCGAGATCCAGGAGATCACCGTGACCGCCTCGGCCGAACGCGGATCGGTGAGCGCCGCACTCGACGAGCAGCGCAACTCGGTGGCGATCGTCAACGCAATCTCGGCCGAGCAGATCGCCCGCTCCCCCGATGGCGACGCCGCTGCCGCGGTGCAGCGGGTGAGCGGCGCCACCGTGCAGGACGGCAGGTATGTCTCCGTGCGCGGACTCGGCGATCGCTACACCCAGGCCGCCCTCAACGGCGCCCGAATCCCTTCGCCGGAGCCCGAGAAGAAGGTGGTGCCGCTCGACCTCTTCCCCGCGTCGCTGCTGTCGGCGATCACCACCGCCAAGACCTTCACCCCCGACCAGCCGGGCGACTTCTCCGGGGCGTCGGTGAACATCCGGACCCGCGAGTTCCCGGGGCGCACGTTCGTGTCGATGTCGCTCTCCACGGGCTACAACAGCGCGGTGACCGGAAGGGAGTTCGGCTTCGCCCCCAGCGTCTCCGGCGACTGGCTGGCGCTCGGCGCCACCGACCGGGCGCTCCCGAGCCAGTTCGACCAGACCGACTTCGGCCAGGTGCTGCCGCAGGGACAGGTGAACGGCCTGATCAACTCGCTGCGAAACATCTGGTCGGCAAATGCCACCAGCGCCCGACCCAACGGATCGTTCGGCATCGCGATGGGCGGCAACCTGCCCACCGGCGGGACGGGCCTGAACTACGTGTTGAGCAGCACGTACTCCAACAACATGGAGGCGCGGGTCGACGAGGTCCGGGCACTGGCCGCGCCGATCTCGGGAAGCGAGGCCGAGGAGATCGACCGGTTCGAGGGCACCACGGCGCGCAACAGCGTGCTGTGGGGCGGCATCGCCAATTTCTCGACCGCGATCGGCAGCCATACGAAGGTGTCGCTCAACAACACCTACAACCGCACCATGGACAACGAGGGACGCTTCGAGACCGGGGTCTCGGAAAACCTCGCGCTGCCGCTGGAGATCCAGCGGCTCCGCTACGTCGAGCGGCGGATCTACTCCTCCCAGCTCGGTCTGCACCACGAGCTCGGCGGCGGACGGGTCGGGATCGACTGGGGCGCCACCGTGTCGGGCGTGTCGCGGCAGGAGCCCGACCGCTCCGAGGTGGTCTACACCCGCACCGGCGGCGGCGCGCCGACTTGGCTGGGCTTCTCCAACGAGGCGGCCGTGCGCACCTTCGGCGCGCTCGAGGAGCGGGCCATCGAGGGCAACCTCGACCTGCAGTTCAACCTCGGCGGCATCGGCGTCGGCCGGGTGATCCGGGTGGGCGGCCTCGCCCGGCGGGTCGAGCGCGACGCCGAGAACCGCGTCTACTCGATCTCGCTCAACCGGACCCTGCCCGAGGGCGCCGGCGCGATGTCACCTGAGGAGATCTTCGGCACGTTCGCCACCGGCGAGAACGACTTCTTCCGGGTCACCCCGCTGGGCGCCGGGGGCTCCTACACCGCCGAGGACCGGCTCCTGGCCGGCTACGCGATGGCGGTGCTGCCCCTGACCCCGTCCATCGAGGCGGTGGTCGGCGCGCGGGTGGAGCACTCCCGGGTGGAGGTCGCCTCGCTCTCGACCGCGATGCAGCCGTCGCTGGCCACGCCCGAGTTCACCGATGTGCTCCCCAGCATGGCCCTCACCTGGCGCACCAGCGGCAACACCAATATCCGGCTCTCGGCCACCCAGACCCTGTCGCGCCCGGAGTACCGCGAGCTCTCGCCGATCCTGTTCCGCGAGGTGATCGGCGGCGACAACGTCCGCGGGAACCCCGACCTCGGGCGGACGCTGATCCAGAACTACGACCTGCGCTGGGAGCACTACCCCAACCGCGGCGAGATCGTCAGCGTGGCGCTGTTCGCCAAGCGGTTCGACAAGCCGATCGAGCGAGTGTACCAGGGCACGTCGGGCACCCGGATCATCACCTACGTGAACGCCCGGGGCGCCGACAACTACGGCATCGAGCTCGAGGGTCGCAAGGCGCTCGGCTTCCTCGCCGAGGGGCTCCGGCAGCTCAGCGTCTTCGCCAACGCCACGATCATGCACTCGGAGATCGAGATCGATCCCGACGCCGGCGCGGTGACCAACGCGAACCGCAAGATGGTCGGCCAGGCGCCTTACGTGGTGAACGCCGGCCTGGCGTGGACCCACCCCACCGCCGATGCCTCGGCCACGGTGCTCTTCAACCGGGTGGGCGAGCGGATCGTCGAGGCAGGGGAGTCGCCACTCCCCGACGTGGTGGAGCGTCCGCGCAACGTGGTGGACGCGTCGCTCCGATTCCCGCTCTTGGGGACGCTGAGCGGCCGGTTCGACGCCAAGAACCTGCTCGACGCCGATTACGTGATCGCGCAGGGCGGCGTGACCCGCGAGTCGTACCGCGCCGGCCGGGTGTTCTCGATCGGATTCAGCTGGAAGCAGTGACCCGACCCGGGGCGTGACCGAACGGTTACGCCGCCGTGTCCGAACGCCGACACGCTGCGCCTTGATTTGGCGCCGTGTGTCGGCGTTCGCCGTTCACGTCGTGGCAGTTCACTTCACCTCTGAGAGGACATTGAGGATGCGCTTCGGACTTGGAATCTTCACGCGAACGGTGCTGATGGCCGGCGTCGTGCTCGTCGGCGCCTGCTCGGACGAACCGACCGGGGGCGGCGGCGGCAACGAGAACCCGGCGCCGACCGGCCTGGCCGCGGCGGCCACCGGGACGGCAACCATCAACCTGACCTGGGCCGCCCCGGCCACCGCGGTGACCCAGTTCGTCCTCCAGCGCTCCACCGGGGCGGGCGCGTTCGCCGAGATCACCCGCCCCGCGGCCGGAGCGACGACGTTCATCGATGCCGGCCTGACGCCGAACACCCAGTACACCTACCGCCTCGCCGCGGTGCGCAACGGCGCCACCTCCGCATTCTCGCCGACGGCGCAGGCGACCACCGACGACGTGCCGCCGCCGTCGAACACGGTGGAGGTCACCGCGAACATCACCACGAACACCACGTGGACCAGGGACAAGACCTGGATCCTCAAGGGCTTCATCAAGGTCGCCAACGGCGCCACGCTGACCATTCAGCCCGGCACCAGGATCGTCGGCGACTTCGAGACCCTCGGCGCCTCGCTCTTCGTGCTCCGTGGCGCCCGACTGGTGGCCAACGGCACCGCCGCCGAGCCGATCGTGTTCACCTCCCAGCGGGTGGCCGGCATGCGGCAGCCCGGCGACTGGGGCGGCCTGATCATCGTCGGCAACGCGCGCATCAACCGCTCGGGCACGGTGAACATCGAGGGCACCGGCACCAACGCCGACAACCCGCTGGTGCCCTACTCGGGCGGCGACAACGACTTCGACAACAGCGGCACCCTGCGCTACGTCCGGGTCGAGTACGCCGGCTACGCGCCGGCGCAAGATGCCGAGCTGAACTCGTTCACCATCGCGGCGGTCGGCTCGCAGACCACGCTCGAGTACCTGCAGGCGCTCAACGGCCTCGACGACCACTTCGAGTTCTTCGGGGGCAACGTCGACGGCAAGTACTTCGTGTCCTACGAGTCTGGCGACGACCATTTCGACATGTCCGAGGGATACCGCGGCCGCCTCCAGTTCCTGATCGCGTACCAGAGCAAGGTGCTGGTGCCGCGCGCGCAGGCGGGCGGCGTCTCCAGCGACCCACAGGGAATCGAGAACGACGGTTGCGGCTCCAACGCGGGCGGCGGCTGCGACCTCGGCTACAACTCCACCCCGCTCACCATTCCGGTGGTCGCCAACTTCACTTTGGTCGGCACCGGTCCGGGCGTGGTCGGCACCGGCGGCGGCTACGGCATGGTCCTCCGCCGCGGCGTCGGCGGGCACTACGTCAACGGCATCCTCGCCCGCTGGCCCAATGCGGCCATCGGCTACCGCGACGCCCAGACCAAGCAGCGCGAGAACGAAGGCCTCTTCTCGCTGCAGGGGATCTACGTGGCCGAGACGGCCACCCTGTTCCAGGCCGGGCAGCAGACCTACGGCCAGCCGGGAAACCTCGAGCACGCGGCAGGCACCACGGCGGCGTCGCTGTTCACCGCGCTGCCGGGGAACCCCTCCGCGGCCGCCGACTTCGACTGGTCGCTCGCGGCCGGCGTGGCCCCGGCCACCGGCGGCGTGGCCGCCTTCGCCGGCGACCTCGCCAACCGCGCGGCACCGTTCGTGACCGCCACCACGTACCGCGGCGCCGCGCAGCCCGGCGGCACCAAGTGGTGGGCCGGGTGGACGGAGTATTCGGACAACTAGGTGAAGGGTGAAGGGTGAAGAGTGAAGGGGAGGGCAACTCCGCGTGGAGCTGCCTTCCCCTTCACCCTTCACCCTTTACGCTTCACCAGCACACAAGGAGTGGCGCGTGAAACAGTACCTGCTGTTCGTTGTGATCGCCGTGGCACTCGGATGCGTGTCCGCCGAGAGCGCGGTGTACGACCCGGAACGTCCCTGGCGCCAGCCGGGCGACGTGATCGACTCGATCCTGCCGATGGAGGAGTACGAGCGGCGCTTCCGAGAGGGACTCCCGCGGGCCACGAGGCTCACCGGCGGCGCGAGCGACCGCGAGACGCTGGTGCGGGAGTTCCTCACCGCCGTGAGCCGGGGCGACTCGGTGGCGCTCGGCACAATGGCGGTCACCCGGGCCGAGTTCGCGTGGCTGGTGTTCCCGCACCACCTCTACCGCGGCGCGCCGTACGAGCTCGATCCCGCGATCGTCTGGCTGCAGGTTCAGGCCGGGAGTGCCAAGGGCCAGGCGCGGTTGCTCGAGCGGATGAGCGGCACACCGCTCGCCTTTGGCGGGCTCGACTGCGAACGCGACACCCTGCAGGTGACCGATGGAACGCTCCGGATGTGGGGACCCTGCCGGGTGCGCTACCGCACGCCCGACAGCACCCTCGAGCGGCGGCTGTTCGGCACCATGGTCGAGCGAGACGGGGTGGTGAAGTTCCTGGGGTACGGGCACGACTTCTGACAGCGAGAAGTGAGGAGTGCGTCCTGAGAAGTGAGGGTGACGGGTGACGAGTGACAGGTAACGGGGGACGGGGGAGCAGCCTCGTCCCCCGTCCCCCGTTGCCCGAAACCTCGTTCCGCCTACGGAATCCGCAGCACGTCCCCCAGCACCTGCGCCCGCGGATCCACCAGCAGCTGTTCCACCGCCTCGATGGCGCGGCGCAGCCGCGGCCACGAGGCCTGCTGCTTCGCCGCGCGGTGGCCGACCAGGTGAACCGATCGTGCTCCGCCGAGAGCTGCACCGCGAGGTCGCGTGGCGCCTCCAACGCAAACACCGGAATCAGCGCCACCTCGTCGCGCTCGGGCCGGTAGAACGACTCCACCCGCGACAGGTTGTGGAGCGTGCCGTCGGTCGCGCCGCACTCCTCGCGCACCTCGCGCCGGGCCGCGTCCACCGGCGTCTCCCCTGCCTCGATCGTGCCGTGCACCGATTCCCACGAGCCGGCGTTGCGGCCCGTGGGGCCGCGGCGCAGCAGGAGGATCTCCAGGGTGCCGACGCGGCGGAACACCACCACGTCGACCAGGGACACGCGAATGTCGGTCATCGGCGGGGAATCAACGGCCGCGGGAGAGGGTGGCCTCGAGGCGCGCGGAGAGGGCGCGCGGCCGGAACGGCTTGGTGAGGAAGTCGGTGGCGCCGAGGCGCAGCACGCGCACCTCGTTGTCCTCGTCGCCGCGCGCGGAGAGCACCAGCACCGGCAGCTCGCGCGTCGCGGGGCGCGAGCGCAGCTGCGCCAGCACCGTGTAGCCATCGACGTTGGGCAGGTTGAGGTCGAGCAGCACCACGTCGGGCGCGAAGCGATCGACCTGCTCCAGCGCCTCGGCGCCGTCGCGCGCCTCGCACACCACGTAGCCCTCCTGCTCGAGCAGGTCGCGCATCACGCGGCGCAGCGTGTCCTCGTCCTCCACCAGCAGGATCGTCGCACGGCGCGGCGGCGGCGCCTCCTCCCCCTCGGGCGGCGCGTCGTCGACCAGCTCGAGGTTCTCGAGCAGCTGCTCGGGCCGCGGTGCCGCCACGCCCGTCACGGTCACGACGCCGTTGCCCGAGCCGGTCGGCGCGACGGTGCCGGCGGACAGCGCCGCGGGACCGCGGCTGCTCCCCTGACTCGGCACGTCGGCCACCCGCAGCAGCTCGTCGAGCGACGAGTGGCCGTCGAGGACGTGCCGCAGTCCGCTCTCGAACAGGGTGAGCATCCCCTCGTCGCGGCCGGTCGCGGCGATCCGGTCGGCGGTGGCGCCCGCGCCCACCAGCCGCTCGATCTCCGGCGTGATGACGAGGATCTCCATGATCGAGAAGCGGCCGCGGTAGCCGGTCTGGGTGCAGTGGCTGCACCCCGCCGGCGCCCAGAGCGCCACGCCGGCGGGAATGAACGCCTTGATCCGCGGCGGGATGGCGTTCATGTCCTGCGGCACCCGGCAGTGCGGGCAGAGGCGCCGCATCAGCCGCTGCGCGATGACGCCGCGCAGCGCGGCGCCGATCTTGAACGCCTCCATCCCCATATCCACGAGCCGGGTCACGGTGTTCGGCGCGTCGTTGGTGTGCAGGGTGGAGAGCACCAGGTGACCCGTGAGCGACGCCTGCACCGCGATCTGGGCGGTCTCGATGTCGCGGATCTCGCCCACCAGCACCACGTCGGGGTCCTGGCGCAGGATCGAGCGCAGCGTGGTGGCGAAGGTGAGGCCCTGCTTCTCGTTGACCTGCACCTGGACGATGTTCTTGCCCATCCGGTACTCGACCGGATCCTCCACCGTCACGATGTTGATTCCCTCGCCCATGATCTCGCGAATGCAGGCGTAGAGGGTGGTGGTCTTGCCCGAGCCCGTGGGGCCGGTGCACAGCAGCACGCCCTCCTTGTTGCCAAGGAGGTCGCGGATCATCTGGGTCTCTTCCGGATACAGCCCGAGCGCGTCGAGCTCGAGCATCACCTGCTTGGTGTTGAGGATCCGGATCACCACCTTCTCGCCGTGGGTGGCGGGAAGCGTCGAGATCCGGAGGTCCACCGGGTTGCCGTTGACCGCCACGCGCGCGCGACCGTCCTGCGGCCGCAGCCGGTCGGCGATGTCGAGGCCGGAGATGATCTTGATGCGCGAGATGAGCGGGATGCCGGCCTTGCGCGGGATGGTCATCGCCTGGCGCAGCACGCCGTCGATCCGGTAGCGGACCACGACGTTCACCTCGCCCGACTCGATGTGGATGTCGCTCGCCCGCGCCGTGATGCCGTCGGCGAGCAGCACGTTGACGAGCTTGATGATCGGGCGCGAACTCGCCTCCTGCGCCGCGAGCTCCTCGTCGTCGTCTTCCGGCTTCCGCTCCTCGATCGACTGGACGTCGAACTCGGCCATGTTGTCGAGGACCTTGGACACGCCCTCGCCCACCGGCACGCCGTAGAGCTCGTCGAGCTTCTCGCGGATCCGCGGCGGCGAGGCGAGCGCCATGCGCACCTCTCGGCCGGTGGCGAACGCGAGCGACTGCTCGGCCCCCACGTCGAACGGATTGGAGGTGGCCACCTCGAGGGAGGCGTCGGTCACCCGGATCGGCACCACGTTGTAGCGCCGGGCCAGCGGCTCGGGGAGCGCGTCGCGGGTCACCTCGGTGGCCGTGGAGAGGTCGGCGATCGGCAGTCGGCAGCGCGCCGACATCGCCGCGAGCAGCTCGGCCTCGCCCACCAGCCGTTCCGCCAGGATGCGTTCCCACAGCGACAGCTCGTCGGTGTCGGCCGCGCGCAACGCCGCGACCTTCTCCTCGCTCAGCAGCGGAGCGAGGATCGCGAGCATCCATTCGTCGCTGAAACTGGTCACTGCACGCACGCTCCGGGTGGGGGGATCACCAGGCGAAGTCCCGACTCCTGCAAGGTAGACGCGATGCAGGATTGGAGCCAACGCGGTTCAGAGCAGCGGCCACCAATCGGGATGGGCGTCGAGCGTGAGCCCCACCGTGCCGCGCCGGAGTGCCCAGCCGACCTCCAGCCGGAGGAGGGGACCCCAGAGGTCGAGCCGGACCCCCGCGACCGGCTCGACCCCGTCCGAGGGGCGCCAGGGGAGCCCCGGCAGCTCCCCACCCGCCACCGCCCCCGCCAGGTACGGGGTCAGCTGGCTCGCCAGCAGATCGCTCCCCCAGCGACCCAGCCCCGGGGCCGGGATTCCCAGCCGGATCGGCACCGCCACCTCGGCTCGAAGCAGCCTCCGGCCCCCGATCGACCGGTGGGGAACGCCAACCAGCGTCCCCCGGCCGCCGACCATGAACGACCGGTAGCCGGGGAGTCCGGCGCTGCCCAGGCCGCCCCCGACCCGCCAGGCGAAGGTGCCGACCCTCCTCCCGGCCTCCAGGGCGACCCGCCCCCAGGTGGCGTCCCCGGTGCCCCGTTCCGCCTCCAGCAGCCAGCCGCCCCGCTCGGGCACCCTCCGTGACCCGACCCTGGCGACCACCCGGACGACCGAGCCGGCACCCAGGGCGGGGTTCTCGCGACGGGTGCCGTCAATGGCGGTGAACCGGGTCTCCAGCGAGGCGGTCCGCTCCCGGACCGCGGCGAGGCTCCAACGCAGTGCGGTCCCGCCGCCACGCACCTCGGTCGCCACGAAGTGGTCGCGCAACACCCAGCTGCCACCGTCGCTGCCGGCGATGGCCGTCGCCATCGAGTTGGCAAGGATGCTTCCGAAGCTGGCGCCCCCGGCATCGATCACGTCGTGTCCCGCGGCGAGCGACAGCGTGAGGTCACCCTCGTCGCGCTCGAGCGCGGCGCTGCGGGTGAGCCGTCGGTCGGCGGTCCCGTACCCGAGCGACAGGTCGAGCCGGTGTGCATCATCGATCGCGATGCGGATCCCTGCTCCCGGGGTGACGCCCTGCACCCGATTGACCGACAGCAGCGACCCGAGTCCCCGGTCACCGAGGAAGCGGAGTCGCGGCATTCCGCTCAGTCGCGCCTCGGGCGCGAGCGCGTCCGCATGCTGCAGGATTGCACCGAGGCTGCGGCCGGGATCGGGCATCGTCGCCAGTGCATCCTCGACCCGGCCGCTCCACCCCGAATCGTTCGGCGCGCGGAGGCCGTCCACCAGCATGCCGCGGAACCGGAGGGGTGCATGTGCCACGCCGAGCGCGTAGTCGCCGATCGTCCAGTCGGCGCGCAGCAGCGTCACCAGCGGCAGCGCCAGCAGCGGGCCCTCGCGGCGGATGGTGATCGACTGGCGCCACGGCAGCCAGCGCCGCCCGTCGAGGAAGGCGTTCTCGAGCGTGACGACGATCGCCTCGACCGTCGGGTCGCGATACGAGGACGCCGTGAACGTGAAGTGGAAGCGCACGGTCGCGGCGCGCTCGACATCGAGGAAGAGCGTCCCGATGGTGCCGGGCGCCTCCGGGTCGCGGGGCCGCACGTGCACCGCCACCACGCGGACCTCGGCATCGGGACCCGACACCCGCACGGTGTCGGCCACCGCGAACTCGTAGTGCGCCAGCCCAGGCGCACTCAGCGGGTGGGGGACGTCGCGCACCTCATCGCCCTCGCCGAGCCGGATGCGCGGCCCGAAGTCGTGGGCCACGATGCCGAGGTGGTCACGATGATAGACGATGTCGTTGGGGGCGTAGGTGGTGGCCCGCCAGGCCACGATGGCCTGCTTGCTCCGGTTCGGGGCCTCGCCGTACACTTCCACCCGCAACTGATCGGCCCTGATGACCCGTTCCACCGAGCCTGCGTCGTGACCCACCGCCACCGCATAGCGCACCATGCCTTCCGCGACGGCCTGCCAGCCGGCGAGGAGCGTGTCGGTGTCGCGCGCCGTGCGGGCCGCGACCGCCTCGACGACAAGCGCCACGTCATGGCCGGGACGCCACGCCTGGGCGGCCAGCGGCGGCACCGCGACGAGGAGCGGCAGGGCGCGGCGCGCGAGCGTGGCAATCATCGCTGGAAGATAGGAGCGGTGGTCGCGACGGTCCTCGCGGCGTGCGGCGGTCCGCAGTTCGCGCCGGGGAACCAGCCGGACCCGATGGGCACCCTACCGGGGATGGGACCGCTGCCGCTCGACCAGGTGCTGATCCTCGAGCAGTCGGGGATCTCGCCGAGCGACACCATGGTGCGCTTCGCGGCGGCGCGAGGCCGCACGGTGCTGATGCGCCACGCGCCTCCGGACAACGCCATCTTCGCGGTGATCGACATCCCCCCGGACAGCGGCGCCACGGACTCGATCACGGTGACCATCCGCCCCGTGCCGGGTCGCTACGGCGTGCGGTTCGCCGCCGTGCCGCGCCTGCCGGGTCGCGCCACGATCACGTTCAGCTACGCGGTGCACTTCCTCGCCCCGCCGCTCGACGGCAGCCGCCATCGCAGCGAGGCCACCTACGCCAACTGGCTCGGCATCGGTCGCGTCACCGGGGACGACCGGCTGGCGTTCCAGCCGTTCTCGCGCCCGGCCGCGGACATGCTGCGCTCCGCCCTTCCGCAAGGCGGGGAGTACCTGGTGGCGGCACCGAAGTGAGCGACGACCTGCTCGCGGCCTGTCGTCGCGCGGCGTCGGCCGGGCATGCCCGGATGCCGCTGGTGCGCGAGGTGGTGCTCGATGGCGACACCGCGGTCACGGCGTTCGCCAAGCTGCACCGCGGCGAGCACGGGTTCCTGCTCGAGTCGCTGGAGGGCGGCGAGCGCTGGGCGCGCTACACCTTCCTCGCCACCGAGCCCGCCGCGGTGTACCGCTACCGCGGCCTGCGGGTCGAGCAGCGCACCGACGCCGGGACCTGGCTGCCGCTCGAGGTCGAGACGCCGCCGCTGGAGCACCTGTCGCAGCTGATGCGCCGCACCACGGCGCCCGAGGTTCCCGGACTGCCGCGCTTCACCGGCGGCGCGGTGGGGTTCTGGGGCTACGACGTGGTGCGGACCCTCGAGGAGCTGCCGAACGCCCCGCCGGCCACCCACGACCTCCCCGATGCGGTCGCGATGGTCGTCGACACCCTGCTGGTGCTCGACCACCTCTATCACCGTGCGATCGTGATCGCCAACATCGCGCTGGCCGACGGCATGGCGGACGCGGAACTGCGGCAGCGGATCGAGGACGCGTCCGGCCGCGCCGAGGCGTGGCTGCAACGGCTGCGGGCACCCGCCGACCTCGCACCGCTCGAGGCGGAGGGCGAGCGCGAGCTCGAGCGCAGCTCGCCCTACGCCGACGACGACTTCCGCCGCGACGTGGCGCGCTGCCAAGAGTACATCGCCGCGGGTGACGCGTTCCAGGTGGTGCTCTCGCGGCGGATCGACGTGGCCGGCGCGTTCGAGCCGTTCCGTGCCTATCGCTGGCTGCGCGCGCTCAATCCCGCGCCGTACTGCTATTTCCTCCGGCTCGGCGAGCTCACCCTCGCGGGTGCGTCACCCGAGGTGCTGGTGCGCGTCGAGCAGGGCACGGTCACGGTGCGGCCGATCGCCGGCACCCGGCCGCGCGGCGCCACGCCCGACGACGATGCGCGCCTCGAGCGCGAGATGATGGCGGATCCGAAGGAGCGCGCCGAGCACCTCATGCTGCTTGACCTGGGCCGCAACGACGTCGGCCGGGTCGCGGCGTGGGAATCGGTCCAGGTGGCAGCCCGGATGGTGATCGAGCGCTACTCGCACGTGATGCACATGGTGAGCGAGGTGCGCGGCGAGCTGCGCGAGGGACTCGATGCCCTCGACGCGCTGGCGGCGGCGTTCCCGGCGGGGACGCTGAGCGGCGCCCCCAAGGTGCGCGCGATGGAGATCATCGACGAGCTGGAGCCGACGCGGCGCGGCCCGTACGCCGGCGCGGTGGGGTACGTGGGCTACGGCGCGACGGTGCTCGACACCGCCATCGCGATCCGCACCATCGCGTTCGTCGACGGCCACGCCTCGGTGCAGGCTGGCGCGGGCGTGGTGGCCGACTCGGTGCCCGAGATGGAGCTGCGCGAGACCGAGGCGAAGGCCGGGGCGGCGCTGCGGGCGCTCGCGCTGGCGCGCGAATAGCGACAGGCGAGGGGCGAAGGGCGAAGCGGGGTTGCCGGGGTCAATCCCGCCCCTCGCCCCTCGCCCCTCGCATGTCGCCGAATCGGTACTCGTGCCCCGCATCGGCGAGCAGCGTGAGCACCAGCCGCAGCGGCAACCCCATCACGCTGAAGAAGTCGCCCTCGACCCGCTCGATCAGCGCGGCACCGGGACCCTGGATGCCGTAGCTCCCCGCCTTGTCGAGCGGCTCGCCGGTGGCCACGTACGCGCGCAGCATCGCCTCGTCGGCCGGGCGCATGGTGACCGCGGTGCGATCGGCCAGCACCTGCTCGCCGCCATTCGCCACCAGGCACACCGCGGTGATCACGTGGTGGGTGCGCCCCTGCAACCGCGACAGCATCGCCACCGCGTGCTCGGGATCGCTCGGCTTCTCCAGGATCTCGTCGTCGAGCACCACGATGGTGTCGGCCCCGAGCACCAGCGAGCCCGGCACCGCCCGCGCCTTGTCGCGCGCCAGCCGCCGCGCGTACGCCTCGGGGAGCTCGCGCGGCAGCGGGATCTCCTGCACGTTGGCCGGCTGGACCAGGATCGGGATGCCGAGCATCTCGAGCAGGTGGCGCCGGCGCGGCGAGGAGCTGGCGAGGACGATCGTGGGGAACGCACTCATGCAGCGGCCTCGCGCTCGAGCAGCAGGGTGACCGGTCCGTCGTTGACCAGCGCCACGTCCATCATCGCGCCGAACTCGCCGGTGGCCACCGTGGCGCCGCGCTCGCGCAGGGCGGCGATGAACGCCTCGTAGAGCGGGATCGCCGTTTCCGGACGGGCCGCGGCGATGAACGATGGCCGGCGCCCCTTGCCGGCATCGCCGTACAGGGTGAACTGCGACACCACGAGCAGGGAACCACCGGCCTCCGCGAGGTCGCGGTTCATCTTCCCCTCGCCGTCGGCGAAGAGCCGCAACCCGATCACCTTGTCGGCCATCCAGGCCACCTCGGCGGAGGTGTCGCCCGCGGTGAAGCCGACCAGCAGCAGAAACCCTGCCCCGATCTCGCCGGCGACCCGGCCCTCGATCGTGACGCGCGCCTCGCGCACCCGCTGCAACACCACCCGCATCGCCTCGCCTCCTTCGATGGCCGGTGAAGATATCACGGCTTGGCGCCGGAGGCGCCGCGCCGAGTTTGACGCGACGTTGAGGGTGCCGAGCGATCCTCGGGCGCACCCCTCACCGAGGCCACGATGCGACGCACCCTCCTGTCCCTCCTCCTCCTCCCCGCCGCGCTCTCCGCGCAGGTCGACCTGACGATCCGGTCGGGCTTCGCCGCGCACGGCGCGCACGCCGCCGACGAACACGCCAGCGGCGCCCCGAGCTTCCGGCCCGGCACCGCCGCCGAAGCCGCGATCGCCATCGGCGTCCGCCGCGGCTCCTGGCGCGTGGCCGTGACGCTCCGGCGCGCGCCGGCCGACCTGATCCTCCGCGGCAGCGACGCGGGCATCATCACGCCCGATGCGCTCGCCGCGACCGCCATGGCGCTGGAACTCGGGCACCGGATCGCCGGATCGCCCGGTCGTGCGACGCTCTCGCTGCTCGCGGGGGTGGAGCGGGTCCGATGGAGCTTCCCGGGACTCGACGAGCCGGCCCGGAGCGGCTGGGGCGCGCTCGCCGCACTCGAGGGCACCACGCGACTGGCGGCACGCCTCGACATCCTGGTTCGCGTGGATGCGGCGCGCACGGCTTCGCTGTTCACCGACGAGGAGCTGCCGACGGGATTCACGCGGATGTCGGCGAGCCGGATCGGGCTGTCGGTGGGGATCCGCGTGGGACGATGATGCAGGGCGGGAGAGCCTGCCCCGAGTGAAGCGAGGGGACCGAGGACGGAGGAAACGGGATGGCGTGGCGGGCTTGGGGCGCTACACTTCGTCGTCCAGCCCGTCGAGGCCACCATGCGGCGCCCGCTCCTCCTCGCTTCTCTCCTCTCGCCATTCTCCATCGGAGCACAGCAACCCGCGGCCTGGCATGCGGCGGTGGAGCGCTTCGACCGGTTTGTGCACGAGGACTCCGTCGTCGGAGGTGCGCTGGTGCGCGTCGATGGCGGCACCCTCACCGAGCACTACGTCGGGTCCGGCGATCGGGGTGACAGCGGGCGCGCCGGCCGGAGCGGGATGCAGACGTTCTGGCACTGGGGCTCGATCACCAAGACCCTCACGGCGGTCGCCGTGATGCGCCTCGTGGAGGAGGGAAGGGTCGCGCTCGACCAGCCCGCCACCCACTTCATCCCCGAGCTCCGCCGGATCCACAATCCACACGGATCGATGGACGCCGTGACCATCCGGATGCTCCTCGCCCACACGTCGGGACTGCAGGCGGGGACCTGGCCCTGGACGCGCGGCGAGCCGTGGGAACCGTTCGAGCCTGCCGAGTGGAGTCAGCTCGTGGCGATGATGCCGTACATGCGGCTCGGCTTCGAGCCCGGCAGTCGGTACGGCTATTCCAATCCCGCGTTCGTGTACCTGGCGCGGATCATCGAGTCGGTCACCGGCGACGCCTGGCAGGCATACGTGCACAAGCAGCTGCTGCTGCCGCTGCAGCTGCACGAGACCTACTTCGGGACCACGCCGTGGCCGTTCGCGCGGGTGCGCTCGCACAACTACACCGTCACCCAAGGCGGCGTGGTCGATCACGGCCCGGACTTCGATCCCGGGATCACCATTCCCAACGGCGGCTGGAACGCGCGGGTGGGCGACATCGCCGGATGGCTGCAGTTCCTGATGGGGAGCGAGGAGCCCGAGACCCGGGCCTACCTGGCGCGGCTGCTCCCGCAGCGCACGATCGCCTCGATGTGGCAACCGGTGGTGCGCGTGAGCGACGACGAGGAGATGGGGCTGTCGTTCTTCCTGCGCACCGAGGGCGGCCGGCGGCTGGTGGGCCACACCGGCACGCAGGCCAACTTCCGGTCGTTCTTCTGGATGGACCCCGCCGCGGGCATGGCGGTGATCGGCGTGGTCAACACGAGCAACGCCGTGGACCCGGCCGCCAGCGCGGGGGGCTGGCAGGAGGTGATGGCGGCGGCGCGGGCGGTGCTGGCGCGCTGACGCCCGCCTGTCACCCCGAGCGAGCTCCGCGAGCGAGGGGTGACAGTCCGTCGCTATTCGACCGTCACGCTCTTCGCCAGGTTCCGCGGCTGGTCCACGTTGCACCCCCGCCGCACCGCCACGTAGTACGAGAAGAGCTGCAGCGGGATCACCGTGAGCACCGGGCTCAGCAGGTCGAGCGTCTCGGGAACGGTGAAGGTCGCCTCGGCCAGCGCCGAGATCTCCTCGTCGCCGGGGTTGGTGATGGCGATGATCCGGCCGCCGCGCGCGCGCACCTCCTGCACGTTGCTCACGATCTTGCCGTGCACCGCGTCGCGCGGCGCCACCACCACCACCGGCATGTTCTCGTCGATCAGCGCGATCGGCCCGTGCTTCATCTCCGCCGCGGGATACCCCTCGGCATGCACGTACGAGATCTCCTTGAGCTTGAGCGCCCCCTCCAGCGCCGTGGGGAAGTTCACCCCGCGACCGAGGTAGAGGGCGTTGGTGGCATCGGCGAACCGCTCCGCCAGCTCCTGCACCTGCTCGGCGCGGTCGAGGATCTCGCGCACCTGGCCCGGCAGGGCCGCGAGCGCCTGGATCCACCGCTTCCCCTCGAGCGCCGACATGTGGCTGAGCCGGGCGAAGCGCATCGTGACCAGCGCCAGCGCCACCACCTGCGAGGTGAAGGCCTTGGTGCTCGCCACGCCCACCTCGGGGCCGCAGCGCAGGTAGAGGCCGCCGTCGACCTCGCGCGCGATGGTCGAGCCGACCACGTTGACCAGCCCGATGCTCCGCGCCCCGCGCTGCTTCGCCTCCACCAGCGCGGCGAGGGTGTCGGCCGTCTCGCCCGACTGCGAGATGGCGATCACCAGCGTGTCCTCGTCGACGATCGGGTTGCGGTAGCGGAACTCCGAGGCGTACTCCACCTCGGTGGGGATCCGCGCCATCTCCTCCAGCATGTACTTGCCGATCAGCCCCGAGTGCCACGAGGTGCCGCACGCGGTGATGATGATCCGCTTGACGCGCTTGATGTCGTCGTCGGTGAGCTTGAGGCCGTAGACGCGGACGTTGCCGGTGTCCTCGAGCAGGTGGCCGCGCATCGTGTTCTCGATGCTGTCGGGCTGCTCGAAGATCTCCTTGAGCATGAAGTGGTCGTACCCGCCGCGCTCGATCGTCTCGAGGTCCCACTCGATCTGGTTGATCGGCTTGTCGACCCGGCGCGACGTCAGGGTGCGCACGCGGTACCCCTCGCGGTTGAGCACCGCCATCTCGCCGTTGTCGAGGTAGATCACCGAGCGGGTGTGCTCCACGATCGCCGACTGGTCCGACGCCACCAGGAACTCGCCGTCGCCGATGCCGAGGATGATGGGGGAGCCGTTGCGCGCGGCGACCAGCACGTCGGGCTCATCGGCCGAGATGACGCAGATGCCGTACGCGCCGTCGACGTCGCGCAGCGCGCTCGCCACCGCCTCCTCGAGGTTCCCCTCGTAGAGCTCGCCGATGAGGTGTGCCAGCACCTCCGTGTCGGTCTCGGAGTCGAACACGTGCCCGCGGGCCGCGAGCGCCTTGCGGATGTCGTTGGCGTTCTCGATGATGCCGTTGTGGATCAGCGCGATCCGCCCCGACTGGTCGGTGTGCGGGTGGGCGTTGGGTGTGGTGGCCGCGCCGTGGGTGGCCCAGCGCGTGTGCCCGATGCCCAGCGACCCGCCGGGCATCTGCCCCTCGAGCTCATCGGCCAGCACCGAGAGCTTGCCGGCCGCCTTGTGGACCTGCATCCCGTGCCCGTTGAGCACGGCAAGTCCCGCGGAGTCATAGCCGCGGTACTCCATCCGCCGCAGTCCCTCCATCAGGATCGGGGCGGCCTGCTGCGGTCCCACGTAGCCGACGATGCCACACATGCGCGTGTCCTGTCCCTCGAAAGTGATGGCCCGCCTACGCGGACCGTGCCGCTTCGACCAGCGCCTCGGCCTCCGCCGGGGTCGGTGCCTCGGCGATCAGCCTGATGATCGGCTCGGTGCCTGACGGCCGCACGTGCAGCCACCGGTCAGGCCAGCCGAGCCGCAGTCCGTCCCGCTCGTCGGGGGTGGCGTCGTCGAACCGCCGACGGAGCGCCTCGTAGGTCGCCGCCAGGTCGCCCCCGCGACCCACCTTCGCCTTCACGATGGCGTACCGAGGGGCGGCGGCCACGAGGGCGGAGAGCGGCTCGCCCGTTTCGACCAGGTGCTGCAATATGAGGGCCGCTGCCAGCGGGGCGTCCCGCCCCACGTGCAGCGCCGGCAGCATCACCCCGCCGTTCCCTTCCCCGCCGATCAGCGCCCCCTCGGCCTGGATCATCCGGGCGACGTTGGCTTCCCCCACCGGCGCCCGGAGGAAGGTCGCCCCGTGCGCCCGCGCTGCATCTTCAACCACCAAAGACGTCGAGAGGTTCGCGACCACGGTTGCCCCGCTTGCCGCTGGCCCCTGGGCGCCGAGGACGGCCCGGACCGCGAAGGCCAGGGTGTAGTCCTCGCCCACCGGCTCGCCACGCTCGTCCACGAGCGCCAGCCGGTCGACATCAGGGTCGACCGCGAGGCCCACCGCCGCCCCCCGCTCCCGCACCAGCGCCCCCAGCTCAGCGAGGTTGGCCGGCACCGGCTCGGGTTCGCGCGGGAACCTGCCATCGGCCTCGAGGTTGATGCCGTGCACCCGCGCGCCGAGCCGCTCGAGCAGCGCGGTCATCGGCGGGCCACCGGCACCGCGCACGGTGTCGAGCGCCACCGACAGGCTCGCGCGGCGGATGCGGTCGGCGTCGATCGTGTCGAGCGCGAGGATCGCGTCGAGGTGCCGCGCGACCGCATCGCCGTCGCTGCGCACCCGGCCGATGGCGTCCCACCCGCTCCGCGACGGACCCGTCTCGGCGAGACGGCGCACCGTCGCACCGGACTCGGCGTCGAGGAAGATGCCGTCCGGCCCCACGAACTTGAGCGCGTTCCACTCGATCGGGTTGTGGCTCGCCGTGATGATCAGCCCCGCACCCGCGTGGTGATGCTCGACCGCCATCTGCACCGTGGGCGTGGGCACCACGCCCAGATCGATCACGTCGATGCCCACGGAGGCGAGCCCGGCCGATGCGGCCATGGCGAACATCTCACCCGAGGTCCGCGCGTCGCGGCCCAGCACCACGGCGCGGCCGCCCGCCTCCCGCACCCACGCGCCGAGCGCCGCGGCGTGGCGCGCCACCAGCTCGGGCGTCAGGTCGGTGCCGACATGCCCGCGCATGCCGGAGACGGAGATCATCAGGGTGTCAGACATGGAGCCTCGGGACAGGGGTCACGGCGTGCGCCGCATCTGGTCGGGGTCGGGGAACGCCGCCGTGAAGGCGACGACGACGTCGCGATCGAAGTGGCCCCCGCTGTGACGGTGAAGTTCCTCGTACGCCCATGCCGGCGACTGGCCGGTGCGATAGGCGCGGGTGGTGGTCATCGCATCGAACGCATCAACCACGGCCACGATCCGGGCGCACATCGGGATGGCATCGCCGCTGAGGCCGTCGGGGAATCCCGAGCCGTCCAGCCGCTCGTGGTGCCATCGCACGATCTGCAGCACCTGCGGATGGTCGTCGCGCAGCACGCTCAGCATCTCCTCGCCATCGAGCGTGTGTCGCTGCATCTCGGCCATCTCCTCCGGCGTCAGTTCCGCCGGTTTGTTGAGCACGGCATCGCGGGTCCCGATCTTGCCGATGTCGTGCAGCGCCCCGCCGAGGCGGATCTCCTCCAGCTCGGCGGCACCGAGGCCGAGTCGCTGGCCAGTGGCCACCGCAAAGGCGGCGACCCGATCGGAGTGGCCACGCGTGTAGCGATCCTTGGCCTCGAGCATCCGCACCGCCATCTGCACCTGGGCGAGGAACATCGCCTCGTTCTTCCGCGACAGCTCGAGCACCTGCCGCTCGAGGTCGGCCTGGTACTGGTCGCGGAGCCGCCGCACCTCCGCCTGCAGCCGTCGCTTCTCGAGCGCCTTGGCCACGCGGGCACGGACCTCGTCCACCAGCATCGGCTTGGGGAGGTAGTCCATCGCCCCAAGCGTGAGGCACTCGACGGCACGCGCGATATCCGCGTCGCCGGTGAGCATGATCACGCCGGTGTCGGGAAAGCGGCGCTGCACCTCACCCAGCAACCAGATGCCGTCCGCACCGGGCATGTGGATGTCGGAGATCACCAGCGAGACCGGCCGGCCCTCCTCCAGCATCGCGATCGCCGAGCGCCCATCACCCGCTTCGAGGACCCGATGCTGCCGAGGCTCGAGGATCCGTCGCATGGTGGTCCGGATGTCGGGGTCATCGTCGACAATCAGGATTGCGGCCGGCTCGCCGTCGGGGGCGGCGTGGGGGCTGAACATCGTTGGAACCTAGTGTCCCACGACCGGTGAAACAATCAGCAGTCAGCTTGCTGGAAGTCGTGTCCTGACATATGCTTCCGGCCCTCGCTCCCCTCGCCCGGTCGGCCCCATGACCCGCCTGAATCGCCCCGAACCCGCCCACCGAATCGGTACCCTCGCGGTCCACGCCGGGCCGGAGCCCGATCCGGTGGCCGGGGCGGTCATGCCCCCGATCTTCCAGACCTCCACCTACGTCCAGGACGCGCTCGGGAAGCCGCACCGGGGCTACGAGTACGCCCGGACCAGCAACCCGACTCGCGAGGCGCTGGAACGGGCACTGGCGGCACTGGAGGGTGGCCAGCACGGCTTCGCGTTCGCCTCCGGGCTCGCCTCGCTCGATGCCGTGCTCAAGCTGCTGAGCGCAGGCGACCACGTGGTCTCGGGTGAGAATCTCTACGGCGGCTCGCATCGCCAGATGGAACAGGTGTACGGTCGGCTCGGACTGTCGTTCTCCTTCGTCGACCTGCGCGATCTCGATGCCGTCGCGGCAGCGATCCGTCCGAACACGCGGATGATCTACGCCGAGACGCCGACCAATCCGATGATGTTCCTCGCCGACCTCGCCGCGCTCGGCGAGCTGAGCCGCGAGCGCAAGCTCTGGTTCGTTGTCGACAACACCTTCGCGACCCCGGTGCTGCAGCAGCCGCTCGGTCACGGCGCGCACGTCGTCCTGCACTCGACCACCAAGTACCTCAACGGCCACTCCGACATGGTGGGCGGCGCCCTCGTCACGAGCGACGACGAGCTCGCCGAGCGAATCGGGTTCCTGCAGAACGCGGTGGGCGCGATCCCGGGGCCGTTCGATTCGTGGCTGGTGCTGCGCGGGCTCAAGACCCTGCCGCTCCGGATGCGGCAGCACTGCGCCAGCGCCGAGCGGATCGCGCACTGGCTTGCCGGGCGCGACGACATCCCGCGGGTGTACTACCCCGGGCTGCCCGACCACCCGCAGCACGACCTGGCGCGGGCACAAATGTCGGGGTTCGGCGGCATGGTGTCGGTCGAGCTGGGCTCGATGGACCGCGTCCACCGGATGGTCGACCGAATTCGTCTCTTCGCGCTGGCCGAGTCGCTGGGCGGCGTCGAGTCGCTGATTGGCCACCCGGCCTCGATGACCCACGCCTCGGTGCCGAAGGCGATGCGGGAGCGGATGGGACTCACCGACACCCTGATCCGCCTCTCGGTCGGGATCGAGGACGCCGACGACCTGCTGGAGGACCTCGAACAGGCCCTCGGCTCGTGACGGTTCATCCTGAAACAGGACTCGGTCCTGCGGCGTAGGGACGCGGAACCCGAACCTCGAGACACCCGATGACCTCGCTCCCCGCTCCCCGGCCCCGCGTCGCCCTGCCCGGCATTGCCGCCGTGGCGTGGGAGCACCCCGCCGACCGCGCCGCCCTCCAGGCGCTTCGGGCCGTGCCCGGCGTCGACGAGGCGATCCGGAAGATCCTCGCGATCCTCGGCGGCGAGCAGGGGATCCGGCTCCTGTTCCAGGGCAACGCCGTCCGGGTGGGACCCACCCAGTACCCGCTGCTCTGGGGCCTGCACGTCGAGAACTGCGCGACGTTCGGCTGGGAGGAGATCCCCGAGCTCTACGTGACGCAGACGCCGGTGTTCAATGCCGGGGCGTACGGCATCGACCACCCGTTCATCGTGATCCACTCCTCGGCGCTGGAGATCCTCGACGAGTCGGAGCTCCGGGTGCTGCTGGCGCACGAGCTCGGCCACGTGATCAGCGGACACGCGTTGTACAGCACCATCGCCGAGATCATCACGCTGATCTCGCTCGGCGTGCTGCCGGTGCTCGCGACGATCGTGCTGCTGCCGGTCAAGCTCGCGTTCCTCGAGTGGTACCGGAAGTCGGAGCTCTCGGCCGACCGCGCGTCATTGCTCGGCGCGCAGGACCTGCCCGCGACGATGCGGCTGTTCATGAAGATGGCCGGGGGTGGCAACACCCAGAACGTGCGTCCCGGCGACCTCAACCTCGACCCCTTCCTGGTGCAGGCCAACGAGTACGCCGCGAACAACGAGGGACTCAACGTGGTGTACAAGATCCTCAACACGCTGGCGCTCACGCACCCGATGAACGTGGTCCGCGCCGGCGAGGTGCAGCGCTGGGTGCAGGCCGGCGCCTTCGAGCGGATCATCGCCGGCGAGTACCCGCGCCGCGGCACCACCGACGCCAAGCGGCCGTGGACCGACGACGCGCGCGAGGCAGGCGCCTACTACTCGCAGGAGATCAAGGACGTGGCGTCGCACCTCCGCCAGGCGGCGAAGAAGGCGGCCGAGAACGCCCGCGAGGCCTTCGACCAGGCGCGCCGCAAGGGGCCCTCGGGCACGCCCTCGTGAGGATCCTGGTCGTCGGCGGCGGGGGCCGCGAACATGCCCTGGTCGCCGCACTCGCCGCCGACGACCCGCACCACGAGCTGCACGCCGCCCCCGGCAATCCGGGCACCGCGGCGCTCGCCACCAATCATCCCGTCCCGGCCGAGGACATCGACCGGCTCGCCGACCTCGCCGACGCGTTCGCGATCGACCTGGTGGTGGTGGGCCCCGAGGTGCCGCTGGCACTCGGCCTCGCCGATCGCCTCCGGGCGGAGGGGCGCGCCGTGTTCGGTCCCGGCGCGGCGGGCGCCGAGATCGAGGCCTCGAAGGCGTTCGCCAAGGACGTGATGACGGCTGCTGCCGTGCCGACCGCGTCGAGTCGGACCTTCACCGAACTCGAGCCGGCGCTCGCGTGGGTCGCCGCGCATGCCGAGCCGCTGGTGGTGAAGGCGTCGGGACTGGCGGCAGGCAAGGGCGCCATCGTCTGCGCCACGCGCGCGGAAGCCGCCGACGCGATCCGCGCCATGCTCGGTGACCGCCAGTTCGGCGATGCCGGCCGCACCGTGGTGATCGAGGCGTTCCTCGAGGGGGAGGAGCTGTCGGTGTTCGCGGTGACCAACGGCCGCGACGTGCGGCTGCTCCCCGCCGCACAGGACCACAAGCGCATCGGCGAGGGCGACACCGGCCCCAACACCGGCGGCATGGGCGCCTACGCCCCGGTCGCGATCGCCACGGCGGGACT
Organism: uncultured Gemmatimonadota bacterium; assembly: GCA_937961295.1. GTDB lineage: Bacteria > Gemmatimonadota > Gemmatimonadetes > Gemmatimonadales > GWC2-71-9 > Palsa-1233. The sequence goes on from CALGOK010000156.1 coordinate 26,353, forward strand.
GCTCGCCCGTGTGGAGCGCGAGGTGCTGCTGCCCACGCTGCGCGAACTCGAGCGCCGCGGCGCGCCGTACCGCGGCGTCCTCTACGCCGGGCTGATGGTGCACCCCGACGGCACGCCCAACGTGGTCGAGTTCAACTGCCGCTTCGGCGATCCGGAGACGCAGGTGGTGCTGCCGCTGGTGGCCGGCGGCCTCACCGCGCTGCTCGACGCCGCGGCGCGCGGCGAACCGCTGCCCGAGCTCGCGTTGCGCGACGGCGCCGCGCTCACCACCGTGCTGGCGAGCGCCGGCTATCCCGAGTCGTCGCGCAAGGGTGACGCGATCACCATCCCCGACGACCTCCCCGCGGGCGTGACGGTCTATCACGCCGGCACCGCGCGCAGCGACGGCGCCCTCGTCACCGCCGGCGGCCGGGTCCTCGCCGTCACCGCGGTGGGCGCCGACATCGGCGAGGCGCATCGGCTGAGCCGCGACGCCGCGGAGCGGATCACGTTCGCCGGGAAGCAGTACCGGCGCGACATCGGGTGGCGGGAGATGCAACGATAGTCGCTGCCGCGGGCGCGTACCTCGGGACGCGCGATGCCGGCATCGCGCGCCGCGAGCGGCGCGCCTGCTAGCTTCTCGCCATGCCTGAACTCCCCGAAGTCGAGACGATGGTCCGCGAGCTCCGCGAGCGGCTCGTGGGCCGCCGCATCACCGGCGCCCGGCTCAGCCACGACAACCTGCTCGACGGCGTGACACGCGCCACGCTGGTGCGCGGGCTCAGGGGCCGCCGCATCACCGCGGTCTCGCGCCGTGCCAAGCACGCGCTGATCCACACCGACACCAGGATCCTGGCGGCGCAGCCGGGGATGAGCGGCGGCCTGGAGGTGCTGGCGCGCCCGCGGCGCGGCGAGGCGGCACGCTATGACGTGCTCACCTGCCCGCTCGACGACGGCGGCGCGCTGGTCTACCGCGACGTGCGCCGGATCGGCACGCTGCGCTGGCTGACGCCGGATCACTGGTCGGCCTACGAGGCCCGCCTGGGCCCGGAGCCGCTCGACCCCGCCTTCTCCGCCGCGGAATTCCGCGCGCGGCTCGGCGCGTCGCGCGCCGCGATCAAGAAGGTGCTCATGGACCAGCGCTTCGTGGTGGGCGTGGGAAACATCTACGCCAACGAGGCGCTGTTCGCGGCGGGAATCGACCCGTCGCGAACGGCCAATCGGGTCCCCGCTGAACAGCTCGAGGCCCTGCATGGCCATGTCCGGCGAATCCTCGCCCTCGCCATCGAGAGCGAGGGAACCACGCTGCGCGACTACCGCACCTCCACCGGCAAGCCGGGCAACTTCCAGCTGGAGTTGCTGGTCTACGGCCGCGAGGGGGAGCCGTGCCGCACCTGCGGCACCACCCTCGCCGCCACCCACGACATCGACGCGCGGCAGACCGTCTTCTGCTGGAGGTGCCAGGGGTAGCTGCGGGCGCGTCCCTTGGGACGCGCGATGCCGGCATCGCGCGCCGCGAGCGGCGCGCCTGCGGCGTTCCGTCATATCTTGCATTCGTGTCCTCCCTCGCCCTCGCCCTTCCCGCCGCCGACCTCGAGGCGCTGCGGTTCCGGGTCCGGCGCCTGGCCGACGACCGGCCGGGGACCTACCGGATGCTCGACGCGTCGGGGCGGGTGCTCTACGTCGGCAAGGCCAAGGCGCTCCGCACCCGGCTGCTCTCCTACTTCCGCGCGTCGTACCCCGAGGACAAGGCGGCGCGGATCCTCCATGCCACGAGCGACATCCGATTCGACCCCGCGCCGAGCGAGTTTGCCGCGGCGCTCGCCGAGCTGCGACTGATCCGCGAGCACCGTCCGCCGTTCAACGTGGCGATGAACCGCAATCGCAAGCACGGCTTCGTGGTCGTGACCGACGAGCGGGCCCCGCGGCTGGTGGTCACCGCCGCGCCCGAGCGTCACCCCGGCCGCGCCTACGGCCCGCTCCCCTCGCCGATGCGCCTGCGCGCCGCCGTGCGCGTGCTGGTCGACCTGCTCGCCCTGCGCGATTGTCGCGCCGACATGCCGATGCACTACGCCGAGCAGGCCGACCTCTTCGCCGAACCCCGTCGCGCGGCGTGTCCGCGATTCGACTTCGGCACCTGTCTCGGTCCCTGTGCCGGCCGGATCGCCGAATGGGCCTATCGCGAGCGTGCCGACCTCGCGGCCGCGTTCTGCGAGGGGCGCTCGGTCCAGCCGCTCGACCGGATCATCCGCGAGATGACGGCGCGAGCCGACGCCGGCGACTACGAGCGCGCGGTGTACTGGCGCCAGAAGTTCGAGGCGCTCGAGTGGTTCATCGCCGCAACCGCCCGCGCCCGCACCGCGACCGAGGCGCTCACCTTCGTCTATCGCGACCCCGGCGCGCGCGGCGATGCCCGGGCCTACCTGGTCATCCGCGGCGAGGTCCGCGCCGCGTACCCCGACCCGGTCACGCCACTCGAGCGCGAGGCGTTCGCCGCCGTGGTCCGTGAGGAGGTCGGCCGCGATGACCCGACCCCCGGCAGGGTGGATCCGGAGCGCCTGCACCAGCGGCTGCTGGTGATGTCCTGGTTCCGGACCCGACCCGAGGCATGGCGGCGGACGGCGCCGGTCGAGACGCACCTCTGATGGAGGGAAGCGAACAGAGAGAAGCAGAAGGCGGACAGCGGTGATTCCGGACGTCGCAGAACGTTTCAAGGTTGCAACGTGAAACATTTAACACCCTCGCCGCGTTGAGTGGGACACACCCAAGGGAGGGGTTCATGACGATCCGCATCATCGCGGCGCTCGGCGCCGTGTCGCTGGCCGCGGCGCCGCTCGCCGCGCAGGACACCACCGCCGCGCCGACCAAGACCTTCACCGCCGCCGAGGAGGCCCGCCACATGGCCCTCGGCCGCAAGGTGAACACCTGGTTCTTCGAGGGTCAGGCCGACTCGCTGCTCGCGATCGCCGATTCCACCACGCGGGAACGGATGGGCGGCATCGAGGGCGTGCGCCGGCAGATGGACATGGTGGGCGAGCGCGCCGGGATTCCCCTCAACGTGTTGGTCGAGAAGATGACCCACCGCCGCGGCATCCCCCAGTTCTGGTGGGAGGCGGAGTTCAGCAGCTTCACCCAGGAGCCGATCGTGATTCGCTGGCTGTTCAACGAACAGGGCGAGATGGTCGGCGCAGGCATGGGTCCCAAGAGCCAGGCCCCGCCGCCCGACGGCGAGGGCTGAGACGCGACAATGCGAAGGGCGAGGGGCGAGGAGCGGTTGGCCTTCGCCCTTCGCCCCTCGCTCCTCGCGCTGTCGCCGGCTCAGTCCTCGTCCGCCGCCGTGAGCGGCACCAGCCGCCCGCGCGGCGGGATCCCCGCCTCAAGCTCCAGGATCCCCACCGACGCGGGGATGTCATAGCGTCGCGCGCCGGCGCTTCCCGGATTCATCACCGTCACCACCACGTCCACGAGCTCCAGCTTGGGGATGTGGGTGTGACCGTGGATCAGGATGTCGGCCTCGGGGAACATCGCGTGCAATCCCTCGCTCGGGACGTCGCGGCCGAGCTGGTCGCCGTGGGTGACCACGATGTCGAAGCCATCGAGCCGCACCGTGGCGACGCGCGGCAGCCGGGCGCGCGCCTCGCCACCGTCGGTGTTGCCGTACACCGCCGTCACCGGGGCGAGCGCCTCGAGCTCGGTGAGCAGGTCGAGCGGGCCGATGTCGCCGGCGTGCAGGATGTGGTCGACCTGCGCGAACACCTCGAACACCTCCGGGCGGAGCAGGCCATGCGTGTCGGCAATCACGCCCAGCCGCATCTCACCCCTGCCAGCGCGGCGCGAGCGCGACGTCGAGTCCGAGGTGATCGACGATCCGCTGCACGATGAAGTCCACCAGCTGCTCGATGGTCGCGGGCCGGTGGTAGAACCGCGAAGCGGCGGCGACCACCCCCGCCCCGCCCTCGCCCGGCCGGCGGGTCCGGCTCTCGGTCACCTCCAGAATGGGTGAGACCGGCTCCTTGACGCGCACCAGTTGGCCGTCGCGCTCCAGACGGGCCATGAATTCGCGCAGCGAGGCATAGGG
>CALGOK010000157.1 GCA_937961295.1 uncultured Gemmatimonadota bacterium
TGTCGCCGAGCTGCGAGGCGCGGGCGGCGATGGCGACCGGGTCGCCCGGCCGCTCGGCCTCGGTGGTGAGCCGCAGGTCGGCCTCGACCCACTCGTCAGGCGCGAGACGGATCGCCTCGACGCGGCCGACCTTCACGCCGCGCAGCACCACGGGGTCGCCCACGCCCACGCCGCCGGTGGTGCGGAAGCGTGCGGTGGCCAGGGTGCGGGGTCCTCCGGTGGAAAGCTCCCCCAGCCAGAACGCCGCGACGATCACCAGCGCGATCGCCGCCACGACGGACAGCCCCACGAGATAATCGTTGCGGCGGGTCATTCAGGACGCCCCTCGATGAACTGGCGCACCACCGGGTCGTCGCTGGCGCGGATCTCGGCCGGCGTGCCGGTGGCCCGCACCCGGCCCTCGTGCAGCAGCGCCACCCGGTCGCCCACCTTGAAGGCCGAGCCGAGATCGTGGGTGACGATCACGCTGGTCACCCCGAGCTCCTCGCGGACGCGCAGCATCATCTGGTCCATGGTGGCGGTGGTGACGGGGTCGAGACCGGTGGTCGGCTCGTCCCACAGAATGTAACGGGGCCGGAGCACCACGGCCCGGGCAATGCCGATCCGCTTGCGCATCCCGCCCGACAGCTCCGCGGGGTGGCGCTCGCCCGCCTCGGCGAGGCCGACCATCGCGAGCGCCTCGGCGATCCGGCGCTCGGCCTCGTCGGGGTCGAGCCGCTGGCGCTGCAGCGCGAGCCGCAGGTTGCCGGCACAGGTTAGCGAGTCGAAGAGTGCCGCGAACTGGAACACGTAGCCGATCTCGCGGCGCAACAGGTTGAGCTCGTCGTGATCGAGCGCGGCCACCTCGCGGTTGTCGACCCAGACAGCGCCCTGGTCGGGGCGCATCAGCCCGACGATGTGCTTCAGCAGCACGCTCTTGCCGGAGCCGGAGCGGCCAAGCAGCACGGTGCTGCTCCCCTCCGGCACCTCGAGCGCCACGCCGCGGAGCACCTCGCGCGGGCCGAACGCCTTGTGCAGGTCGTCGAGCCGGATCACAGCAGCACCAGCGCCCAGAAGGCGTCGAGCACCAGGATCGCCATGCAGCCCTCGGCCACCGCGCGGGTCGTCTCGCGACCCACGCCCGCCGCGCCGCCGCCGGTGGCGAGGCCGCGCCGCGCCCCGATCAGCGCCACCGCCGCGCCGAACGACGCCGCCTTGACCAGCCCGAACCAGATGTCCTTGAACTGGTAGAAGCTGCGCAGCCCCTTGGTGAACTCGGGCGTGCTCAAGTCGAGGAGGTTCACGCTGGTGATCCAGCCGGCGATCACCCCGATGCCCATCGCGAACGCGGTGACCACGGGGAACATCAGCGTCGCCGCGAGCACCCGCGGCACCACGAGGTAGCTGCGCGGGTCCCACGCCAGCGTCTCGAGCGCGTCGACCTGCTCGGTGACCTTCATGGTGCCGAGTTCGGCGGCGATGTTGGCGCCGACGCGGCCGGCGAGCGCCATCCCGGTGAGCACCGGGCCGAGCTCCATCATCACCGTCTTCCCCACCAGCGCGCCGACGAAGTACATCGGCACCGTGCCCGTGAAGATGTACGACGCGAGCAGGGCGAGGACGATGCCGGTGAAGACGGCGATGAACAGCGCGATGGGAATCGACGCCACGCCCAGGCGGCGCATCTGCGCCAGCAGCTGGGGGGCCCACGCCTCGGTGTCGCGAAGCGCGCGGACGGTGAGTCGCGAGGAGCGGCCGATGGCGGCGAACGGGGAGGCGGGCACGACCAAAGATACGCGACAGCGCGAAGAGCGAGGGGCGAGGGGCGTTCGGAGAGGGGCCGGACGTGCAGGGCAATCCGACCGGCAGTTGGGGACGTACTCCGGGTGCGATGCAGTTCTCACCCGTACCCTCAGGAGTGACGTGATGCGCAAGATGATGCTGGCGGCCGCGCTGGTGGCCGCCCCGGCGGTCCTCGTGGCCCAGAACCCGATGGTCGGTGGAGCCGCGATGTACCCCGAGAAGGACATCGTGGACAACGCCGTGAACTCGAAGGACCACACCACGCTGGTCGCGGCGGTCAAGGCGGCCGGCCTGGTGGCGACGCTCAAGGGCGAGGGGCCCTTCACCGTCTTCGCCCCCACCAACGCGGCGTTCGCCAAGCTCCCCGACGGCACCGTGGCCACGCTGCTCGAGCCGGAGAACAAGGCCAAGCTGACCGGTGTCCTCACCTACCACGTGGTGGCAGGGCGCTGGACCGCGGCGGACGTGATGGCGGCGATCGCCAAGGGCAACGGCACCGCGGAGGTCAAGACGGTCGCCGGCGGCAAGCTCTGGCTGATGACCGGCAACGGCGGCGTCTGGATCAAGGACGAGATGGGACGCACCGCGATGGTCACGATCGCCGATGTGATGCAGTCGAACGGGGTGATCCACGTGATCGACGGGGTGCTGCTGCCGAAGTCCTGACCGCGACAACGCGAGGGGCGAAGGGCGAGGGGCGGATGGTGCTCGCTCCTCGCCCTTCGCCCCTCGCCCTGTCGCGGCTAGCTGGCGAACGACGCCAGCGCCCGTCCCGTCTCGCCGTCCTTCAGGCGCTTGAGCGCCCGGTCGCGGAGCTGGCGCACCCGCTCGCGGGTGACGCCGAGCATCCCGCCGATCTCCTCGAGGGTGTGCTCGCGGCCTCCGTCGAGGCCGAAGTAGAGGCGCAGCACCTTGGCGTCGCGCGGCGGCAGGGTGGCCAGCGCGTGCTCGATCTCGTCGCTGAGGAAGCGGTCCATCGCCTCGTCCTCGGCGCTGTTCCCCTCGCTCGCCGCGAAGCGGTCGATCAGCGAGCGATCGCCGTCGGGATCGAGCGGGGCGTCGAGGCGGACGTCGGCGGTGTTGAGCGCGGCGAGCGCCTGCACCACGTCCACGGCGAGCCCGGTGACGTTGGCGATCTCCTCCGGCGTGGGCTCGCGGCCGAGTTCCTGGCGAAGTGCCTCGGAGGCGCGGATGATCCGGGAGAGGTCGGCGGTGCGGTTGAGCGGGACGCGGACGGTGCGGCCGTGGCGGGCGAGCGCGGCGAGGATCGACTGGCGGATCCACCACACCGCGTAGGAGATGAACTTGACGCCCTGGTCGGGGTCGAACTTCCGCGCCGCGGTCATCAGGCCGACGTTGCCCTCGCCGATCAGGTCGGTGAGCGCCATGCCGCGGTTCTGGTACTTCTTGGCCACCGAGATCACGAAGCGCAGGTTGCGGGTGACCAGCTCGCGCATCGCGTCCTCGTCGCCGGCCTGCACGCGGCGCGCGACGGCCACTTCCTGCGCCGGCGTGAGCAGCGGCGTGCGCGACACCTCGTAGAGGTACTGGTCGAGGATGTCGCGATCAGCGTCGTACACGCCGAGCGACTTGGCGGTGTCGCGCTTGCGGGCGCGACGCGGCTTGGGCGGTGGCTCGCTGGCGAGAATCTCCTCGAGGGAGAGCTCGGACTCGTCGGCCTGGGGGGACTTCTCGGTCATTGCACACCAAGGATACCCGGGCTCGGCGGGAGGTGCAGCGAGGCGCGGCTTTTGCTTGACACTCCCGGACCGGCTCGATAGGATTCTTGGCTACCCCGGTGGAGCTTGGGATTGCTCAAGAAGCGCCGGGTACTTGGGGGGCGTAGCTCAGTTGGGAGAGCGCCTGAATGGCATTCAGGAGGTCAGGGGTTCGATTCCCCTCGCCTCCACTCCAGGGGCCGGATCCGGCGGCGGGTGTGGCAGGCCGGAGCGGTTGCGGACCGGCGCGGGGCGGCCTAGTTTGGCGTTTCGCGGGAAGTCGCGGGAATAGCTCAGTTGGTAGAGCACAACCTTGCCAAGGTTGGGGTCGCGGGTTCGAGTCCCGTTTCCCGCTCTCGCTGAGGCCGCTGTCACCCCGACCCCGAGCCATGTCCCGAGCGACGCGAGGGCACGGCGAGGGGAGGGGGCGGAGGACGGGGCCGCAGCATGCTGGAATGACCCGAAGCTGGGTCGCAGGATACGTCGCGGGGTGGAGCAGTCTGGTAGCTCGCCGGGCTCATAACCCGGAGGTCGTGGGTTCAAATCCCACCCCCGCCATGCAGGTGCAGCGTCGGGCAGCCGGCCCACGGGTCGCCTGCCCGTCGTCGTGAACGGGCGGTTAGCTCAGTTGGTTAGAGCGCTACGTTGACATCGTAGAGGTCACAAGTTCGAGTCTTGTACCGCCCATGGGAAGCAGGTCCCTCGCCCCGCGGAGCGGGGTTCGGGACGAGGGTCCATAGCTCAACTGGATAGAGCATCTGACTACGGATCAGAAGGCTGGGGGTTCGAATCCCTCTGGGCCCATGCAGGAAGCCGCCGGGCTCGCCCGGTGAGCCAGTGAAGTGAAGTGCGGGGCGTAGCGCAGCCCGGTTAGCGCGCCTGCTTCGGGAGCAGGAGGTCCCCGGTTCAAATCCGGGCGCCCCGACTGGAACACCGCGACATGCGACACTGCGAGGGGCGAGGGGCGGTCACCGCCCTTCGCGCTTCGCCCCTCGCGCTGTCGCACGCAGTTTCCGGGTCCGTAGCTCAGCTGGATAGAGCGCTTGCCTCCGGAGCAAGAGGTCGCGCGTTCGAATCGCGCCGGGCCCATGCCGCATCTCGACGCCCCGTCAGGCCCAGCGCCGGGCGGGGCGTCCTGCGTCCCCCTTGCGCCCGGAGCGGGGCGCGGCTGTCTTCCTGCGGCGGCACGGTGCCGCCCGATCAGGAGGCACGCCATGCCCGACCCGCAGCGCGAGCTCGATGGCCCGGTGTCAGGGAACCGGGACGATGCCGAACTGCCTTCGCTCCGGGCCGAGTTGCCCCCACGCGAGGGTGGCTGGCCGTTGTGGGTTTGGGTGCTGGTCGCCGCCGCCGCGCTGGCCGTTCTCCTCGTCGCCGTGAATGCCAGGCTGTCCTGGTTCTGAATCGGACCACTCCAACCACACCCATCGCCACGACCGGAGCAGCATCATGCCCCGCACCATTGCCTTGACCGTGTTCATGATTGCCACCTCGGCACCGCTCGCCGCCCAGGACGCCCTGCGCCTGGCGCCGAGCACCCGCGGCACCGCCACCGTGAGCGAGATGGCCGGCGAGGGCGCCACCGCCCGCACCATCCGGCTCGACTGGGGCCAGCCGCACCTGCGCGGCCGCGCCCTGCACACCGACTCGCTGGTGCCCTACGGCGAGGTGTGGCGCACCGGCGCCAACGCCATCACGACCCTGGAGACGGACTTCGACCTGATGCTCGGCAGCGCGATGCTCCCGGCCGGCCGGTACGCACTCTTCACGCTGCCGACGCCGGAGGGCTGGACGCTCATCGTCCAGCGGAACGTCGGGCAGTCCGCCGGCGACTACACCACCGCCAACGATGTCGCGCGCATCCCGCTGCGGATGCGAACCCTCGCATCGCCGGTCGAATCGCTCACGATGTGGCTGATCCCGGCGCGCGAGGGCGCGCGCGGCGAGCTGCGGATGGCGTGGGGGACGACGGAGCTGTCGGCGGAGTGGATGATTCACTGACGAGAGAGGCGGACAGAGAGAAGCGAGCCGGTCCGCAATCGCTTCTCTCTGTCCGCTTCTCTCGTCAATCCTCCACCACGTGCCCCTCGAACTCCCGCCGGTGCTCCGCCCACCGCGCGTCGTTGAACCCGCCCGCGTCGAGGCACTCCGCCGCCGCGTACGCCATGGCCAGTGCGTGATGGGTGTTGTCGTGCGCGAAGAGACCCTGCCGACCGTAACTGAGCAGCCGCGGCTGTGACCCCGCCCAGCGATCGAGCACCTCGAACCACCGCTCGTAGCCGTTGAGGTAGATCGGGTACGCCTGCGGCAGCCGGCGCACGTGGACCGCGGTCGGCTCCACCGGCGCCGGGATTCCCGCGCGTCGCAGGTCGTCGAGCACCAGCGCAGCGAGCGCCGCGTCGTCCATCGTCCACCACGGATCGTCCGGGCCCGCCGGCAGCTCGGCACAGAGCACCGTGCTTCCCGCCGGCTCGGTGCGCACCGCGTAGTTCTTCGGCTCGGAGAGGCGCGTGATGCGCAAATCGGCACTCGGGAAGTAGTGCGCGTCAAACTCGGTGAACTGCGGCACCGGCAGCGAGAGGTACACCAGCAGCATCCCGCGGTAGCGCATCGCCGCCGCGGCCTCGTGCACCTCGGCCGGCACCCCGTCGCCGATCAGCCGCGTGAGCACCGTGATCGGGATGGTCGACCAGAGATGGTCCGCCTCGAGCCGCTCGACCGCGCCGTCGTGCTCCGCCTCCACCACCCATGGAGCCTGCCCATCGGCGGGCGGCACCAGTCGCGTCACCCGGCGGCGATAGCGCAGCTCGGCGCCGAGACGCGCCGCATCGTGGGCGTAGGCCTCGCTGATCTGGCCGTAGCCGTGCCGCGGGTAGAAGAAGCGGCCGGCACCCGGCGGCTTGAACCCCGGCACCGCACCGAGGACCTTGCGGAGCAGCTTCCCGAACGATCCCGCCGACACGCGACGCCGCGCCTGGATCCCCGAGAGCTCCTCCGGCTCGCGCCCCCAGATCTTGCGGGCATACGGGAAGTAGAACTCGCGGCAGATGGTCGGGCCGAGGTTGGCGAGCAGCACGTCGGCGAACGTGTCGGCGCCGCCCGACGCGCGGAACGGCTTGCGCACCATGTCGGCAAGCGTGCCGAGCGCGAACCCGGGATCGAGCCGCAGCAGCAGGTCCTGCGGCTTGAGCGGGAAGTGGATCCAGCGCCCGCGCAACCCGATCCGCCCATGCCGCGGCCGGTCGAGCAGGTCGTCGCCCAGCAGGGCGCGGATGTCGGCCATGATCGCGGGATCGGTGGCGGGATGCAGCCGATGCGAGCCGTAGTCTACCCGCATCCCTCCGAACTCCAACGATCCGGCATTGCCGCCGGGCACCGCATGCTGCTCGAGGACCGTCACGTCGGCGCGCCCCAGCTGCCGGAGCTTCCACGCGCCGCCGACCCCGGCGGGACCGGCGCCGAGGATCACCACCCGCGGACGGGTGCCGCTCACGGACGCCCCGCGCGGGCCACGTGCAGCTGCGCCGACATCGCCCCGAGCGCCGCGCGGCGGCGGCGACCGAGCACCAGCCACACGAGGCCGCCGAGCAGCCCGCCGGCGATCAGCACCGACTGCCAAAGGAGCGAGCACACCACGCTCAGGGCGGCCGGCACGCCGAACGGCAGCAGCAGCGCGGCGAGCGAGGCCTCGCGCACCGCCAGCCCGCCGAGCGAGATCGGCAGAAGTGCGGTGATCTTGGCGAGCGGCCACGCCAGGAACCACACCGCGAGGCCGACGTCGATCCCGAGGCTCCGGCCGAGCCAGGCGTTGAGGAGGACGAATCCACCCTGGATCGTGAGCGAGATCGCCAGGCCGGCGAGTGCGAGCGCCGGTCGCCGCCACAGCCGGCGCATGCCGACGAGTCCGCGACCGATCGGTCGGCGCAGCCGGCGCGGCCAGCGCGCAAGCGGTCGGCGCAGCATCAGCGGCAGCGCCAGCGCCAGCAGCGCGACACCCACCACCAGCCCCACCGTGAGCACCTGCGCGAAGGCGCCCTCGAGCTGCTGGCGCGACAGCAGCGCGCCGGCGAGCACCAGCAGCGCCAGCGCCACCATGTCGGTGAGGCGGTCCATCACGCCGCCCCACAGCGCCGCCTCCGGACGCCGGGTGATCCGGCCGGCGAGCGCGGCGCGCAGGATGTCGCCGCCGATGATGCTCGGCAGGCACAGGTTGGTGAACAGCCCGGCGGCGTAGCAGAGCGCGGCATCGCTGCGATCGATGCCGGCGCGCGCCGCGTTGACGAACAGCCGCCACTTGAAGATCCCCAGCGCGTGGCCGGCAAGGAAGCCGCCGAGCACCGCGAGCCAGGTCGTCGGCGGAAGCCGGGTCACCGCGTCGCGCACGTCGCCCCAGGGCAGGACGACGAAGAGCAGTGCCAGCAGCGCGACGCTGATGGCTCCCTTGAGCCAGGGATTCATCGCCGCTTGGCCACTCGCATGTTCTGGTCGGCGAGCAGGCCCACGGCCCACACCACCAGCGCCCCCACAATGCCGAGCACCGCCGACTCGGAGAGGTTGTCGCGAGTGATGTCGTAGATCGTCTTGGCGATGCCGGCCGCGGCGAGCGCCGCCCCGAGCGGGATGAACACCTTGAGCGGATTGAAGAAGACGATCGTGCGCAGGATCAGGATGGTGAAGTCGTAGGCGTGCCGCGGGCGGATCTTCGACTGCCCCAGCCGGGCGTGGTAGTCGATCGGCACGTAGGCGAATGCGTGCCCGTTGCACGCCGCCGCCAGGGTGATCGTGGTGGTGAACGAGAAGCCGTCGGGGAGCAGGAACTCGTAGCGCTCCACCAGCGACTTGCGCATCAGGCGGAGCCCGGAATTGATGTCGGGCAGCCGCTGGCCCGCGAGGTAGCCGGCCAGCCGGTTGAGGAACCACTTGGCCGGGCGCCGGGCCCAGGGGATCTGCACCGACGCGCCGAGTCGGGCGCCGACCACCATCTCGTTGTCGTCGGCCTGCGCCAGCAGCTCGGGGATCGCCTCCACCGGGTAGGTGCCATCGGCGTCGGTGATCAGGATCCAGTCGTGCCGCGCCCGCGAGATCCCCAGCCGCAGGGCGGCACCGTAGCCGCGGTTGCGGGTGCGCCGCAGCACGCGGGCACCGGTGCGGTCGGCCTCGGCGGCGGTGTCGTCCGCCGAGCCGTCATCGACCACGATGATCTCGAACGCCCAGCCGGTGGCCTCGAGGGTGCGCCGCACCGCCTCGACCTGGCCCGCGACATGGCCGCCCTCGTTGAAGGCGGGAATCACCACGGTGACGGCATGCTCGAGGCGCGCGGACTCGTTGCCTGCAATCTCTTCGATCACGCGATGCTCCGGCGACAAGTGGCGTGACAGCGGATCTGGAGGGGAGTGGTCCGGCACATCATGCGCCGCACCGGGAAGCTAGTCGTTCCCGGGTCGCTCCGCCCCGGGCGCGCGACAGCCGACGAGGTCGTCGAGCGGGATGGCCTCCACCACGCCATTGCGATTGGCGAAGATCGCCAACCCCGCGGCGAGCGCGGGCCCGGCGCGATCCCAGCCGGTGGTCCGGGTGAGCGTGCAGACCAGTCCGCCGTCAAGGAGACGCCGGACTTCGACGACCCCATCGCCGCCCGAGAGCAGCACGTGGCCGTGGGCGACCAGCGGCGGACCGCGCGACGCACGCGAGGGATGCGACCACAGGGTGTCGCCGGTGGCGGCACGGAACGCCACCAGTCGATCGGCGTTCGGCAGGACCGCGACGCCGACGGAATCGACCATCACCGGCGTCCCGGAGATGTGACCGTTGACATGCCCCTGATAGGGGAAATGGGGACCTACCCAAGCGGTGGCGCCAGTCGCCAGGTCGAGCGCCCAGACCTGCACACCCGCGATCACCTCGTGATCGCCCGCGTACTCGAGCGACCGTCGCACCAGGCGCGACTGCAATCCCCGGCCGAGCCACGGCCAGTCGCGCGGCGTGAGCGACAGGAGCGTGGTCTGCCCGCTGAGATAGACGCGGCCGGAGGCGACGGAGGCGGCCGAGTGCCCCAGCATCCGGGTGTGCTTGAGGTGACGGCACCAGAGCGTCGCGAGGTCGGGGACCGTGAGGGCGCAAACCTTGGCCCGGTCCAGTGTCGTCACGACCGTGTCACCGGCGAGCACCACCGGCGCCATGATCGCGCCGCCCGGCACCTGCGCTTCGGCGCGCAGCCGCCCGGTGCGCGCGTCGCGGATGCGCACGGTGCCGTCGCCGGTCACGTACACGGCGCCCGAATCATGAAGGGCGACCGACGTCATGAGTGAATTCCGCTCGAACGCCGTCCACAGGTGCCGGCCGGTGGCCAGTTCATAGGCGGCAACGCCCGAGGGTGCCCGGCCGCTGAAGGATCCGTCGTTGTCCCCGAACCCGACCACCACCACCGCCCCATCGCTCGCCGGGTCCTGGTGAATCCAGTTGGGCAATCGGGTCGACCATCGCAGCGCCCCGGTTTCCAGGTCAAGCACGGTGAGCGCGCCGATCCCGTGGCCGCCAACCAGCACGTCACGACCCACCACGCTGACCGAGGCCCGGATTCCGCCGGGGGTGGTAGCGACCCATCCGCTGTCGAGCACGCCGACGGACTGCGCCGCGCCACCGCGGGCCGCATCCTGGCGGTACTGGCGCCACGATGCCGTGGTCGCGACCGCCACCGGGATCCCTGGCGGCGAGTCGGGCCGAGGCGGTGGCACGAACCGATCGCGCGCGGGAACCGGGTGACGGTCGCACGCATCGATCGAATCGAGCGGTTCGGCAGCGTGCTGCAGCGAGGCGCAAGCCGTGGCGCCCTCGGGCGTCCGCGCCCAGACATGAGTCGCCACCGCACTCGAGTCGACGGCCACCGTGACTCCCTCGGGTAGCGGCCAGTCCGCCGGGATGCCCGGCAACTGGGCGGCATCCCGCCGATTGGCGAGCGCATGGACAGCCAACGCGACGCCCCAGCGGGCCCGCAGGTGGGGCTCCAGGCGATCAAGGTCGTCGGCGAGCGATTCCTCCGGCACGGGCGGCCAGGCGTGCAGGGCCCGCTGCCACGCCGTCCAGCGCTCGGCGGCGAGGGCGACCAGGCCCAGCGCCACCAGCATGGCGGGCACGCGCCACCAGGCGCGGAGCCTGCCGCGACGAATCGCCACCATCGCGACGGCCAGCGCGAGGACCAGGAAGAAGAGGGCGACGACCACCAGGGTCGCCACGGTGATCAGGGGCGATCCCGCCGCCGGGAGCGACAGCGCGGTCAGGTAGCCGGCCGCAAGAATTGCCAGCACGAGCAGCGGGATATCCGTCCACGAGCGTGACGGGTTCGCCGGCGACTGCGCTCCCGGGGCGTGCTGGTTCACGGCTGACTCCTCGCGCACGACGCGATCGGACCACAATGAAGGATTCGGGACCGCTCGCACGGCGGCACAGCGCTACCGAGCCGACGCAGGAGATGCACCCGTTCCATTGCAGCTCAGGAGGTCGTCCAGCGGGATCGCCTCGACCACCCCGTCGAGATCGACGAACACCGCCAGCGCTCCCGCAAGCGCCGGCCCGGCTCGGTCCCATCCGGTCTCGCGTGTGACGGTGCAGGCGAGCACTCCGTCGCCGATCCGGCGCACCTCGATGACCCCGTCACGCCCGGCCACGATGGCGTGGCCACGCGCGACCAGGGCCGGACCGCGGGCCGCGTGGGCGCCCGCCGACCACGCGGGACGGCCGGTGGCGAGGTCGAACGCTACCACCGTGTCGGCGTTGGGCAGCACCACGACCCCGCGCCCCCCGCTGATCGCCGGCGTGCCGGCGGTGTGGCCATCCACGACCCGGCGCGTGGCGTAGAACGGTCCCCGCCAGAGCGGGGCCCCGCTGGCGAGGTCGAGCGCGAGGACGACCTGCCCGGCCGGCACCACCTCCCAGTAGAGCGGAAACAGCACCGACCGGGCGAGCTCCTTGAGCGTGCCGGGTCCCATCCCGCGGAGGTCCGCCAGGCCGAGGGTCCGCGCCGTGGCCACCGCGCTCAGCACCACGCGGCCATCGGCGATGGCCGCGGAGGAGTGCCCAACCATCCGCAGCCAGGGAAGTTCGCGACACCACAACTCGCGCAGCGTGGTGAGCGAATGGGCGCACACCACGTTGATGTCCAGGGTCGCGACGAGCGTGTCGCCACTCGCCACCGGAGGACCCATGATCACCCCTCCGGGCAGCGGCGTCTCGCCGAGCAACGCGCCGGTGGCTCGGTCGCGTGCCTTGAGAAGCCCGGCCGCGGTGGCGTAGACCACGCGGGCGTCGGTGAGGATCGGCGAGGTCATCACCGAGCTCTCGTCGAACGCCGTCCAGAGGGGCGCCCCGTTGTCGGGATTGAAGGCGGCGATGCCCGAGGGAGCCAGGCCGCGGAACGAGCGGTCGTTGTCGCCGAACCCAACCACCACGATGGCGCCGTCGCTCACCGGCTCCTGATGCACCCAGTTCGGCGCGTGGGCAATCCACGCGATCGCGCCACTGTGCAGGTCGAGCGCGGCGACGAGTCCCGTGCCGTGCCCACCCACGAGCACCCGCCCGTCGACGACGCTCGCGCTCGCGCGCACCGGCGTGCGCAGCGCCGTGCGCCAACCCGATGGCGCGGCCGGGGCATCGAGGACGGCGTGGGACACGGCGGTGCGGTCCGCGTCGCGGCGGTGCTGTGGCCATTCCTCGCCCGCGGCATCGAGAACCTCAGGGGCGAGGGTTTGGGTGCGCATGGCGGGGGTGAACGCCAGCTCCGGTGGCGGTGGTCGGTCGTCCGCACAGGCGGGCACCAGCGCTTCACGCGAGAGTTCGTCGACCTCGGACCAGGCCAACGCGTGACAGGCAACCTCGCTGTCCGCGACACGGGCCCAGAGTTCGGCACCCTGCGCCGTCACGCGAACGCCGAGGTGAACGTCAGCGGGCCACGGCCAGGTCGCCGGGATCGAAGGAGGGTGATCGATCCGTTGGGGATCTTCGACGGCATGCAGCGCGAGTCGCAGCGCCCACTCGGCCCGGTCCAGCGGATCCAGCTCAGCAACCTCCGCCCGCTGGGCAATTTCCACGCGCGGAGGCCACACCTCGTCCGCACCAGCTTCGTGCCGAGCCAGCGCCGATCGCGTTGTCGCCATCGCGGCGATGAGGAACACGCCCAGATAGGTGACCGCCCGGACGACCGCTCGCGTCAGGGCGCTCGAGCGGCGAGGGAGCGTGAACAGCGCCCTGAGAAGCACCACACCCGCCAGGACGAACAGGAAGTCCGGAAGGAGCCCGGTGCCGATCAGGTCGTGCCGCCCGCGCAGGGGAACCCGAAACACCAGGTACCCGATGGCCACAAGGACGACCAAGGCAGCGGCCACATCGAGCCAGCGCCAGCTTCGCGACCAGCTCGGAGGCCTCGCCGTCCTCGCCGTGAGATCCTCCGTCACACGACTACTCGATGGCCACGTACGACAGCCCGCGGCCCTGCGCCAGCACCGCCGCGGCGATCATCGCCGGGACCGGCTCGACGCCCTTGTGCAGGCCGGCAATCAGCTTCTCGTTGACCCGCTCCGGCGCCTCGCCGGTGACCGCCGCGAAGTCGCGCGCCCAGCGCCAAAGGGAGTTGCGACACGCCAGCACGCGCATCTCCTTGGCGAGCATGCCGCGAATCTCCTCCCCGTGCGCCGCGGCCCAGCGCTTCGGCTCGGCAGCCAGGGAGCGGGCTTCCTCGGCGTCGCGGGCCGCACCCGCGACCTTCACGCCGACCCGGTACTCCTCCCAGATCCCCTCGCCCAGCACGTAGGCGATCGACGACGAGCCGGCCCCGAACGCGATGCCGACCTCGTCGGCGCGAGCGCCGTGCGCCTCGGTCAGCGCGCGGTGCAGGTTGGCCGCCTTGCGAAATGGAGTGCCGTCGGCGGCAAACCCGCGGATGTCGAGGAACGCCTTGTGGCGGCGCCTGGCGATCGCGTCAAGCCACTCGCCGTCATTGCCCTCCCGCGAATCCGCCGCGAGGTGGCGAGGGGCGAGCGTCACGCCCGCCGTCCCGGCCAGCAGCCAGCCGAGGAGATTGCGCCTGGGAATCATGCAGTACCTCCGGTAGGTTTGCGCGACCGCTCGGTGAGGGCTCCGGGGAGCTCCTGCGGTGCGCGGGGACGACAAGGGTTCCGTTGGGGGTTCTCGTCCATCGCGGCAATCGTCGTGCCCGGCGATCGCGCGGATTGTCGGTCCTTCAGGGATCCGGCCCCGGCCGGCCGTTGCAGGCCTGCCACAGCCCTGCCAGATGCGTTGCAGCCATGCAACACGCCTAGCGGCGGTCATGCCGGCTCGCGCCAGGCCTCCATGGTGTGGACGCCCTGCTCTGCCCCTTCGCGGTACTGACGTCGGCGCACCACGGAGAATCCGTGCTCCTGGAGGAGCCGGTAGAACGCCCCGACATCAATTTCCCGTTCATGCACCTCCGCGACGATCGCTCCCACGCGATCGAGCAGGGCACCGAGCCCTCGCAGCGCCAGGATCTCGCTCCCCTCGACGTCGAGCTTGAGCAGGTCGATCCGGTCGATCCCGTGCTCGGCCAGGAGGGCGTCGAGCCGAAGCGCGGGCACCGCTTCCCCGCCAGCCGCGGCCTCGCGAACGGCGTGTTCCGCCCCGTGTGCGGCCGGCGCCATGGTCACCGTGCCGGCGGCCTCGGCGAGCGCGGCTCGCACCACCACGGCACGGGCATCGCCGCTGAAGTTCCGGCGCAGCAGGTCGTGGTTGGCATCGACCGGCTCCACCGCCACCAGCGTGGCGTCCGGGTGGTTGAGTCGGAACCACTTGGCGGCAACGCCGATGTTGGCCCCCGCATCGACGATCACCGGGGCGGGACCGAGCGGCCGGGCCAGGGCGTACTGTCGCTCGCGGAATATCTCCGCCACGGTGTAGATGTCCGACGCTCGCATCACCAGCTGGGCGCGGGCCGCGCCGACCCGCAGCGGCAGGATCACCTCCCGGCGACTCATCGGATCGCGGAAGGTGGCCGCGTAGCACGCAAGCAGCGCCCGGAATCCCGCGGCGCCGTCGGCGTGGCGCGCGGCCAGGGTGAGCAACTCCACGAGGCGATCGAGGCGGCGAAGGAGCAGGCCCAACGGCACTCCGGGCTGGGGATCGGACCGCGAGGACACGGCCGGGAATCTCGGGCGCAATCGACGTGCCCCGATGGATGATGTCCCCCGTCCGGGGGGCACGGAAGCTGCGACCGCCGGACATCCCGACCGTCGACATTCGCCCGCCACCGGGTATCGCTAGCTTTCCCGTGGCACCGGCGCCCCCACCCCCGCATCCTCCGGACCTTCCATGACCGAGGCAGGGCCCCTGCAGGCACTCCGGCCCCGGCCGCCCGGTTGGGGGAATCGCTGTTGAGTCTGCGCATCGCGGTCGACACCACGTGCTGGGCCAACGCTCGCGGCTATGGCAGGGTGGTGCGCGAGCTGCTCCCCGCGATGGTCCGCCGCGCGCCCGATGACCGGTTTGTCTGCCTGCTCGATCCGCGCTCGGCGGAATCGTTCACCCTGGCCGCCACCAATGTGACGCCAGTCGTGGTCGACCAGCGCGTCGCGCCAACCCAGGCGGCGGCGGCCGACTCGAGTCGCAGCCCTGCCGACATGCTGCGCCTCACCCGCGCCGTGGCCGCCGCGGACGCCGACGTGTTCTTCTCCCCGAGCGTGTACGGCTACTTCCCGATTCCGCCTCGCCAGCGCGCGGTCGTCACGGTGATGGACGCGATCGCCGAGCGCTTCCCCGAATACACGCTGCCGTCGCGGCGCGCCCGCTGGTTCTGGCGCGCCAAGGTGTGGCTCGCGCTGCGCCAGGCGCGGCTGATCCTCACGATCTCGGAGTACGCGGCGGCCGAGATCGCCGCGGTGCACCGGCTCGCTGCGGCACGGATCCGGATCGCTCCGCTCGCCCCGGCCGACGTGTACCGTGTCCCGGCGGAGCCCGCCGCGGTCGCGGCGGCGGCCCGGGCAGCGGGGATCCCGCCCGGGGGCCGGTGGCTGCTGTACGCCGGCGGCTTCTCGCCCCACAAGCACGTCGACGTGCTGGTGCGAGCCCACGCGCGCGTGGCGGCGCGGGGCGGCGAGCCGCTGCACCTGGTGCTCGTCGGTGCGCGCGCCGGCGACGCGTTCCTCGGCGCACACGGCGCCATCGAGGCGGCGATCCGCACCGGCGGCACCGAGCAGCTGGTGCACTGGACCGGGTTTCTTCCCGATCCCACGATGCGCGATCTCATGGCCGGCGCGCTTGCGGTCGTGCTGCCCTCGGCCTCCGAGGGGTTCGGGCTGCCACCGGTGGAGGGCGCGGCAACCGGGACGCCGACCATCGCGACCACGGCCTCGCCGCTGCCGCAGGTGCTGGAGGGTGGCGGGCTCTTCATCCCGCCCGGCGACGAGGATGCCCTCGCCGCGGCAATCATCCGCTTGATGGATGATGAGCCGGCCCGAATCGCCATGGGCGAGGTGGCGCGACGGCGGGCGCAGGCGCTGAGCTGGGACGCCGCCGCCGAGTCCGCGCTGGCGGCGCTGCGCGAGGCGGCGGCATGAGCGGGCTGCGATTCGCGTTCCTGACGACGTTCTATCCCCCGTGGAACTTTGGCGGCGACGGCATCGGGATCCAGCGCCTCGCGCGCGGACTGGTCCGAGCCGGCCACCAGGTGACCGTGATCCACGAGACCGAGGGCTACCGCGCGTTGGCCGGCCGCAGACCCGCACCGGGAGAGCCGGAACCCGAGGGGATCGAGGTGATCGCCCTCCGGAGCCGGCTCGGCGTGGTGGCGCCACTGCTGGCGCAGCAGACCGGCCGCCCGCTGGCCTACGGTCGACGCATCGCGCGATTGCTCGCCGAGCGCTCGCCCGACGTGATCACCTACCACAACATCTCGCTCCTCGGCGGACCGGGGCTGTACGCCGTGGGCGACGCGGTGAGGCTGCACATGGCGCACGAGCACTGGCTCGCGTGCCCGACCCACGTGCTCCGGCGCCACGCCCGGGAACGGTGCACCGGGCAGGAGTGCTTCCGCTGCCAGCTCCGCTACCGGAGGCCGCCGCAGTGGTGGCGCTGGACCGGCACCCTCGAGCGGCAGCTGCATCACGTGCAGCGCTTCATCGCCATGAGCGAGTTCAGCCGCGACAAGCACCGCGAGTTCGGCTTCCCGCGCGAGATGGATGTCCTCCCCTACTTCCTGCCGGAGGCGGCCTCGCAACCCGTCGCGGCCGACGAGCAGCGCCCCCATCCGCGTCCCTACTTCCTCTTCGTCGGCCGGCTGGAGGCGATCAAGGGGCTGCAGGACGTCATTCCCTCGTTCGCGGGGGACGGCGCGACCGACCTGGTGGTCGCCGGGGACGGCGACTATGCCGCGGCGCTCCGCGCCCAGGCGGAGGGTCACCAGCGGGTCAGGTTCCTGGGCCGGGTCGCCGGCGCCGACCTGGCGAAGTGGTACCGCCACGCGGTGGCGCTGATCGTCCCCTCGCGCTGCTACGAGACGTTCGGCATCATCCTGCTCGAGGCGTTCCGCCAGTCCACCCCGGTGATCGCCCGCCGGCTCGGCCCGCTCCCCGAGCTGATCGCCGCCTCGGGTGGCGGCGAGCTGTTCTCCGATCAGGGTGAGCTCGAGGCGGCCATGGCGCGGCTCCTGCAGGATCCGGGACATCGGGACCGGCTCGCGCGGGCGGGCCATCGGGCCCTCGAGTCGATGTGGACCGAGCGCACGGTGGTGCCGCGATACCTCGACATCGTCCGGGCGGCAGCGGCCGACCGCGGCGACACCCGGGTCCTCTCCACCCTCAGCTGAGGCGGGTCATGCGGTACTTCATCACCGGCGGCGCGGGATTCATCGGGTCGCACCTGGCCGCGCGGCTCATCGAGCGCGGCGACGAGGTGCTGGTGCTCGACGACCTCTCCACCGGCAGCATGGACAACATCGCCCACCTCGTCGAGCGGCCCGGGTTCAGCTACCGCATCGGCAGCGCGCTGGACCAGCCACTGGTGTCCGAGTGCGTCGACCGCTGCGACGTGACGATCCACCTCGCCGCCGCGGTGGGGGTGCGCCTGATCGTGGAGCGCCCGGTCCACACCATCGAGACCAACGTCAAGGCGAGCGAGGTGGTGCTCGCCGCGGCGGCCAAGAAGCAGAAGCTGGTCCTGATTGCCTCGACCAGCGAGGTCTACGGCAAGAGCACCCGGTTGCCGTTCTCCGAGGAGGCCGACCTGCAGCTCGGCCCGACCTCGCACTCCCGCTGGGCGTACGCCTGCTCCAAGGCGCTCGACGAGTGGCTGGCGCTCGCGTACCTGCGCGAGAAGCAGGTCCCGGTGATCATCACCCGGTTCTTCAACACCGTCGGCCCGCGGCAGACCGGGCGTTACGGCATGGTGCTGCCGAACTTCGCCGCGCAGGCGCTCGCCGACGCACCGATCACGGTGTACGGCACCGGCGAGCAGTCGCGCTGCTTCGGGCACGTGCAGGATGCGGTCGAGGCGGTGCTGCGCCTGATCGCCACGCCGGAGGCGGTGGGGCAGGTGTTCAACGTCGGCTCGGACGAGGAAGTGACGATCCGCCGGCTCGCCGAATTGGTGCGCGACGCGGCGGGGAGCCGCTCCACGATCGAGCACATCCCGTACGCCGAGGCGTACGCGGAGGGGTTCGAGGACATGCAGCGCCGGGTCCCCGACCTCGCGCGCCTCGAGCGCACCATCGACTTCCGCCCGCGCACGCCGCTGGCCGCGATCATTCGCGACGTGGTCGACGACCAGCGGTCGCGACTCCCCGGCCGTTGACCGTGGCGGCGCCGCGATGAGCGATTCGCGCGTCGCCGCCGATCGCCCGGTCCCGGGACACCCCCTCGGGTGGGCCCTGCTGCTCGGGTGCGGCATGGCGGCGACCCTGGCGGTGGTCGAGGCGGGGAACCTGGTGGGCTACCAGCACTACCCCGCCCCGTGGTTGCTGACTGCGCGGGCACCGTGGTGGGCCCTCGCGACGCTCACGATCGAGCTGGTCATCGTGGGAGCGCTGCTGGTTCGCCACCGCCATCCGGTCACGCGTGCGCTGCGCGAGGCACCGCGCGGAGCCCTGCCGGTCACCGTGGCCACCTTCGTCCTCACCAGCGCCACGCTGTCGCGTGACGCGGGGACATATGTCTCCGAGCTGCTTCTCGCCTCGCTGATCCAGGCGGTGCACCTGGGCACCGCCATCCTCTTCGCGCTCTCGCTCGGTGGCGCGAACCTCGACGCGATCCGCGCCCGGGCCGACCGCCTCCTGGGGCCGAGCGACCGGGACGCCGTCCCGACGCCTGCCGCGCCGGACCGGCTCGCCTGGCGCCTGGCGGCGCTCGTGACCGTCGCCGCGGCGGCGCTCGCGATTCTCTCCTACCAGCGGCATCCCCACGTTCCGGACGAAGTGGTCTACCTGATCCAGGCACGCTACCTCGCGGACGGCCACCTGACCCTGCCGCTCCCGCCGGTGCCCGAGGCGTTCAATGTCGACCTGATGAGCTACCAGGCGACGCGGTGGTTCTCACCGGTGCCGCCCGGCTGGCCGTTCATCCTCGCGGTCGGGGCATTCTTCGGCGCGGCATGGCTCGTCAATCCGATCCTGGGCGGCGTGAACGTGCTGCTCGCCCACACCGTGCTCCGTGAGGTCTATCCCCGCCGCACGGCGCGGGTGGCCACGCTGTTGTTCGCGCTCTCGCCATGGTCGCTGTTCATGGCGATGAACCTGATGACCCACACGGCCACGCTCACCGCGGCACTGGTGGCCGCCGTGGCGGTGGCCCGCCTCCGGCGCGAGCCGCGCATCCGGTGGGCCGTCGCGGGCGGGGTCGGCATCGGTGTCGTGGCGCTCATCCGCCCGCTCGAGGGCTTCGTGGTGGCGCTGCTCCTCGGCCTGTGGTCGCTTGGTGCGCGAGGGCGGCACTGGCGACTGGCGCCTTCCGCCACCCTCACGATCGCGACGGTGGTCACCGGCTCGCTGGTGTTCCCGTACAACGCGCATCTCACCGGATCAGCGCGGACGTTCCCGATCATGCAGTACACCGATGCGACCTACGGCCCGGGCACCAACGCGCTGGGATTCGGGGCGAACCGCGGACTCGGCTGGCCCGGGCTCGACCCCCTCCCCGGGCACGGACTCCCCGACGTCCTCATCAACACGAACATGAACGCGTTCCAGGTGAACACCGAGCTGCTGGGATGGCCGACCGGATCGCTGGTGCCGATCCTGTTGCTGTTCGTGGTGGGCAGCCTGCGGCGGAGCGACCGGCAGATGCTGCTGGTGATCGCCTCGGTGGTCGGGGTCCATGCGCTCTACTACTTCAGCGGTGGGCCGGACTTCGGCGCCCGGTACTGGTTCCTGATCATCGTGCCGTCGGCCGTGCTTGCTGCCCGCGGACTCGTGGAACTCGGTGCCCGCGCGGGCGGCACCCGCGCCGAGGCTCGGGTCCTCGCGGGCACGGGGCTCCTCGCGACCCTCACGCTTGTGCTCTTCGTCCCGTGGCGCGCGGTCGACAAGTACCACCACTATCGGAAGATGCGCCCGGAGGCGCGCGAGCTCGCGGCGGACCCCGCGCTGCGCGACGGCATCCTGCTGGTGCGCGGCGACCGCCATCCCGACTACGCCTCGGCGGTGGTGTACAATCCGCTGCTCCTCGACGGGAACGAACCGATCTTCGCCTGGGACCCGGGCGACTCGCTCCGGCCCGCCCTTGCCGCGGCGTTTCCCGACCGTCGCTTCTGGGTGGTCGACGGACCGACACGGTCGGGCAATGGCTATCGGATCGTGGCCGGTCCGCTCGACGGCGCGGCGTTCATGGCATGGGACGACGCAGGTCGGGGTCCACCGTGACCGACGACTGGCGGACGGCCTACCGCGGTCGGCGGGTGCTGGTCACCGGTGCCCTCGGGTTCATCGGTGGGCACGTCGCCGCAACCCTTGCCGCGGCGGGGGCCGAGGTGGTGACGACCTCCCGGGGAGCCGGCGGCACCGTGCAGGTCGACCTGTCCGAGCCGGGCACCGGTGCGGCAGTCATCGCCGCCCACCGACCGGCGATCGTGTTCAACCTCGCCGGCTACGGCGTCGATCCCGCCGAGCGCGCGGTGGCGGCCGCGGAGCGGATCAACACCGAGCTCCCCGCGGAGCTCGCGCAGGCCATGGCCACGGTGCCCGACCCGTCGTGGCCGGGCCAGCACGTGGTGCACGCCGGGACCGCGCTCGAATACGGCACCGCCGCCGGCGACCTGCGCGAGGACACCCCGTGTCGCCCCACCACCCTGTACGGCACCACCAAGGAGGCCGGCACGCGGCGCCTCCTCGCCGCGGCGGCGGGCCACGGCGTCCGGGCCACGGTGGCCCGGCTCTTCACGGTGTACGGCCCGGGTGAGCACGCCGGCCGGCTGCTGCCGACGCTGCGCGGCGCCGCCGGTTCCGCGGCCGCCATCCCGCTCACGGCGGGCACCCAGCGGCGCGACTTCACGTGGGTCGGCGACGTGGTGGAAGGGATGCTCCGTCTCGGGGCGCTGCCGCACCGCGACGTCGGCATCGTCAACGTCGCCACCGGACGACTGATCACCGTGCGCGAGTTCGTCGAGCGCAGTGCCGCGGTCCTGGGGATCGCCCCGACGCGGCTCGCCTTCGGCGCGCTGCCCACGCGCCCCGAGGAGATGCAGCACGACGATGTGCGGATCGCCCGGCTCGAGGAACTCACCGGGTGGCGGCCGTCGACCGCGATCGCCGAGGGCGTGCGGCGGACCGCCGAGGCGGGCTGATCAGCCGGCGAGGTGGTCGCGGTACCAGGCCACCGTCTCGCGCAACCCCGCCTCCAGCGAGTAGCGCGGTTCCCAGCCCAGGCGCTGGCGCGCCTTGGTCCCGTCGAGGTACTGCCGCGTGATCTCGTGCTGCGCCTGGTCGAGGATCACCGGCTCCCGGGAGCGCGGCTCCATCACCTCGAGCACCGCCGCCACCACCTCCAGCACCGAGAGCGGCTGCTGCGGACCGAAGTTGAACGCCTCCCCGGTGATCCCGTCACCCGGCAGCCGCTCGGCGAGCGCGAGGTAGGCCTCCACCGCGTCGCGCACGTACACGTAGTCGCGCACGAAGGTGCCGTCGGACCGGACCACCGGGCGCTCGCCCCGGAGCACCAGCTCGATGGTCCCGGGGATCAGGCGGCTGAAGTTGAGGTCGCCGCCGCCATAGAGGTTGCCGCAGCGGGTGACCGCGAGCGGCAGCCCCCAGGTGTGGTGGTACGAGAGCGCGATCAGGTCGCTGCACGACTTGGACACGTCGTAGGGGAAGCGCCCCTGCAGCGGGGCGTCCTCGGTGTACGGCAGCCGGTCGTGCTCGCCGTAGGCCTTGTCGCTCGACGCCACCACCACGCGTTCGACCTTGTGCGGGCACTGCCGCACCGCCTCGAGCAGCGTCCAGGTGCCGCGAATGTTCGACTCGAAGGTCGACAGCGGCGAGCGCACGGCCGTGCCCACGATCGCCTGCGCGCCGAGGTGGAACACCGAGTCGACCTCGTACTCGTTGATCGCCCGGGTGACCACGGCGAGGTCCTCGAGGTCGCCGCGGACCACGTTGCAGCGGTCGAGGATCCCGGCCGTGACCGCGCGCGAGAGCGGCACCCAGTCGCGGACCAGGGTCGTGACCTCGGCGCCGCGCGCGAGGAGTTCCTCGGTGAGCCATCCCCCCAGCAGCCCGGTCGTGCCGGTGACCAGCGCGCGGCGTCCGCGCCACGCGCTCACGACCATGTCCGCCAAGGGGCCGCACCGGACTCCCAGAGCGCCTCGAGCAGCTCCTTCTCGCGCAGCGTGTCCATCGGCTGCCAGAACCCCTCGTGCTGGTATGCCATCAGCTCCCCCTGCTGCGCCAGCCGCTCCAGCGGCTCCCGTTCCAGCACGGTCGCGTCGCCGTCCAGGTAGCCGAAGACCTCGGGCTGCATCACGAAGAATCCGCCGTTGATCCAGCCGGTCTCGGCCTGGTTCTTCTCGGAGAACTCGCGCACGCGGCCGTCGTCGAGCACCAGCGAGCCGAAGCGGGCCGGGGGCCGCACGGCGGTGATGGTGACGAGCCGGCCGTGGGCGCGGTGGAACGCCAGCAGTGCCGTGACGTCAATGTTGCCCAGCCCGTCGCCGTAGGTGGCCATGAAGGGCTCCCGACCGATCCAGGGCTCGAGGCGGTGGATCCGGCCACCGGTCATCGTGTCCTGGCCGGTGTCCACCACGCTCACCCGCCAGTCGGGCGTGGCGGCGTTGCGCAGCTCCATGTTCCCGGTGGCAAGCTCCACCGTGAAGTCGCTCGAGAGGTGGAGCAGGTTGCGGAAGTACTCCTTGATCTGCTCGCCCTTGTACCCGCAGGCCACCACGAACTCGCGGTGGCCGTGCGCGGCGTAGATCTGCATCAGGTGCCAGAGCAGCGGGCGGCCCCCGATCTCCACCATCGGCTTGGGCCGCGCCGTCGTCTCCTCCATCAGCCTGGTGCCGCGTCCGCCGGCCAGGATGACCGTCTTCATCCCGCCACCGCCGCGCCGACCCGGCCAACGTCCCGTCGGAGGTCGCGCGCGAACATCGTGCGGGTGAACTTGCCCAGGCCGGCGGCGTGCTCGCCGAACGAGCGCACCCGGTCCTCGATGACGGCCCGCTTCTTCGGGTCCACCTTGGTCGGGTACTCGACCGCCTCCAGCGTGGCGTGCGCCCCGAGCGGGCCGGCGCAGTCGGCGTGGCTCCAGGCGTCGACGTCCCACCGCGCCCGGAACGACGGGCGGGCCGCGAGCGTCTCGGCGAACGGGACGTGGAGCAGCACGGTGCGCAGGTAGTCCATCACCGCGGCGAGCTGCTCGAGGGCGTCGTCGTCCGCCTCCGGGCCCATCGCGGCGGCGATGGCGTCCTGCACGAAGTCGAGCCCCTCATGGGTGGCGTAGAAGCGCCCCAGCATGGAGTACTTGGAGAGGAGGTTGCCGCCGAGCTCGCCCGAGCGCAGGCCGTCGAGATGCTCCAGCGCCCACGCCGCGCACGCGTCGCGCGTCGGGAAGAGCTCCTCCTGCGACTCCTGCACGAAGGCGTCGATCACCTCGCGGAACCCGGCCGGCGCATCGGGCAGCATCTGCTGCAGCCGCAACACGAGGTCGAACGGCTTGATGCCGTGCTCCCGGGCGAACGCGAACGCCTCCTGGATGTTCCCCTCGTAGTAGAAGATCGTGAGCAGCAGGTGGAACACCCGCACCTCGAGGTAGTCCTCGAAGGAGAACGAGTCGGTCTCGACGACCATCTCCTCGGTCTCGATCACCGGCTCGCCGGTGCCGTAGTCCCCGATGTCCCGCGCCACCACCCGGAAGCAGGTCCGGAACCCGAACTGTTCCCGCTGCTCGCGGGTCGCCAGCGGCGCGCCGTGGAGCAGCATCAGCTGGTGCGCGGAGACCCGGAGCACCCCCGAGTCGAGCAGGTCGCTGATGCCCTTGAGGAACGAGGCCTTGGTCTCGCCCGGCAGGCAGAGGATCATCTCGCCGTACGACTGCATCCCCTGCTTGCGCACCTCGGCCTGGATCTCGGCGTAGGTGTCGAGCTTGATGTTCTGGCGCTTGATGTTGACCAGGACCTCGGGATTCATCGACTGCACCGCCGCGGTCATCGGCATCGCCCCGCGGGTCTTGCGCATCACCTCGATGATCCGCTCGCCCCGGTTCTTGCCCGTGGTGGTGCGCACGTAGCGCGGCCAGTCGTAGGTGTCCTGCAGCCACGCGATGTAGTCGGCGACCTCGATGTCGAGCTCGTACATCCCGAAGTTGTCGTCCGCGAAGCAGAGCGGCTGCTCCGGGCGCACCCGCTCGGCCACATAGCGCAGGTCCGCCTTGACGTTGTCGAGCGAGTGCGCGTACACCTTGCTGTTGGACTTCACGCTGCTGTTGCAGAACTGGCAGGTGAAGGGGCAGCCGCGGGCGATCTGCATCAGCGGGAAGTAGCCGGTGGCAAAGTACGGATCCATCAGCCCCGCGAGGTACGGCGACGGGATGTCGTCGAGGTCGACGATCCGCTCCACCGACGGCCCCATGACGAACTCGCCGCTGGTCGGGTGGATCCAGCCATTCCCGGCGACCGGCTCCTCGAAGACCCCGTCCCGCCGGCCGCCCACCGCGATCCAGCGCCGCAGCAGCTCGACGAACGCCCGCTCGCCCTCGTAGGTCGGGCCGCGGACCGAGACGTCGATCTCGGGCATCCCGCGCATCCACTCCTCCTGCTCGTCGCGGGTGAGCGGGAAGTTGGGCCCGCCCATCAGCGTGAGCACCCCGGGGTCACGACGCCGGGCGTACCGCGCGAACGCCAGCGAGAGGTTGTGGTTCCAGGAGTAGCTCGACACGCCGAGGACGTCCGGCGACTGCGCGTCGAGCGCCGCCTTGAGCTCCTCGGGCTCGCGGAAGATCCGGATGTCGAGCCCCGCCGCGGGAAGTTGCGCCCCGGCATAGGTCGCCAGATTCGCGACGCCGAGGGGATAGGTGTCCGAGCTGATCGTGACCTGGTTGTGGCCCAGGTCGGCCAGGTAGATCCTCACGGTGCCTCCCGGAGGTGCGTCAAGACAGGATCGTGGGTTCGGGAATCGGGACGAGGAACCGACCGCCGCGCCGGCGGTACTCCGCCTGCTGCGCGACGATCTCCTCGGCGAAGTTCCATGCCAGCACGAGGACGTAGTCGGGCTGGCGCTCGAGCAGCGCCTCAGGCGGCAGGATCGGGAGGTGCTGCCCCGGAGTGAAGCGGTGCTGCTTGAGGGGCGAGCGATCCACCGTGTAGTCGACCAGGTCGCGACCGATCCCGCAGTAGTTGAGCAGCGTGTTCCCCTTGGCCGGGGCGCCGTAGCCCGCCAGCGTCGCGCCGCGCGCCCGGAGGTCGCCGAGCAGCGTCAGCAGCCGCTGGCGGTTGGCCGCCACGTCGGCAGCGAACCGGCCAAGCCGGACCGGATCCGCCAGCCCCCGACGCCGCTCCTCCACCGCGAGCGCGGCGACCTCGGCGGCGTGCTCGCCCACCACATCGGCGCGGGCGAACCACGTCCGGATCGAGCCGCCGTGCACCGGGACCCGGTCGACCCGCACCACGCGAAGGCCCGCCTGCTCGGCGATGGTGAGCAGCGCCGTGACCGAAAAATAGCAGAGGTGCTCGTGGTAGATCGTGTCGTACTCGAGCCGGTCGAGCATCTCCTCGAGATACGGCACCTCCACGATCACCCGGCCGTCGTGCCGCAGCATCGCCGCCGCGCCCGCCAGGAAGTCGACGGGATCGTTCACGTGCGCGAGCACGTTGTTGCCGATGACCGCTGCCGCCCTGCCGACCCGCCCATGGATCCGCTCCCCGGCGGCCCGGTCGAAGAACACGGCCTCGGTCGGGATACCCCGCTCCGCGGCGAGCGCGGCGATGTTGCGCGCTGGCTCGATGCCGAGGACCCGCACCCCGCGGGACTGGAAACACGAGAGCAGCGAACCATCGTTGCTTGCCACCTCGACCACGAGGTCGTCCGGACCCAGCCCGAGCGTGTCCACCACCGTGTCGGCGTAGCGCGCGTTGTGCTCGGCAATGGTGGTCGAGATTCCCGTGACGTACAGGTAGTGGCCGAACAGCACCTCCGGATCGATCACGTCGATCAGCTGCACCAGGCCGCACCGCTCGCAGAGGCAGAGCACCAGCGGGAACCGGGCCTCCGAAGCGAACTCCTCCGGGCCGGCCGGGAGGGCGTTGGCCAGCGGCTGCATCCCGAGGTCGAGCACCGGGAGCAACCCCTCCGCGCCGCAGGCCCGGCAGTGCCGGATCCGCCGGTGCACCGCCGGGTCCGCGCGCGACGCCGCGGTCGCAGTCACGAGCGCTGCACCGCGGCGCGCGCGGTGTCGAGGTGGTCGCGCCGCCAGGCCGCCAGGCCGCCGGTGAACCGGTAGCGAAGCAACTCGCGCAGGAACTCCCAGCAGGTGGAGGGCCTCACGTGCGAGAGGCCCGTGCCGCGCATCCGTGCGAAGACGTTCACCTCGATCACCCGCAGCCCCATGTAGTGGGCCTTGATCATCAGCTCGGGATCGAGGAACCAGCGTCGCGAGGTGAGGCGCATCGCGCGGAGCGCCTCGCGACGCAACAGCTTGGGCGACCCGTTGGTGTCCAGGGTTCCGATCCCCGGCCAGAGCAGCAACACCAGCATGTTGTACGTCACCGACACGAGCTTGCGCTTGAGCCCGTCGAGCCGAAAGCGGCGCCGGACCTTCGCGACCACCCGGCCGTCGGTGGCCCGCGCGGCCTCGAACAGGCGCACGACGTCCTCGGCGTCCACCTGGCCATCGGCGGGGATGATGCCGACCCAGGGCCCCCGGGCGAGCGGGATCCCCTCCAGCACGCCGTGGCCGTATCCCTGGTTCACCTCCACCCGGTGCACCCGGAGCAGCGGGAAGCTGGACTGCAGCCCCGCCAGCACCTCGCCGGTCGCATCCAGCGAGCCGTTGTCGACGGCCACCAGCTCGAGCCGGTACCCGGCCTGCTCGAACGCGCCGAAGAGGCGGGTCACCACGGGGGTGATCCCGCCGGCCTCGTTGTAGGCCGGGACGACGAAGGTGAGGTCGGGCTCGGTTGCAGGCATCGGGGGTCCGGAACAGGCCAGAGGGTCTCGGCGGACCCTGTCCGGGGGCCGCAAGACTCGGGCCTCCGGCTCAGGCGGCCCGAAATGCCGCCTGGATCGCCCGGACCGCGTCCAGCACCGCGCCAACCGGGTCGACCGCCTGGCGGCGCATCTCGATGCTGATCCACCCATCGTATCCCGTGCGGGCGAGGGTGTCGACCGCTGCCCCCAACAGGGGGGAGTTCGGGTCTGGCGGGGCCAGGTGCGGGGTGCTGGCGTGGAGGTGCCGCAGCGGGACCGCGGCCTCGATGACCCCCACCGGGTCCTCTCCTGCCAGCGCGACGCCACCGAGGTCGACGTGGTGGACGATGGCCGGATGGCCGAGCCGCTCCACGAAGGCCTGCACCTCGGCGTGCCTGGTGAGGAAGTCGCAGCCGTACTCGACCGGGTTGGCCTCCAGGCCGACCGCGACGCCGTGGTCGCGGGCGAGGTCCCCGAGCGCGCGGAAGAACGGAATCGCGATCTCGGCGGCTCGGTCGGCGGCCAGCGAGCCGCGGCGGCGGTTGCGTGGCGAGCCGAACACCAGCACCCCGCTGCCCATCAGGCCGCCGATCCGGACCGCGTGCCCCAGGTAGGCAAGCATCGCCCGGCGACTGTCGTCGCTGCCGAACAGCTGCAGGTCGTCCCTCCCGTACAGCAGCGCCTGCATGGCAGGCACCTCGAGCCCGTGGTCGAGCCAGTGGCGACGATGCTCGCGCACCGCCGCGTCGTCAGCGGTGGCGAGGTCGGGCCAGATCCGTGTCGGGGCGAGCTCGACGCCTGCCACGCCGGCCGAGGCGAGCAGCGGACCGACGGTCGCGTCTTCTTCGGCGGTCCATGCGATCGACGACACGGCGAGCCGCATCACCCGCCGCCCCGCTCGCGCGCCACGAATCGCGCGATCCCCTCGAGCACCTCCGCCTGGCTGGCGAGGTAGGGCCCGCTGCGCCCCCAACAGCCGGCGTGCCGGGTGCGCATGTCGTAGTGCGCCGCCGGCCCGTCCCGCGGCGGGAGCGACCGGCCGAACGCCCGCTCGGCGATCGCGGCGACCTCGACCGGCTCGGTGGCGAAGTTCACGAGCGGCAACCCTTCGGCGGCAGCGACCGCCACGTCGGCCCAGAGACGCTCGAGGTCGTAGAACTGGAAGGTGCTCGCCGGGTTGATCTGGTCGAGCGCGTGGTCGGTGAGCAGGTCATAGATCACGTTCTTGCGCAGCCCGGGACCGAACAAGCCGGGAAGTCGCACGACCAGCGTGTCGAACCGGTCGCGAGCGAATCGCTCGAGGGCCAGCCGGTGACGCCCATACGGGTGCCCGCCGTCCGCGGCAATCTCCGTGGCCTCGTCGACGCCCCGCGGCAGGGGGTAGACGTCGACGGTCGAGATGAGCACCACCCGATCGGCCGTGACGGTCTCGAGCACCGCCACGAGTCGGTCGATGGCGGCACGGTCGGCCTCGGGCTCGCGGTTGGCGCGCCACTTCACCCCGGGTGCCGCCGCACACGCGACCAGGGCGAAGTGGCGGCCGGCCATCTCGGCGATGTTGCGCGAATTGAACCGGTGGGTGAACTCTCGCTGCGCGGCGAGGTTGGATCCGACGAAGCCGGTGTGACCAAGCAGCGCCGTCGGACCGTCGCGCAGGAACGGATCGGGTGAACTCACGGCGCGCTCGAGGCAGGATCGTAGCGGTGCTGGCAGGCGCGCCAGAGGGTGGCCAGCACCCGCAGCGACCCGCGAAGCGGCGAGATCTTGGTCGGGACCTTCCCGCGCGGCGGGTATCGGCGGGTCACCGGCAGCTCCTCGACCCGGTACCCGAGCTCGCCGGCTCGGATCGCGAGGTAGTAGTGCAGTTCGTAGCGGGAGAACACCTCCCGGAACGGCGCCACCCGGGGATCGCGCAGGAACGCAGCGCTGTAGGCGCGAAATCCGTTGGTCGTGTCGGTGTAGCGAACGCCGGCGGCGCGCGAGATCATCGGCGCGTGCAGCAGCCGCACGCCGAGGTGGCGGAGCAGCGGCGTGTGCTCGTGGTGGCCGCCCGGGAGGTAGCGCGACCCCTGGACATGGTCGACGCCGCGATCGATCGCCGCCGCGAACGCGGGGAGGGCGGCGGGGTCGTCCTTGTCGTTGCCGTCGATCGTGATCACGCCTTCGTAGCCCTCGTCGAGCGCATGGGCAAACGCCATGCGCATCTGGGCGCTGAGGCCGCCGGGCCCCCGCTTCGTGAGCAGCGCCCGGACGCCGAGCGGCTCAAGCCGCTCGCGCCGCGTCGACCCGTCGGTGCTGCCCCCGTCGGCGACGATCACGTCAAGGCCGTGGCCCACCGCCGCCATCCGCGTCAGCTGGCGATGGAGGCGCTCGCCCTCGTTGATGACGAAGATGCACACCACGTGGCGGCTGGCCCGGGGGCGCCACACCGCGATGTCGTGGGCCGGCAGCTCGCGGCCATCGGCCGTCACGACGGCGGGAGCGGCGGGTCGGGCAGCGATCGCTCGACCACGTTGCGTTCGACGTCCGCGGGAGACGGCACCGAGGAGTTGCGCTCGTCGAGGGCGTGATACAGCGGCCCGTCCGCCTGCGAGTCGATCACCCGCACGAGGTAGTGGCCCATGACGCCGATGGCGAGCATCAGAACGGCCGAGACCGCGGCGATCGGTCCCGCGATGGTGGCCCAGCCTTCGGCGACGTCGTCCTTGAGGAGGTACACCGACACCACGTAGAGCGCGAACAGTCCCGCGCCCGCCGCCCCCAGCAGCGCGAGGGTGCTGACGGCCCGCAGCGGCCAGCTGCTGTTGGTGACCACGATGTCGACGGCGAGACGGACCAGGCCGCCCAGTCCGCGGCGACGACGGCGACCGCGCAGCGAGCGGGGCCGGTACGGGAAGGCCGCGCTGCCAAACCCGACCGACTGCGACAGCGTCCGCAGGTAGCGCTTCGGGGAGCGGATCCGGGTGATCGCATTGACCGCCTCGCGACTGAGCACCCGGAAATGGGTCGCGTCGCGTCGCAGCGGCATCCCGCCGGCTCCGGCAAGGGCGTAGAACATCCGGGCCCCGAGGCGATGCAGCCAGGGATCGCGGTCACGATCCTGCCGCACGCCGAACACCACCCCCACCCCGCCGCGCGCCAGCTCGACCATCTCCGGCACGGCGGCGGGCGGGTCACCGTCGGGCTGCATCACCACCACGAAGTCGCCGATCGCCGAGTCGAGGCCAGCGGCGATCGCGATCTCCTCCCCGAATCGGCGCGACAGCGGGATGACCCGGACATCCGGCACCCGCTGGA
>CALGOK010000158.1 GCA_937961295.1 uncultured Gemmatimonadota bacterium
CGCCGTTCACGGCGCGCGGTGCCGGCATCGCGCACCCCGAGGGGTGCGCCTGCAATCCTCGCGGCCCTACTGCCCCAGCACCATCGCGAAGATCAGCGGCGCCACGATGCTGGCATCGCTCTCGATGATGTACTTGGGCGTGTCGGCGGCGAGCTTGCCCCAGGTGATCTTCTCGTTGGGGACGGCGCCGGAGTACGAGCCGTAGCTGGTGGTGCTGTCGGAGATCTGACAGAAGTACGACCAGACCGGGATGTCCTCGCGCTGCAGGTCCTGGTGCAGCATCGGGACCACGCAGATCGGGAAGTCGCCGGCGATGCCGCCACCGATCTGGAAGAACCCGATTCCCCGCCCGCCGCTGTTGCCGGTGTACCAGTCGGCGAGCTCGATCATGTACTCGATGCCGGTGCGCACGGTGTGGACGTTCTTCACGTCGCCGCTGATGCAGTGCCCGGCGTACATGTTGCCGAGCGTCGAGTCCTCCCAGCCGGGGACGACGATGGGCAGGTTCTTCTCGCAGGCCGCGACCATCCACGAGTCCTTCGGGTCGATCTGGTAGTGCTGCTCGAGCTTGCCGCTGCGGATCACGCGGTAGAAGAACTCGTGCGGGAAGTAGCGCTCGCCGGCACGGTCGGCGGCCTCCCATTCCTCGAGCACCGCCGTCTCCAGCCGCCGCATCGCCTCCATCTCGGGGATGCAGGTGTCGGTGACGCGGTTCATGTGCCGCGCGAGCAGCGCCTCTTCGTCGGCGGGGGTGAGGTCGCGGTAGTTGGGAACCCGCTCGTAGAAGTCGTGGGCGACGAGGTTGAAGATGTCCTCCTCGAGGTTTGCCCCGGTGCAGGTGATGATCTGCACCTTGTCCTGCCGGATCATCTCCGCGAGCGACAGCCCCAGCTCGGCGGTGCTCATCGCGCCGGCGAGGGTGACCATCATCTTGCCGCCCGCATCGAGGTGCGCCCGGTAGCCGTCGGCGGCGTCGACCAGCGCGGCCGCGTTGAAGTGGCGGAAGTGATGGCGGACGAAGGCGGAAATCGGTGCGGTCATCGAGATGGCCCTGGCAGAGATTGGAGATTCGCGATTGGAGATTCGAGGATGGACCCTCGAATCTCCGCTCACGAGTCACGAATCTCGTAATTTACTGCCATGACCACTCCCGCCCCCCTCACCTGCTACGCCACCGCCACGCCCGGCCTGGAGGCCGTGCTGGTGGAGGAGCTGGCGGCGCTGGGGCACCGGGCCGTGCCGGATGCGGGTGGCGCCGAGTTCAGCGCCACCTCGCCAGTGCTGGCCGACGCGCTGCTGCGGCTCCGGACCGCATCGCGGCTAGTGGTGCGAATGGCGCAGTTCCGGGCGCGGACCTTTGCCGAGCTGGAGCGGCACGGCGGCAAGGTGGACTGGGGATCGGTGGTGCCGGCGGGGATGCCGGTGCACTTCCGGGTCACGTCGAAGAAGTCGCGGCTCTACCACCAGGACGGCATCGCCGAGCGGCTGGAGCGGTGCGTGGCCGCGGCCGTGGGCGATTCGCCGGCGGTGCGCGCGCCCGCCGACGCCGAATCACGCGAGGACGACGTCACCCGGCTCCCCGAGGTGCAGCGGTTCGTGGTGCGGGTGTTCCGCGACGAGGTGTCGATCTCCGCGGACGCCTCGGGGGCGCTGCTGCACCGGCGCGGCTGGCGACAGGACGTCGCGCGGGCACCGCTGCGGGAGACACTGGCCGCGGCCATGCTCGCGGCGATCGGCGGGACGGGGGACGTGCCGCTGCACGCCCCGTTCATGGGGTCGGGGACGATCCCGATCGAGGCCGCGCTGCTGGCGCGGCGGATGGTGCCCGGGCGCGGCCGCCGGTTCGCGGCCGAGCAGTGGCCCGGGCTCGACGCCGCCTTCCTCGCCGCGCGGACGCGCGCCGGCGCCGGGGAGCTCCCCCGCGCCGCGGTGCCGATCGGCGGCAGCGATCGCGATCCCGGCGGCACCATGGCGGCGATCGCCAATGCCGAGCGCGCGGGCGTGGTGCTTGACGTGGCCTTCAGCCGCGCCACCGTCAGCGCGCTGCCTCCCGACGACGGTCCCGGCCTGCTGATCACCAACCCGCCCTACGGCGTGCGCGTCGGCGAGCTCACCGCGCTGCGCTCGCTCTACGCCGCGCTCGGCAACGTGCTCCGCGACCAGCGCCCCAACTGGCAGCTGGCGATGCTGGTGAACGATCGCGTGCTGCAGGGCCAGGTGGGGGTGCCGCTGCGCGAGGTGTTCCGGACGACGAACGGCGGGCTGGCGGTGCGGATGGTGGCGACCCGGTAACCGCGGGCGCGCCCCATGGGGCGCGCGATGCCGGCACCGCGCGCCGTGAACGGCGCGCCTGCATGGGGGTCCGCGATGCCGGCATCGCGCGCCGTGAACGGCGCGCCTGCATCAGGCGGCCTCATCCACGCTCGCCGCCCCTCCCACCCCCGATCCCACCGGCACCGTGACCACCAGCGCCACTGCGGGGACCAGCAGCGCCGCGGCGATGCCGATGCGCGGCGAGAGCACCTCGCCGCCGAGCCACACGCCGAGGATCACCGCGACGACCGGATTGACGTAGCTCGACGTGGCGACCTTGGTGGCGTCGACGTGGTGCAGCAGCCACATGTAGCAGGTGTAGGTGACCATCGAGCCGAACACGGTCAGGTAGACCCACGCCAGGACCGAGCGGGTCGACACCGCTGCCGGATCGAAACCCACCAGTTCTCCCGCACCGAGGCCGATCACGAACGCGATCGCGCCGCCAGCGAACATCTGCGCGCCGCTCTGCATCACCACGTCGCGCGGCTGGGGCCAGTCGCGACCGAAGGTCGAGCCGACCGCCCACGAGGTGATTGCCAGCAGGATCACCAGCAGCGGGACCGGGTGCGGCACGGCGCGGAGCGTGGCGCTCGCCAGCACCACCAGGCCGGCGGTGCCGAGCACCATGCCGGCGATCCGCTGGCGGCCGAACGGATCTTTTTGCCGTACGACAAATTCGTCGA
>CALGOK010000159.1 GCA_937961295.1 uncultured Gemmatimonadota bacterium
GGCCTCGTCGCCGGTCGCGTCGGGCGGGTCGATGGTCAGCTCGGCGAGGAAGCGGACCAGCTCGTCGGCCGTGGCCTGGGTCATCCCCGGGATCCGGGCGATCTCCTCGGGCTCCAGGTCGATCACGTCGTTGAGTGCGCCGTAGCCGGCCTGGTCGAGGATCGCCACCAGTTCGGGCGAGAGTCCCTCGAGCTGGGCCAGCGGCACCCGCGGTGTCTCGTCCTCTTCCTCGCCGGGGATCGGGCCGAAGAGCGGGCCTTCGCCGCCGCGCTCGAGCCACTCGCGGCTCGAGTAGAGGTCGATCTTCCAGCCGGTGAGCTCCGAGGCGAGCCGCACGTTCTGGCCGTTGCGGCCGATGGCCAGCGACAGCTGGTCCTCGTCGACGACGGCCTGGATCGTCTTGCTGGCGATGTCGCTGAACACCTTGGCCACCCGGGCCGGGGCGAGCGACAGCCGCGCGAAGCGCTCGGGGTCCGGCGACCAGGGCACGATGTCGATCCGTTCGCCGCCGAGCTCGTTGACCACGGCCTGCACGCGCGAGCCCTTGAGGCCGACGCATGCGCCGACCGGGTCGATCGCGTCGTCGCGCGAGATCACGGCGACCTTGGTGCGGCTGCCGGCCTCGCGGGCGATCCCGCGGATCTCGACGATCCCCTGCGGGATCTCCGGCACCTCGAGCTTGAACAGCGCCTTGACGAACAGCGGATCGGCGCGCGACATGATCAGCCGCGGCCCCTTGGGCGTCTCCTCGAGGCGCTTGAGCACCGCGCGGATGGTGTCGCCCTGATGGAAGTGCTCGCGGTGGTTCTGCTCGCGATACGGCACGATCGCCTCCGCCTCGCGGAAGCGGTTGAGCATGATCACGAACTTGCCGCGCTCGACCTGCTGGATCTCGCCCGAGAGGAGCTCGCCCACCTTGTTGGCGAACTCGTCGCGGATCCGGTTGCGCTCACCCTCGCGCACGCGCTGGATGATCCGCTGCTTGGCGGCCTGCACCGCGAGCCGGCCGAACGCCTCGAAGGGCACTTCCTCCTCGAGCATGTCGCCGACCTGGAATTCGGGATCCTCGAAGCGCGCCTCCTCGAGCCCGATCTCGGCGCTGGCATCCTCGACGGCCGCGACCACCTGGCGCAGGCGCATGACCTGCATGGTGCCCGCCATCTCGTCGATCTCGAGCTCGAAGCGGACATTGGGGCCGTACTTCTTCATCAGCGCCGCGTGGATGCCGTCCCGCAGCAGGTCGATCAACTCGGAGTGATCGAGCTGCTTGGTGTTGGACAGTTCCCGGAACGCGGCCAGCATCTCGGCGGACGTCGCCATCTCAGTCGTTCTCCTGCTCCGTGTTACCCCAGCGTCGACCAATCGACCACCAGGGTGGCTTCGCGGATCGCGGCGAGCGGCAGCGTGCGGCGCTCCCCGCCAATCGAAAGATCCACGTGCCCGTCATCGGGCACGGCCTCGATGCGCGCCACCGGCTTGCCGCGCACTCCCACCGCCTTCAGCCGGACCTCGCGCCCGAGATACCGCCGCCAATGCTCGGCAAAGCGGACCGGCCGCTCGATGCCCGGCGACGACACTTCCAGCGTGTACTGGTCGCCCACCGCCCCGGCTCCCTCCAGCGAAGCCTCCAGCGATCGCGACACGCGCTGACAATCCTCGGTGGTGACCCCGGCGCCCGGCCGACCCCCTCCCGGCACGTCGATCCGGATCCGGATCAACCGCCGCGAGGCCGGACCGCTCGCCTGCACGTCCACCAGCTCATAGCCGAGCTCGTCGACGGCGGCACGGAGCGCCTCAGGAGAGAGCAGATCGTCGGTCACGCGGCGGTTGCCCCGGGGGATAAACAAAAATGCCGGGGGACACCCGACACCTCGCCGACAGCACGCAAGTTGCCCCAGCACTTGAAGCTACCCGTCGGGGGAGGGGGTGGTCAAGGGCGACATCGCGAGGGGCGAGGGGCGAAGGGCGCTGCGTTCCGGCCTCCGCCCCTCGCGCTTCGCGATGTCGCCTCTAGCCCAGCATCCCGAGGTAGGCCACCATCCGCCCGTCGCGGCCTCCGCTGGCGCGGTGGCTGTGGAACTCCCGGTTCTCCCGGCTGGTGCAGTGGCCGCTGGCGCTCACGGACCCGATGCCGAGTGCCGCTGCCTGCTCGGCGAGGACCTCCCGGATGTCGAGATGCCATGGGCCGGGACCTGCCGCCTCCCGGCCGACCCCGGCCATCACCTCGGCACCGACCTCGTAGCAGGGGCCCGAAATTGCGACACCGGCATGCATCACCAGCTCGCCCGGCTCGGCGCCACTGCGCTCGCCGAGAAGCTCCACACCCCGGGAGAGGATCCCCGCCGCGGTCCCTCGCCAGCCAGCATGGAGGAGGGCGATGGCCCGCCGCTCCGGCGCCACGAGATACACCGGAACGCAATCGGCGACGGTGACCATCAGCAGCACTCCGGGTTGGGAGGTGGCGTGGCCATCGGCGCCGTCGGCGATCAGCCATCCCTCGGACGGCGCATCGTGCCAGAGCACCCGGTCGCCGTGGACCTGATGGGCCATCACCCGGGAGGGAAATCCCGGGACGGCTGCGCGGAATGCCCGCCAGCGCTGCATCACGTCGCCCACCGGTTCGGCGGTCCAGAGGCCGAGATCGAAGTCGCCCTGGGAACCGCGCCGCCCGGTGATCCCCGCCACCACGCCATGCCGCGCCCGCCACGTCGGGACTTCCCACAACGGCAGCTCGCCCGCCAGGCGCGTCTCGTCAGTCCGCAACGCGCTCGATCTCGGCACCGAGGGCACGAAGCCGCTCGTCGATGCGTTCGTAGCCGCGCTCGATCTGGCCGACGTTGTGGATGGTGCTGGTCCCCCGTGCCGCGAGCGCCGCGATCAGCATGGCCATCCCGGCACGGATGTCGGGTGACTCCACCTTCCCGGCGCTGAGCGGGGCGGGCCCGCTGATCACGGCCCGATGCGGATCGCAGAGCACGATGCGCGCGCCCATGCCGATGAGCTTGTCGACGAAGAACAGCCGCGACTCGAACATCTTCTCGTGGATCAGGATCATCCCGTCGCACTGCGTGGCGGCGACCACCGCGATGGACATGGTGTCGGCCGGAAATGCCGGCCAGGGACCGTCCTCGAGCTTGGGCACGTGGCCGCCGAGGTCGGGCCGGATTCGGCGCTCCTGCCCGGCATCGACGTGCAGCTTGCTGCCGTCGACGCGCGGGCGGATTCCGAGGCGATCGAAGCCGAGCAGCGTGCTGCGGAGGTCGTCGGGGCGGACACCGTCGATGGTGATCGCGCCGTTGGTGACCGCGGCGAGGCCGATGAACGAGCCGATCTCGATGTGGTCTGGCCCGATGGCCACCTTCGCGCCGCCGAGCGGCAGGCCGCCCTCGATCACGTAGGTGTTGGAACCGATCCCGTCGATCCGGGCGCCCATCGCTACCAGCGCCCTGGCGGTGTCCTGCACGTGCGGCTCGGCGGCGGCGTTGCGGAGGACGGTGGTGCCCTTGGCCCGCACCGCCGCCATCAGGGCGTTCTCGGTGCCGGTGACCGAGGGCTCGTCGAGGAAGAGATCGGTGCCGACGAGTTCCCTGGCCTCGATCTCGTAGCGGTCGCCGACGTCGACGGTTGCCCCGAGCCGTTCCAATGCGAGAAAATGGGTGTCGACCCGGCGGCGACCGATCACGTCACCCCCCGGCGGGGGGAGCAGCACCTTCCCGAAGCGCGCCAGCAGCGGGCCCGCCAGCAGGATCGAGGCGCGGATCCGGGTGCAGAGCTCGGGATCGAGCGGCTTGGGCTCGAGATTGGCCGCATCGATGACCAGGGTGCCGTCCTCACGCCAGGTCACCGAGGCGCCGAGCCACGCCACCAGCTCGAGCAGGATCTCGACGTCGCGGATCCGCGGGACGTTGCCGATCTCGACCGGCGCCTCGGCGAGGAGTGCCGCCGCGATCACGGGGAGGGCGGCGTTCTTGTTTCCGGCCGGGGTGATGGTGCCCGCCAGCGGGCGCCCACCGGTGACGACGAAGCGAGGTGGCATCCCGAATACTCTTCGCCCCCGCCGGAGGCCGCAAGGCGCTGGCGCGCTTAGGTTTCAGGAGGCCCACATCCGGGAGGTGCTGAGTGGCCGGCTGGATCGGACCGACAGTGGCAATCTCGTTGCTGGTGATCGCGGCCTGCGTCGCGGTGATGACCTACGTGATGGTGCGGGTCGCCCGCGAGGCGGAGGAGGGCGCCGAAGAGACCAAGGCGGCCCTGGCCGAGTTGCGCGAGCGGGTCGATCCGCTGGTCGACTCGCTGCAGGCGCTGACCAACACGGGCACCGAGACGCTGGACATCGCCCGCCATGAGATCACCGAGCTGGCCACGACGTCCCGGATGGTCCGCAGCGAGGTCGAGGTGGCGCTGCGCCGGGCGAAGCGCCGGCTCGCCGACTTCGATGCCCTGGTGGAGGTGATGCAGGAGGAGGTCGAGGAGACGGCGCTCGACGTGGCCGTGGCGCTGCAGACCGTGCGCGCCTCGACCGGGATGGTCGGGCGCATGGGTCGCCTCCTCTCCCGTCGCCACCGCGACGAGGACGACGAGTGAAGCTGCTCGGCGCGTTGCTGGTCGTCGCGCTCCTCGGCCTGGCGCTCCCCGAATCCCTGCATGCCTGGACGCCCGGCACCCACGTGGTGCTGGGCGAGCGGATCCTCGCGTCGCTGGAGCTGCTTGCGCCGGCCACCGCCGACCTGCTGCGAGCCTTCCCGCACGACTTCCTCTACGGCAGCATCGCGGCCGACACCACGATGGCCAAGAAGTTCGCGCCGGCCGACCGCCACTGCCACGCGTGGCACGTGGGCCAGGAGGTGCACGACCTGGCGCCGACCGATGCGTTGCGCGCGTTCGGGCTCGGCTATCTCGCGCACCTGGCCGCCGACGTGGTCGCCCACAATCACTTCGTGCCGCGCCAGCTGGTGGTGACCAGCAGCACCCGCTCGATGGGCCACACGTACTGGGAATCCCGGGTGGAGACCGTGCTGGGCGACGAGGTGCCGCGCGCGGCGCGCGACCTGATCCGGCTCGACCACCGTCCGGCCGATGCGCACCTCGAGCGGATCCTGTCGCCCACGATCTTCTCGGTGCGGACCAACCGGCGGCTGTTCCGCGGCATGGTGCGGCTCACCGATTCGCGGCCGTGGCAGGTGGGCATGCAGATGGCGGTCGACCAGAGCCGGTGGGACCTCGACGAGCAGATGATCGCCGCGCACCTCGAGCACGCCGAGC
Source organism: uncultured Gemmatimonadota bacterium (assembly GCA_937961295.1). GTDB lineage: Bacteria > Gemmatimonadota > Gemmatimonadetes > Gemmatimonadales > GWC2-71-9 > Palsa-1233. Next base: position 5,263 of record CALGOK010000159.1, read on the forward strand.
GCTACATCCGCCTCGCGCTCAACGACCCCGACAACCCGCTGATGGCGCTCGACCCCAACGGCGAGACGGCGATCCTGCGCAGCAAGGTGGTGCGCCGCGAGGCCCTGCGCGGCACCGGCCGCCGGGATCCCGACTGGGTGGCGGCGGTGGCCGATTCGCAATTCGGCCTGCGCACGCCGGACGACGATCCCCTGCTGCGGCTCTCGCCTCAGTTCGCGTCGCGACCGGTGGCACCGGGCAGCACCCCGACCTGAGCACGAATCGCCTCGAACCTGGGCGACCGCAGCACCGGCTCGAACAGCACCGTCGCGAGCGGCTCCGACGTGAACATCGGGTCGCGTTCCCGTACCGCGCGCTCCAGCGCGTCGAGGGCGGCGTCGGGACGTCCGAGCGCGAGCTCGGCGTGTGCCAGCCCTCCGGCACTTCCGGCCCGACCGGAGTCGGCGCGCAGGGCGTCGCGAATCCTGCCAGCGTCCTCGCGGCGCCCGTGCAGCACCAGCGCCTGGGCCCGGATGCCGAGCAGCAGCGGCTGGTTGGGAGCGAGCGCCACGGCCCGGTCGAGGGCCGCCAGGCCACGCCCCGCGTCGCCGAGATAGAGCCAGCCGGCCCCCGCCAGGAAGTGGACCGACGGCGTGACCGAGTCGGCGCGGACCGCCTCGGTGAGCGCCCTGCGCGCCGCCTCGCCGCGGCCGGCGAGTGCCGCCGCGACTCCCTCGAGGGCCACCGGGATCGCGGCCGTCGGGGCGAGGCGTCGCGCCCGCCCGAAGGCCTGCCACGCCGAGTCGACCCGGCCGGTGACCAGCAACACCTCACCGAGCGCCTGCTCGGCCTCGGCACTGGGCGCCACGGCGATCGCCCCGCGCAAGTCGGCCTCGGCCCGAGCCCAATCCCATTGGGCCGTGCGCAACTTGCCGCGGGTCAGGAGCGCCTCCACCGACCGCGGCGCCAGCATCAGTGCGCGACCGACGGCCTCGCCGGCAGGACCCGCGACATCATCGAACGGGACCCCGGCGTAGAGCGGCAGCAGCAGCAGGGCGTCGGCGAGCGCCGCCCAGCCGGCCGCAAAGCCGGAATCCCGCCGGACCGCCACCTCGAATCGATCGATCGCCGAGACGATGGCATCGGGACGTCGCGTCGCCACCATGGCACGACCGCGCAGGTATTCCGCGTAGGCGGCCGGGTCCCGGCCGCTGCGCTCGCTCGCCGCGCTGTCGCCACCCGTCAGCAGGGCGCCACGAACGCTCCCGACGATGTCATCCACCATGTGTCCCGCATCGGTCGCCTGTCGCTTGTACGCGCCGGTCCAGAGCACCGCCCCGCTGGCCGCGTCGACCAGCTGCGCGATCACGCGCAACTCGTCCCCTTCGCGACGCACCACGCCATCGAGCAGCGCCCGGACGCTCAGCGATTCGCCCAGCTGCTGTGGCGACATCGGTGACCGGCCGAGCTGGTCCACGGCGAGCCGCGGCGCCACGCGCACTCCACCAAGCGACAGGAGCTGGGCGGCGACATCGTCGCTCAGCCCGGTGGCGAGCCAGGCACTCGCGGAGTCGTCGCCGCGGGGGATGAACGGAAGCACCGCGACCGAGGGCGCCATCGTTGCCCCGGCCTCCGCGGGACGGCGCAGGGGACCGCCAAGGATCACCAGCAGGATCGCGGCGATGCCGGAAAGCGCGCCGACCAGGATCCACGACCTGCGCCGCGGCATCGCGGGCTGCTCGCCGCTGGCCCCCGCCAGCAACGCCTCGAGCCGATCGACGAGGGTATCCGCCGTGGCCGGCCGGTCGTCGGGCGCCTTGGCGAGGCAGTCGTTGATGAGGTCCACCAGGCCCGGCGGGAGGCCCGGGCGGAGGAGCTCGAGGTCGGGCACCGGGTCGGCGAGGTGCGCCTTGAGCAGTTGCTGCGAGCTGGCACCGCGAAACGGCGGCGCCCCGGAGACGAGCTCGAACGCCATGACCCCGAACGCGTAGATGTCGGCGCGATGGTCGAGCGCGGGATCGGCGGCTGCCTGCTCCGGGGCCATGTAGGTGGGCGTGCCGACGGTGAACCCGACACGCGTGAGCCCCTCACCGGTGGGGCCGCCCGCATTCGCCTCGATCAGCGCCTTGGCGATGCCGAAGTCGATGATCACGGCGGCGTCGCCGGTGAGCAGCACATTCTCCGGCTTGAGGTCGCGATGCACGATGCCGCGCGAGTGCGCGTGCGCGCAGGCGCGTGCCACGTCGCGCAGGATGCGCAGCGCGTCGCGTACCGGCAGCGGCCCGTCGGCACCGATGCGTTCCCGGAGCGGGCGGCCCTCGATCCACGGCATGGAGTACCACGGCACGCCGTCGAGGTCGCCGGCGGCGAGGACGGGAACGATGTGGGGGTGTTGCAGTGCCGCGGCCACCACCATCTCGCGGCGGAACCGGTCCACCGAGACGCCCGCACCGGTTCCCTCGAGCACCTTGATGACCACCTGGCGGTCGAGCGAGGGGTCGTGCGCGAGGAAGACGCGCGACATTCCGCCACCGCCCAGTTCGCGCGCGATCGTCAGCGCCGGACCCAGACGCCCGGCGAGGCGGGCGGCGAGGTCGTCGCCCTGCTGGTCGATCGGCGGAACTCCCATCAGTGCATAGACGACTGGGCGGGGCCCCGGGTTGCAGACTGCGCCACCTCGGCGACCGCCTCGGTGAGTCGGCGGACCTCCTCCGGCGCGGTGTACGCCGCGAGCCCCACCCGCACCCACCCCTGCCCCGCCACGCCGCAGCGCTCGGCGATCGTCGCGGCGTAGAAGTCACCATCGGACACCCAGCAGCCACGGCCGGCGAGTGCCCGCGCCACCTCCGCCGACGGCATCGTGCCCACCGTGAAGGAGACGGTACCGGTGCGCTCGGCACCCGGTGGAGGGCCGTAGCAGCGCACGCCCTCGATGGCGGAGAGTCCTTCCCAGAGCGCCCGGAACAGGATCCGCTCGCGCCGGTGCAGCAGCTCGTACGCCACCGCGAGCCGGTGGCGGAGCTGCCCGGTGGTGTCGGTGAGCCCCGCGATCCACTCGACGGCCGCCGCGGCACCGGCGATCGCCTCGAACGCACCGGTTCCGGTCTCCAGCCGCTCGGGCGCGCGCTGCGGCGCGGGCGCGAGCCGTGGCGCATCGATGCCATCGAGCAGCGCGCGCCTTCCCCACAGGACGCCGAGGTGCGGGCCGTAGAACTTGTACGGCGACACCGCGATGCAGTCGGCACCCAACGCGGCGGCGTCGAGCAGCCGGTGCGGTGCGTAGTGGACGGCGTCGACGTACACGAGCGCACCACCGTCGCGCGCCATGCGGGCCGCGGATGCCACGTCGGTGATGGTGCCGAGGGCGTTGGACGCCGCCCCGATGGCAAGCAGCCGCGTGCGCGGCGAGAGCAGCCCGGCAAGCCGGTCGAGCTGCAGCGTCCCGCTGCCGGGATCGACCGGCAACCAGCGCAGCACCAGCCCGCGTTCCTGCGCCACCGCCTGCCAGGGCGCGATGTTGCCGTGGTGGTCGAGTTCGGTGACGATGACTTCGTCGCCGGCTTCCCATTCGCGCGCCAGGCCGCGTGCCACGTGGAACGTGAGCGTGGTCATGTTGGCGCCGAACACCACCTCGTCTGCGGTCCCGCCAAAGAAGGCGGCGAACGTCGCGCGCGCCGAGGCAACCATCTCGTCGGTGGCCTGGCTGGCGGGCCAGTTACAGTGCGTGTTCGCCTTAGAGCGCACGAGGTAGCCGGTGATCGCTTCGATCACCTGTCGCGGGACCTGGGTGCCGCCGGGCCCGTCGAACCGCGCCGGCACCTCGCCGGGGTCTCCTGCCAGCGCCGGGAAGTCGGCGCGGATCCGCTCGACCGATGCCAGGTCGGTCATGGGGCGAGCCGTTCCTTGAGGATTGGCTGGATCGCCTTGGGGTCGGCCTTCCCGCCGGAGCGTTTCATCACCTGTCCCACGAAGAAGCCGATCAGCTTGGCCTCGCCCGCCCGGAAGCGCGCCACCTCGTCGGGATGGGCCGAGACGACCTCGTCCACCCAGCCAGCGAGGGCATCCTCGTCGCGCACCTGCACCAGGCCAAGGCGCGTGGCGAGCGCGGCCGGGTCGGCATCGGCAGTGACGAGCTCGCCGTAGATCCGCTTGGCCGCCTGCAGCGAGACCGTCCCGGACTCGACCATGGCGACCACCTGCGCGAGTCGCTCGGGGGACACGGCAAACACGCCAGTGTCGTTCCATCCCGAGAGCACCTCGCCCATCACCCAGTTCGCGGCGGTCTTCGGCTCGACGCCAGCCGCGACGGTGGCCTCGAAGTAGGCTGCCACCGCGGGCTCAGCGGTCAGCACCCCGACGTCGTAGTCGGGGAGTCCCATCGCAGTGGCGTAGCGGTTCCGTCGCGCCGCCGGGAGTTCCGGCAATGCGGCCCTCGTGCTCGTGATCCACGCCGACTCGAGCACCAGCGGCGGCAGGTCCGGATCGGGGAAGTACCGGTAGTCGTGCGCATCCTCCTTGGAGCGCAGCGGCTTCACCTCGCCGGTCGCGGCGTTGAAGGTGAGCGTCACCTGCGTCACCCGCTCGCCCGACTCCAGCAGGCCGATCTGCCGCGCCCGTTCCGCCGCCATCGCGCTCGCGACGTTGGTGAACTAGTTCAGTTCCTTCACCTCGGTCTTCACGCCGAGCGGCTCGCCGGGGCGGCGCACCGAGAGGTTGGCGTCGACGCGCAGCGATCCCTTCTCCATCGAGCACTCGCTCACGCCCGCGTACACCAGCAGCTGCCGCAACGTCACGAGGTAGGCCCGCGCCTCGGCCGGCGACCGGAGGTCTGGCCCGCTGACAATCTCCGCCAGCGGCGTGCCGGCCCGGTTGAGGTCGACGGCGGTGTGCCCGGGAATCCGGTCGTGGAGCGACTTGCCGGCGTCCTCCTCGAGGTGCAACCGCGTGATGCTCACGGTGATCGGTCCGCGCTCCGGCGAGACGACCTCGAAGGCCCCGCCGGTCGCGAGCGGCTTGTCGAACTGCGAGATTTGGTAGCCCTTGGGCAGGTCGGGATAGAAATAGTTCTTGCGCGCGAAGACGCTCACCGGGTGCACGGTGCACCCGAGGGCCAGGGCCCCCACCGTGCCGAGCCGAATCGCCTCGGCGTTGGGCACCGGGAGCGCCCCGGGCAAGCCGAGGCACACCGGGCAGACCACGGTGTTGGGCGCCTCGCCATATGTCGCGGGGCAGCCGCAGAACATCTTGGTGCGGGTCGCGAGCTGGACGTGCACTTCGAGCCCGACCACGGTTTCCCAGCGCATCAGCGCACCTCCGCGGCGGGATCGATCGCAGCCTCGAGCACGCGCGCCGCGGCGATCATGCTGGCCTCGCCCATGTCCGGCGCGGTGAGCTGTCCGCCGATCGGGAGCCCCTCGCTCCGCCCGACGGGGATCGACATCGCGGGAATCCCGGCGAGGCACGCCGGCGCGGTGAAGATGTCGGCGAGGTACATCTGCACCGGATCGGCGGTCTTCTCGCCCGCCCGGAACGCCGGGGTGGGTGTCGTGGGCGAGAAGATCAGGTCGACCCCGCTCGCGAAGACCGCCGCGAAGTCGGCGATGATCCGCTGCCGCGCCGCCTGCGCCTGGCCGTAGTACTGGTCGGCATAGCCGGCGCTCAGCGCGAAAGTCCCCACCAGGATCCGGCGACGCACCTCTGGGCCGAACCCTTCCCCACGGGTGGCGCGGTAGAGTGCGCGGACGTCGCCCTCGGGGCCGATCCGCCGCACGCCGTAGCGCACGCCGTCGTAGCGCGCGAGGTTGGCTGCCGCCTCCGCCGGATTGACGATGTAGTACGCCGGGACGGCGTAGCGGGTGTTCGGCAGGGAAACCCGGCGCACCGTGGCGCCGAGCTCGGTGATGCGCGCGATGACCCGGTCACACCCGGCGCGCACGCCGGCATCGAGATCTTCGGGGAAGTACTCCTCGGGGATGCCGATCACGAGGCCGGCGAGGTCGTCGCGGTGCGCCGGCAGCTCGAGCGGCGCCACCGCGCGCGACGTGGCATCCAGCGGGTCATGGCCGGAGACCGCGGCGAGCAGCGTCGCGGCATCTTCGACCGTGACGCCGAAGGTCGAGATGCAATCCAGCGACGAACCGAATGCCACCAGTCCGAAGCGCGACACGCGCCCGTAGCTGGGCTTGATCCCGGTGATGCCGCAGAACGCGGCGGGCTGCCGCACCGACCCGCCCGTCTCGGAGCCGAGGGCGCTGCGCACCACGCCGGCGGCGACCAGGGCGGCCGACCCGCCGCTCGAGCCGCCCGGCACGCGCTCCGGATCGAGCGGGTGCCGCACCCGACCGTACGCGGAGTTCTCGGTCGACGACCCCATCGCGAACTCGTCGAGGTTGGTCTTGGCGGCGATGATCCCGCCGGCCGCGCGAATGCGGCGCACCGCCGTGGCATCGTACGGCGAGCGGTACCCTTCGAGGATGCGCGACCCGCAGGTGGTCGGCAGCACGGTGGTGACGATGTTGTCCTTGATGGCGACGGCCTGGCCGCTGAGCGGCCCGGCGGGCACCGACTCCGCGAGGGCGGCCTCGGCCTCGAGGGCCTCCTCCGACCACGCCAGCGTGGCGTTGAGCGATGCGGCCTCGCGCAGGCGCCTGGCGGTCTCGGCGGCGAGCGTGGCAGCGCTCATTCTTCGGCCAGCCCGCCGAGCTTCGGCACGATGAAGAATCCCTCGGCGAACTCCGGCGCGAGGTCGGCCGCGCCGCGCACCATCGGAATCGGATCGACCACGTCCTCGCGTAGCTGCAGGGCGCGAGGCCCGATGACCACGGCATCGGCCGGTGCGGCGGCCAGGTCGAGCTCGGCGATGGGCGCGTCGGAGACAATGCGGTAGCGGTCGG
>CALGOK010000160.1 GCA_937961295.1 uncultured Gemmatimonadota bacterium
ACTCCGCCGCTGGCGCCGCGATCCCCGCCGCCGCGGCGGCGCGGTGCAGCACGTCACCGGTGTGCATCCCGGGCCGCACCGGCTCCATCACCGGCTGCAGCAGCGAGCGCACCCCGGCGCGCGGCCGCAGGTCGTCCCAGCGCTCCAGCGCGTGGAGGTTCGGCAGCACCAGGTCGCACTGCATCGCCGTCTCGTCGAGCACGTTGGCCGTCGACACCTTGTAGCCGGCCTTGCCGAACGCGGCCGCGAAGTTGCCGCTCTGCGGCAGCGCGAACAGCGGGTTGCACGCGTGCACCAGCACCACCGCGATCTCGCCGCGGTCCATCGCCGCGAAGGCGTCGGTCACCGTGCCGTAGTCGTCGCCCACCGGGGCGCCGGCGCCGAACTGCACCGTGCGGCCCACGTTGCCGGCCGCCTGGTTGGCCAGGTTCACCGCGTGGCAGAGGTCGATCGCGCCGCGATGCTGCGCGCCGATGCCGCCGGCCACCGCGATCGACGGCTCGGCCGCGGCGAACTCCTCGGCCAGGTGCGCCAGCCGCTCGGCGTCGAGGCCCGTTGCCGCCGCCACCGCCTCGGGCGTGAAGCCCCCGAGCCCGCCGGCCAGCGACGAGCCGTGGTGCATCGCGGCGGCGCGCGCGAAGCAGAGCGCCACCTGCACCTCGGTGCCGGCCGGCACCTCGAGCCACTCGTCGGCGTTGAGCCCGGTGAGGTTCATCCGCGGCCCGACGTAGACGTGCTTGGCCATCGTGCCGTTGTTGAAGCCGTGCGACTCCGCGAAGCCGCGCTGCGACACCACCGTGTCGCCCCACGTCTCGAGGAAGTCCGCGCCGAACGACACGATGAACCGCGCCGCGGCGAAGTCGTAGCTCGGCAGGTCGTCGCGACCCCAGGTGCGCCGGTTGGCGATCCGCTCGGCATCGCGCGAGAACGCCTCCCAGCGCACCGTCCGCCCTCCCGCAGCCTGCACCACGTCGCCGAGCAGCGTGCTGAACGTCGAGGGGCCGTAGCCGTTGAACGCCACCAGCCGGCCGTTGGCGGTGCCGAGCCGGGCGGCGAGCCGGGCGATCGCGTCGTCCCAGCTGATCTCGTCGAAGCCGCCCGAGGCGTTGCGGGCAAGCGGCGCGCCGATCCGGTCGGGTTTGTACAGCGCCTGCAGCCCGGCCTGCCCGCGGCTGCAGAGCGCGCCGGCGTTGGTCGGGTGGTCGGGGTTCCCCTCGAGCTTGATGGCGCGCGCCTCGCGCGTCTTCACGTGCACGCCGCAGCCGGCGCTGCACTCGGTGCAGGTCGAGGCGTACCAAGTGGCCACGCCCGGCACCTGCTGCTCGGACTGCACCATGTAGGGGACCAGCTTGGCGATCCGGTCGGTCGAGCAGCCGGAGAGCGCCGCGGTGCCGGCGCCGGTGACGCCGAGGACCTTGAGGAACTGCCGGCGGTCCGGGGCGCGCTCGGCGGCCGGGGCGTCGGTCTGGGGCACGTCGGGGCGTGTCGTCATGTCAGTAGTGGCACGCGGTGCAGTCGCGGGTGACGTTGCGCTCGATGTGGCAGTTGATGCAGAACCCCATGTTGTTGACGTTGTTGACCTCGTACACCTGGGGCATCCGCGCGACGTTGCCGTGGCAGGTGGCGCACGCGTTGTCGCCCATCGCGTTGATGTGCATCATGTGGGGGAAGCGCACGTGACGGGCGACGTTGTGGATGCGCACCCATTCCACCGGCGTCCCCGCCTCCCACGCGTCCTTGAGCTTCTGGATCTCGGCGCGATTGGTCGAGTCGCTGCCGGCCACCATCGCGTGGCAGCCCATGCAGGTCTGCATGCTGGGGATGCCGGGCTCCGAGGACACCGCCACCGAGTAGTGGCAGTACTGGCAGTCCATCTTGAGCTGGCCGGCGTGGATGTCGTGCCGGAAAAAGATCGGCTGGCGCGGGCCCGGCAGCGCGGCGATCTCCGACTCGGTGAGCGCCGCCGGCCCGGAGGCGGCAGGCTGTTGCGCGTCGGTGGGTCGCGTGACGGCAATCAGCACCGTCACCGCCGCCGCCATCGCCAGGAACCCGACGAGTACCCGCTTGAGCATATCTGCTGACCGCCGAAGAGGATCCGTGCTTGTGAACGATGTCACGAACGCGCGTGTCCAGCGAAGAGAGGAAGTCGTGGCCGCGACTCCCGTGTCGCGCGCAAAACTAGCCGATGACGGGGGTCCGTTCAACTACGGGGCCGTCGGGCTCCCCTCCCCACCCCCCCGCGCCCGGCGCTCCAGCGGCGGGAGGATCCCCTTCCGGCGCAGGAAGTGACCGATCTCCAGTCCGATCGCCCGGAACAACCCCGCCTCGCGCACGTCGAGCCGCGCCCGGAAGATCACCTCGCGGAACCCCCGCATCACCAGCTCCGCCTCCCGCTTCTTGAAGAACTCGATGCCGTGCATCGAGGCCTCCCAGTCGCGGAATAGCGCCTCCAGCTCCTCGTGCGCCGCCAGCCGGGCCTTGCGGCGCGGCGGCTTGAACGCGATCCCGTCACCGCCCCGGGCCAGCCAGGTCTCGTAGGCGTAGATCCCCGTCGCCTGGGCAAGATTGAGCGAGGTGTAGGCCGGATTGGCGGAGATGGTCACCAACGCGTCGCAGCGGTCGATCTCCTCGTTCTGGAGCCCGTGATCCTCGCGACCCGCCAAGATCCCCACCCTGCCACCCGCGGTCCGCTCCACCAGCGCGGCAGCACCGGGCCGAGGCCGCAGCATCGTCCGCTTGGCCGTCCGCTCCCGGCCGGTAAGAGCCTGGACATAGGTGAGGTCCGCCAGCGCGGCATCGAGGTCGTCGAACACCTGCAGCGCAGCGATCACGTCGCCGGCATGGTGGGCAATCCCCTCCAGCCGCACCGGGTCGAGCGGACACTCGGGCCGCACTAGGCGGATCTCGGTGATCCCGAAGTTCTTCGCCACCCGGATGCACGACGCGAGGTTGACCAGGTCCTGTACGGCAACCAGGACCAGAACCGGGGCGGTTTCCGGATCGGGGGCGTGCTTCACCCCCGCAGCTCCACCCCGGCGGCGCGCTCGGCGGCGGCGATCGGGTCCATGTAGTCGGCCTCCTCACCGAGGTCGCCGCGCAAGCGGCGGTACTGTTCGCGCACGAAGGCGAGGACCGGGTCGTCCGTGCCGACGTCATCGGTCACGTCGTGGGCGATCCCCACGTCCTTCTCGAGCAGCGCGAGCCGGAAGAGCCGCGGCCAGGTGCCGGTGAGCACGCGCTCGGGAACCAGCGTCTCGGTCACGAAGGAGCGGCCGCTCGAGGCGTTGAGCACCTCGATCGCGTCGCGCGGCGCGATGCCGGCCTTGGCAAGCGCCACCATCCCCTCCCCCACCGCGAGGATGTTCACCGCCAGCAGCGCGTTGTTGACCGCCTTCATCGCGTGCCCGGCACCCACCGGGCCGAGCCGCACCACCCTGGCCGCGAACGGCGCGACCACCGCGCTGGCCTGGGCCACGTCCACGTCGCTGCCACCGCACATCACCGTGAGCTGGCCGGTCTTGGCCAGCGGAGGTCCGCCGCTCACCGGGGCATCCACGAACCCGATCTGCCGCTCGCGCAAGCGCTCGGCGATCCGCCGGGAGGTGGCCGGATCGCCCGACGTGCAATCGACCAGCAGCGTCCCCTCCGCCATCCCCGCCAGCAGCCCGTCGGGGCCGTCCAGCAGCGCCTCGACCTCGGCGCTGGTGGGGAGGCAGGTGACCACCGCGTCGGCGCCGGCGGCGACGTCGCGCGGCGAGGTCGCCGCGCGGGCCCGATCATGCAGCTCGGCGAATGCCTGTGCCTTGGCGCCGGTCCGATTCCACACCGCGACCTCATGAACCGCCGCCAGCCGCGCGGCCATTGGTTCGCCGATGGCACCCAGTCCGATGAATCCCACCCGCATTGCCACTCCGATCTTCGGGGTCGATAGAATCTATGGTCTTCGCGAGGCCGAGGCCCGAGTGTCCGTCCGCATCATGCACGTCGATCTCGACGCCTTCTTCGTGGAGGTGTGCCGCCGCCACGACCCGGCGCTGCGCGACGTGGAGCTGCTGGTGGTGGGCGGCCGGCGCGACTCGCGCGGCGTGGTGCAGTCGGCGAGCTATGGCGCGCGGGCCCACGGCGTGCGGAGCGGGATGCCGATCGCCGAGGCGGTGCGCCGCTGTCCCGACGCCACCTTCGTCCGCGGCGTGTTCGCCAACTACCGTGCCGCGTCGCGCGAGGTGCGCGGCGTGCTCGAGCGCTTCGCGCCGCACGTGGTGATGGCGGGGCTCGACGAGGGATACCTCGACATGACCGGAACCGACCTGCTCCACCCGGTGTCGCTGCTGGCGTTTGCCACCGAGCTTCGCCACGCGGTGCGGCAGGAGTCGGGGCTCGATTGCTCGATCGGCATCGGTCCCAACCGGATGATCGCCAAGATCGCGTCCGACTACGCCAAGCCGCGCGGCATCTGCGAGGTGCGCGCAGGATGGGAACGCGGCTTCCTGGCCGGGTTGCCGCTCCGCGCCCTGCCGGGAATCGGTCCGCGCACCGGCGAGCGGCTCGCCGTGCGCGGGCTCGAGAACGTCGCCCAGGTGCAGGAGATGTCGCTCGATGACCTGGCCGGGTTGATCGGACGCGACGAGGCGATCGCGCTCAAGCGCCGCGCCGACGGGCGCGGCGGCACCCGGCTCACCGAGCGCGTGCAGGCCAAGTCGGTGTCGCGCGAGACCACCTTCCGGCGCGACGTGAGCGACCCGGCCGAGCTCGATCGGGTGCTGATGCTGCTGGCCGGGCGGGTCGCCGCGCAGCTCCGCGACGAAGACCTGGTGGCTGGCGCCGTGGTGCTCAAG
>CALGOK010000161.1 GCA_937961295.1 uncultured Gemmatimonadota bacterium
AGCGGCTGCCGCTCCACCTCGAGCCGCGAGCGGCGCACCCGCGGCAGCGGCAGCACCTCGAACAGCTTGTGCCCCTTGCTGGCGATGATCGCCAGCCCCTGGGTGTCGGGGAGCTTGGCGGGATCGTTGAGCCAAGTCAGGATCCGCTTGAGGTCGGCCTTGATCGCCTCCTGCTGCGGCTTCTCCCAGCGGAGCGACGGGAGGGCGTACTCCAGCTCCTTGACACGGTTCTTGACCTTGGTGAGGTACTTCTTCCGCGTGCGGTCACGCGGCTCGATCTTGAGGTAGCAGGTGACCACCGGGTGCTGCCCCGGCTTCATCCGGAGCAGGTCGCGGTCGGGAGTGGCGGTGCGTACAGCTGCCATGCGCAGCGCTCCTCGTCGGGATTCAGAAGAAAACGGGTTCCCGGTACGAGCCCCACACTTCCTCGAGGACGTGGCGGATCTCGTACAGGGTGCAGTAGGCACGGGCGCAGTCGAGCATCGCGGGGATCACGTTGCGCCCCTCGCCGGCGGCGGCGCGCAGCTCGCCGAGGCTTTGCTCCACCAGCGCGGCATCGCGCCGCGCGCGCATTCGCGCCATTCGGTCGCGCTGGGCCCGCTCCGCCGACTCGTCGACCTTGAGTATCTCGATCGGTTGCTCGTCGGCCTCGACAAACGCGTTCACGCCGACGACGGTCTTCCGGCCCTGCTCGACCTCCTCCTGGAACCGCGAGGCGCTGCGGGCGATCTCGCGCTGGAACCAGCCGGCCTCGATGCACGGCACCACGCCGCCCATCTCGTCCACCTGCGCGAAGATCGCCTCGGCCTCGGCCTCGAGCTGGTCGGTCAGCGCCTCGACGTACCACGAGCCGCCGAGCGGGTCGGCCACGTTGGCAACGCCGGTCTCGTACGCGAGGATCTGCTGGGTGCGAAGCGCCACGCGCACCGAGGTCTCGGTGGGGAGCGCCAGCGTCTCGTCGAGCGCGTTGGTGTGGAGCGACTGGGTGCCGCCGAGCACCGCGGCCATCGCCTGGTAGGCCACCCGGGCGACGTTGTTGAGCGGTTGCTGCGCCGTGAGCGACACGCCGGCGGTCTGGCAGTGGAATCGCATCTTGAGCGAGCGGTCGTCGGTGGCCCCGTACCGCTCGCGGAGGTGGCGCGCCCAGATCCGGCGCGCGGCGCGCATCTTGGCGACTTCCTCGAAGAAGTCGTTGTGCACGTCCCAGAAGAACGACAGCCGCGGCGCGAAGGCGTCCACGTCGAGCCCGCGCGCCATCCCCCGCTCCACGTAGGTGAAGCCGTTGAGGAGCGTGAACGCCAGCTCCTGCACGGCCGTCGACCCCGCCTCGCGGATGTGGTAGCCGGAGATCGAGATGGTGTTCCACTTGGGCGTGTGCTCGCCGGCCCACTCGAACACGTCGGCGATCAGCCGCAGCGACGGCTCGACCGGGAAGATCCAGGCGTGCTGCGCCACGAACTCCTTGAGGATGTCGTTCTGGATGGTGCCCTGCAGCTTCTCGAGCGGCACGCCCTGCTTCTCGGCCGCGGCGACGAAGAAGCAGAACAGCATCGCCGCCGGCCCGTTGATGGTCATCGAGACCGAGACCTGGTCGAGCGGGATGCCGTCGAAGAGCGTCTCCATGTCGTCGAGCGACGAGATGGCCACGCCGCACTTCCCCACCTCGCCCTCGCTGCGCGGGTGGTCGGAGTCGTAGCCCATCAGCGTGGGGAAGTCGAACGCCACGCTCAGCCCGGTCTGGCCGCGCTCCAGCAGGAACTTGTAGCGCTGGTTGGTGTCCTCGCTGGTCCCGAAGCCGGCGAACTGGCGCATCGTCCAGAGCTTGCCGCGGTACATCGTGGGATGGATCCCGCGCGTGTACGGGTAGTCACCCGGCAGCTGCAGCGGGCCCTGGGCGTCGATCGGGGTGTACACCGGCTCGAGCTCGCGACCCGAGAGCGAGGTGAAATCGCTGTCGTCGCGGAGCCGGTGCCTGGCGAATGCCGCCCGGTAGTCGGCCAGCTCGCGACGGAGGCGGTCGACTTCCTCCTCGCGCGCGGCGAGGCGGTCGAGCAGGGCGTCGCGCTCGGTGATCGAGGTCATACCCGGGACTCCTCCCTGAGCGCGGCCACCACGGCGGCCGCCACGTCGTATGGGGACGTGACCCCGCGGGCCACGTCGTCGAGCCGTGCCGTCACCAGCTCCTCGGCCGGCCCGTCACGCCAGAGCCAGCGCTCCACTGCGCGCGTCACCACCGCACGGGTGCGCTCCGCCAGCCGCGCGCGGCGCCGCTGCTCGAGCGCGCCGCTCGCGGTGGTCTCGTCCCAGTGGCGGTCGAGCGCGGCCACCACCTCGCTGACGCCCTCGTCCTTGACCGCGATCGTCTCCAGCACCGGCGGCCGCCATCCCTCCGCCCGCTCCTCGTCGCGCGCCTTGGCGGCCATCGACTTGAGTGCGCCGTGATGCGCCGGCACGTGGCGATACGCCTTGCCGGCGCGCAGGTCGAGCGCCAGCTCGATCTCGCGACGCATCTTGGGTGCGCCAGGCCGATCGGCCTTGTTCACCACGAACAGGTCGGCCGCCTCCATCACCCCCGACTTGAGCGCCTGGATCCCGTCGCCCGACTCGGGGACGAGCACAAGTACGGTGCTGTCGGTCATCCGCGCCACGTCGAGTTCCGACTGCCCCACCCCGACGGTCTCGACCAGGATCCGGTCGAACCCCGCGGCGTCAAGGACGTCAGCCACCTCGCGGGTGCTGGTGGCCAGACCGCCGAGCGAACCGCGGGTGGCCATCGAGCGGATGTAGACGCCTGGATCGAGCGCCACGCGCTCCATCCGGATCCGGTCGCCCAGCAGCGCCCCGCCGGTGAACGGCGAGGTCGGATCGACGGCGATCACCGCGACCTTGAGGTCCCGCGCGCGCCAGGCGCTCACGGGCCGCTCGGTGATGGGGCTCTTCCCCCCCCCCGGCGTTCCGGTCACCCCGATCCGGCGCGCCCGGCCCAGTCGCGGATGGACCGCTGCCAGCAGCGCCTCGAACCCCGGCCGGCCGTTCTCGACCAGCGAAACGGCCCGCGCCACGGCGGGGATCCGGCCCTCGAGCAGCGGCTCCAGCAGGGACTCATCAGTCATCACTCAAGTTATACCCGTCGTTGGACTTGGGGCAGGCGGAGGGACAGCGGAGACCGGCGATCGGAGATCGGAGGTTGCCGCCTGAGCTCTCCGATCTCCGATCTCCGGTCTCCGATCTCGGACTACTCCAGGTACCGCGCCAGCTTCTCCAGCGCCGACCGGGTCCCGGCATCGTTGTCGGCCGGGGTGATCGTCGCGGGCAGGTTGTCGAAGTCGATCGTGACGAGCGTGCCGCCGCCCTCACCGGCCAGCGTGACGATCATCATGATCTCGCCCGACCACTTGTGATCAGGGTTCTCGTACTTGATCGCCATCACGATCCGGCGGTCGGGTACCAGCTCCACGAACTTCGCCGTGTAGTGGTCCTCCTGCTCGAACCCCTCGCCGCGATCGCTTCCCGGTTCCATCCAGGTCAGCTCCATCCGGTAGCCGCCCCCGACCCCCGGCTCGAAGTGGTGGATGGTCCCGGTGGTGCCGCTGGGCACCAGCCACTCCTCGAGCGAGGAGGGCTCGGTGAAGGCGCGGTAGACCGCGGCGGGTGATGCCTTGATCAGGCGGCTGGTGTGGCTGGCGGTGCCGGCATGGGGATTCATCGCAGGTCCTCCAGGCGGCCGCGCGTGGGACGGGCATCGCGGCGGGCCCCCGGCGGCCGT
This sequence comes from uncultured Gemmatimonadota bacterium, assembly GCA_937961295.1. Lineage (GTDB taxonomy): Bacteria > Gemmatimonadota > Gemmatimonadetes > Gemmatimonadales > GWC2-71-9 > Palsa-1233. Next base: position 3,767 of record CALGOK010000161.1, read on the forward strand.
GGGGGCACTCATTAACCATACCCTCCGGGACGGGTTCGGGTTTCCGCCGCCCCGAACGGCGCGAAGCTAGGGAATGCCGCCGGCCGCCTCGATCAGCCGCAGCGCCGGCTCGCTCACGAACACCGGCGCGTGGAACTGCCGTCCCCACGACAGCGCGGTGACGTCACGGTACTCGTGGCGCGCGGAGTCGCCATGCCCGGGATGGAGCCGCTTCCAGATCGAGGCCCTGATGTTCACGTCGGCTCCATGCTCAAGCAGCAGCTCGGTGTACGGCGCCGCGAGCGGACCCCGATTGCGGTAGTTCATCCAGAAGTTGGGCATCGAAATCACGCTGGTGAACAGCGGGGTGTAGCCGCCGAAGCCGCTCCGCCCCACGTGCGCGCGTGCGTTCACGTCGGCACCGTGCGCGATGAGCCACCGGGCGATCGCCATCTCGTCGAACTCGATCGCCATGTGCAGCAGCGTGGTGCCGTCGAGCGGCGTGCCCACCGTGGCGTCGATCGGTTCGCGGCACCCCATCTCCGCCGGATAGATCTCGCGGTGCCGCCAGGTGCGATGGAGCACGCCGTGATCCCGGGCCAGGTGCGCCTCGAGGAGGTCGATCCGGCCGCGGTGCAGCGCCATCGGTGCGGTGTCGGGATACGCGAGTCCGTGCTGCTCGTACAGCGCGAGGATGCCGTGCTTCGCCTCGGGCTCCCGGGAGTCGGTCTCCAGCACCACCGCCACCGGGGCCAGGCGATTGCCGTGATCGTCGATCACTCGTGCGCCGAGGGCCAGCATGGCGGTGGTCCCGCCGAGGTTGAGGGTGTACGCCGCCCCGTCGAGCGCATCATCGGGCACCGGCGGGCGACCGGCGAGGTCGTACAGCAGGTGCACCGTCTCGACCTTCCCCTGCAGCGCTGCGCGATCGATGGCGCGGCCATGATCGGTGGCCCCCTGCTCGTGCAGCCACCGGATGATCCGGTCGCGACCCAGGTTCGCCGCGTACGACATCGGTGGCCCCCAGTTGCTGTCGGTCCGGATCAGGACGTGCTCGTCGCGCAGGCGAGGATTCGCGGTGACGAGCCGCCGGACCGCGTCGAGATCGTCGTCCCAGATCGCCGCCACGAGCGACACCGCCTGCACCAGTCGCGGCCAGCTCGAGGCCTGGTAGCTGCGCGCCAGCACCAGTTGCGCATCGGCAAGTTTCGCTTCATCGCCCGGCGGAGGGTCGGGATGGAACTCGGCGAACGCAGTCGCCGCGTCGGCATCGCCGTCGCGATGCGCGCGCAACAATTCCCTGGCCTGGCGACGGAGCTGATCGAGGTGGGGACGGACCGGGAGTCCGCGGACGGGCATGACGAGCCTCCTGGAGGCACCCGGGTCCGCTGGCGTCGGGCAGAGGAGGTTCGTGATGTCGACTGCCGGTGTTGCTGCTCAGGTGGACGCGGTCCTTCCCGCGGACGGGGGGCGCCCTGCGCGCCTCCCTGACGATATCGCAGGGGCACGCGCACGGCAATCACGGCCCGATCAGGAGTGCGCCACGGTCTCCCGCAGCCGCCGAAGCAGCTTGGCCGCAACCAGTCCGGCCATGGCAAGCCCGCTGACCAGCACCGCCTGTCCGGTCCACGGTGAAGCCGCGATCACCACCACCGTGACCAGCGTGGCGCCGGGACTCCCATCGCGCTCACCGGTGAGGAGGTGCAGCACCCAGAGCGACAACAGGAACACCGCCGCAGGCACCGCCACCATCATCCCCGCCAGCAGACCCGGGATCTCGGCATGATGCGCGGCGTGATCGGCCGCCACGGCGATGCCGGCACCGACCGCGGCGCCCGCGCCGAACACGAGCACATGGCCGTAACCCCACGCCCAGGCTCCTCGAGGCATCCGCAGGAGACTCACCGGTGCGCCGTCGAAGTACACCCACCACATGCTGAACAGCAGCAGGAGTCCGCCGATGACCACCGGGAGCAGCGCGAGCGCGAATCCGCTGCTGCTGGTGATCGCCTCGATGGCCAGCGACGCCGACAGCACCGATTCACCCAGCACGATGATCGTGAACAGCCCATAGCGCTCGGCGATGTGCTCGGCGTGCCACGGCGTGCCCCTGGCCTGCTCGGCGATCACCGGCACCAGGAGCTCCGCCAGCACCAGCACGAAGAAGAGCGTGGTCCGGGTCGCTTCCGGGGCCCAGATCGTGCCGACCCAGAGCGTCTGGACCACGGCGATGCCCACGGCGTAGCGCAGCGCGGTGGCGCGGTGTCCCGGGTCCTGCCGCGCCACCCGGAGCCATTGGCCGATGAGCGCGATGCGCATCACCACGTAGCCAAGCACGCCGACGGGATAGGCGGGGCCGGTGAACCGCTCGCCCACCGCGGCGGCGAAGATCAGCGCACCCACCAGTTGCAGGAAGGCGAGCAACCGATACGGCACGTCGTCGGTGTCGTAGGCCGAGGCGAACCAGGTGAAGTTCATCCACGCCCACCAGATGCCGAAGAACGCCATGCTGAACAGCAGCAGCCCGTCGGCGAGGTGGTTCTCCGCCGCCGCGTGGTGGAGTGCGGCGGCGGCCCGGGCCAGCGCCACCACGAACACCAGGTCGAAGAACAGCTCGAGCGGGGTGGCCGCCCGGTGCGATTCGGCCGGCGACCGGCCGGTCATGGGAACGTGGAATCGGCTGCGAAGCGACATGGCGGGCGAGGTGAGAGGCGAGTCCCGAAGAGGCCGCCGCGGCGGCACGCGACCTGCCCAACTTGGCACTCCCCGGCGGATCCGGGAAGCCCGGCCGGAGGCCGGCACCGCCACAGGTGACGGATCGAGGGCCTTGTTCGTCCCATCCGTGCAGCCACAGCACCGGCCCGGGCGATCCGGGCCCGCCCACGGCAGGAGGCAGGATGGACGACCAGCTCCAGCGCGCCCTCGACAGCGAGACTGACCTCGAGGCACTCGACCCGGCGATGCGCCAGCGCGTGCTCGAGGCGCGTCGGCTGTTCGATGCGGTGGTCGAGTCGGTGCCGGTCGATCCGATCCCCGACCTCGGCCCGGCAGTGCTCGACCGGATCCGCGCCGTGTCGTCTCCGGCGCATTCGACCGGCGTACTCGACTGGCTCTGGCGCCCGCGGGCGATCGCGTTCACCTGGCGCCCGTTGCATCTCGTCGCGGCGTGTGCGCTCGTGGTCGCAGCCGTCGTGGCACTCCGTGCCACCCGCGATGGCATGCCGGTCGCCGGTCCGGGTCAGGTGCTCGCCGAGTTCCGGCTCGATGCCCCGGAGGCACACAGCGTGGCACTCGCGGGCGGATTCACCGAGTGGCAGCCGAGCGTGGCGCTCACCCGCAATGCGGCCGGCATCTGGACCGTGGTGATTCCGCTCGACCCGGGCGTGCACCAGTACGCATTCGTGGTCGACGATGAGCGCTGGATGGCCGATCCTTCGGCCCCCGCATACGACGACGGCTTCGGTGGCCAGAACAGCCGCGTCGCCCTGCTCGCCGCCGACGAGGTGCGCCAGTGAGGGCGTCCAGCATCGCGATGCTCGGACTCACCGTGAGCCTGCTGCCCAGCGCCGTGCTCGGAGCGCAGGAGTGGCGTCTCGGCGCCCAGGCCGGCCGGATCCGTTCCGCGATCGATCCGTCGGCCCAGGTCACCGACGCACTGAGCGCCGGAATTCGCTTCGACGCCGCGCGCACGGCGTTCGCCATCAGCGCCGGCATTCCCACCACCGGTGAGGAACCGCTGTGGGGCGCCGCGGCGCTCTGGCAGCGGCTGGCGCATCGCACGCGCACCGGGCTGATCGTCGGCCTCGACGCGAGCGGCACCGCACTGCTCAGTCGTGACCGGAGCGTCTCGCCGCTTCCGGGCGGCGGCGGCATCTTCGACCCACCGACCCCACCGGGCACCGCGGTGGACCGCGACGGGACGGCCTTCGCCGGACAACTGCTGCCACTCGTCGGAATCGAGCGCGGTCGAATGGCGATCCATGCGCGCGGAGGCGTCTCCCATTTCCGCTCGCGGATCGGCAGCGAGGGACTCGATCGCACGGTCCCGTTTGGCGACCTGCAGTTCACCGTGCAGCCGCGGCACTGGTTCGCGCTGGTGCCCACCGTACGGCACTACCGTCCCGCCGATGAGCCGGCGCTGAGCTACGTGGGGGTGACCGCGGTGGCGGCATCACCGCGAGCGCGGATCGCGGCGAGTGTCGGCACCTGGTCGCATGACGCGGCGGACGGCACGCCGTGGTCGCTCTCGGGCCGGCTCGAGCTGGTGCCGCGGGTGGCGCTCGAGGCATCCGCACGCCGCGACGCGCTCGACCCGCTCCACCTGCAGCCGGCCCAGACGTCCTGGAGTGCCGGGCTCTCGATCCGCTTCGGCACCGCGCGCCGGATGCCGGCGCTCCCGATTCCCGCGTCGTACCGCGACGGCATCGCCAAGCTGGAGCTTCCGGTGAAGCATGCGCCAGCCGGGACGCCCTCGATTGCCGGCGACTTCACCGGATGGCAGCCGGTGCCGATGGAGCGGCACGGCACGGTGTGGCGCTTCACGCGGCGGCTGGAGCCGGGCGTGTATCACTACGCGTTCGTGGCCGCCGACGGCCGCTGGTTCGTTCCCGAGGACGTGCCCGGGCGCCGCGACGACGGCATGGGCGGCCACGTGGCCGTGGTGGTGGTCGAATGACGATGACTGGCGCCGATGATGCCGCGCTGGTCGAGCGCGCCCGCCGCGGCGAGGACGCCGCTTACAGCGAACTGGTCCGCCGCCACCAGCAGCTCATGTACCGGCACGCCCGCGGCATGGGGCTGGAGCACGACCCTGCGCTCGATGCGGTGCAGGACGCCTTCGTCCGGGCGCACGCGCGTCTCGATGAGTGCCGCACGGCCGGACACTTCCGGGCGTGGGTGTACCGGATCTGCCACAACCGCTGCCTGGATCACCTCAAGGACATCCGCCGGCAGGAGCTGCCGATCGAGGCGGCGCTGTCGTCGGCCGATCCGCGCCCCGCGGACGACACCGAGTTGCGACTGACCCTGCAAACCGCGCTGGGCCGGCTCTCGCCCGCATTGCGTGAAGCGTTCCTGCTCCGGCATCAGGCCGGGTACGACTACGACGAGATCGCGTCGCTGCTCGAGGTGTCGAGCAGTGCCGCCAAGATGCGGGTGCACCGCGCCCGCGAGACGCTGCAGGCATTCCTGGTCGGCGAGGGAGTTTCTGCCGCCGGTCACTGAGGTGACCGGGGCCACCACGTACTCGTCTCGTTGGCGAAGGACACCACGAACCACTCGGCGGCGGAGGCAGGACCCCCGGCTGCCGCATGCCACGGAGGAGACGATGAGGAAGACAACGATCGCAATGGTGGTCCCCGCCCTGTTGCTCTGGTCCGCCCCGCTCGGGGCCCAGCAGGTGTCGGGTCAGGCCACCGCGCAGGCGCAGGCCAGCGCGCGCACCCCGGAGCAGCGGATCGAGGCGGCGATGCAGGCCGCCGCGCGCGCCAACGTTCCCGCCTCGCTGCTCGAGAGCAAGGTGGCCGAGGGCGAGGCGAAGCGGGTGCCGCAAGAGCGGATCGCGGCGGCGGTCGAGGCGCGGGCCTCGGCGCTGATCCGCGCCTCCGAGGTGATGCAGCGCGCGGAGATCGCGGCGCAGGGCGCGGCGCAGCTCTCGGTGGCAGCCGACGCGCTGACCGCCGGGGTGAGCGAGTCGGCTCTGATCGAGGTGAGCCGCGAGGCCGCGCCCGAGCGGCGCACGGTGGCGGTGGCGGTGCTGGCCGACCTGGTGCGCCTCGGCACCACCTCCGAGCTCGCGCTCACGCGGGTGTCGGCGGCGCTCACCAGCAACGCGGCGCTCGCCAACCTGCAGGCCGAGGTCGCCTCACAGCTCCGGCTGGGTGGGCAGCAGTCCACCATCGAGGCGGGCGGGATCCTGCGGATCCAGTAACCCGTCCCGGCCCGTTGATCGGGCCTGACTCCAAAGCACGGATCGTGGTGGCCCGAAGGAACGGGTGCATCACGATCCGTGTGGTTTCACCCGCCGCCTGACTCAGTGGGTTTCGTTCGGCGGCAGGACAGGCATGTCGCCCGCCCCGGGAACCACCGCCGCCAGGGGATCACCCACCACGAGATCAGTCCGTGCAGGTGCGTCCCGCAGAGCGTCCGCGAGCAGCCGCTGCATACCCCGCCTTCGCCGGGAGTGAAACGCGAACCGCACGCCTCGCACGTGAAGGTGAGGGAGGCCGTGGCGTCTGCCACCTACCGCACCCAGCCGTTCGCGATCGCCTTGCGCGCCAGCAGCACCAGCGCGACGGAGATCACCAGCACCGTTCCCTGGGCAGCGTAGACGCCGGCTCCGGCGATCGACGCCCCGTCGCTGAGCAGGAAGATCTCGATGTCCTGGATGATCACCCCGGCGAGCGAGATGGCCAGCACCGGCAGTGCCCAGCGATGCCGGAGGATCAGTCCCACGCACCCCAGCGCGCCGAACCACACCGCGATGGCGGTGGCGGCCACTGACCACGTGGGGCGCGACGCGTACAGTGCCTGCTCCACCGCGCTCATCGCGGCCAGCCGTTCGGCACTCATCATCACGTCGGAGAGGTAGGCTGCGCAGCCGATCAGGTTCCACAGCAGCGCCACCACGGCAACCGGCGTGTACCACTTGGGAGTCGGGGTCATGCGGCCTCTCTCGTTGGAGTCGAGCCGGTCCGGACCGGCCAGCAGCGCGGTGACGGGCTCGAACCGGGTTACGCGAACCCGCCCCGTGCCTTGCGGCTACTCCGGTGCGCTAGTGCCATTTTCCCTGCGCCATGCGGCGTTGCTGGCGGCGGGTGTTGTAAATCCACATCACCGCGAAGAGGAGTCCCTGCCCCAGCGCAAGCTTGCCGGTGCCGGGGAAGCGGAGCGTGCAGACGGCCATCACGCCGAGACTGGCCAGCGACCAGAACCACGGGTTCATCCGCTCGTAGTCTGCCATCCGGAAGAAGAGGACAGCCGACGCGATGCCGATGAGGAGCACCATGGCCACGACCGCCTAGTCCGCCGAGGAAGGTCGCCGTGAGACGATGCGATCCTCGACCCGGTGCGCCACCAGCTGGATGGCGAAGATGAACAGCGCGAGCATCCCGGCGCCCGGGAAGCTGCGCCACGCGAGCCACGCCCACACTGCACCAGCCACCACGGCAGCGCCGAGCAGTCGCACCTTTGTCCGGTTCGAGGCCATCCCACCTCCCTCCCTTCGGTGATAGAAACGTACCTCCGGCGGAGGAGGACAGGTACGGGCCTGGACTCGGTTGACGCCGCCCACGGCACCGGGCAGCTTCGAAGTCGGCCCTTCATCCCGGAACCCCATGCCCGACCGCGCCACCTTCAGCGAGAAGGACGATGCCCTCCGCGCCGACGTGCGCTCGCTCGGCGCGATGGTGGGCAACATGCTGCGCGAGCAGGGCGGCACGGCGCTCTTCGAGCGGGTCGAGGGGGCCCGCCAGGCGGCGGTCGCGCGGCGGCTCGGCGAGCCCGGTGCCGATCTCGAGCATGGTGTCGCCCGGCGCGAGCACGTGGAGGCCGCGGAAGACGGTGTGGGGGAGCGGAACCTGGCCGTCGTGCAGCAGGTGCGAGACGCAGCACGGATCGAGGTCGGGAAGGCCGAGCATCCCGGCGG
>CALGOK010000162.1 GCA_937961295.1 uncultured Gemmatimonadota bacterium
CGGCGGCGGTGCGCGCCGCGGCGTAAAGCCGGGGGCACACCCGCGAGGCGGCCGAGATGTTGAGGTGGGTCATCAGGCACCACGTGATCGCCAGCCCGATGAGCAGCGCCACGATGATCACGGGCACGGGCGCGGGACGGGCGCGGAGCGCGCGGCGCATCACTCGCGGTCTCCGTCGATGGTGATGAGGACTGCGCCCTTGTCGACGGCCTGCCCCTGGCTTGCCGCGATGCGGGAGACGACACCCTCGGCAGGCGCCTTGAGTTCGTTCTCCATCTTCATCGCTTCCAGCACCACCAGCCCCTGCCCCGGCCGGACGCGATCGCCCTCCGCCACGAGCACCCGCACCACCAGCCCCGGCATCGGCGCCTTGACCACGCCGCCGCGCTCCGCGCCGCGCGCCGCGCCCGCCAGCGAGCGAATGTGGTGCGTCCGCTCGTCGATGGCCTGGACGTCACGCACCGCGCCGCGGTCGACCAGCCGCCATCCGTCGTCGCCGCGGCCCTCGACCGCGAGGGCGTGCACGGCGCCGTCGAGGTGCAGGCGCACCTGCGGCGTCCCGTCGACCGGCTCGAGCCGGGCAGTGACCTCACGCCCGTCGATCATCACGCGGTCGCCGTCGACGGTGACTTCGCATCGGCGCTCGCCGACCGTGACGAAGTACTTCATTGCCGCTCCAGCGTCGCGACGCACTCCACGTGCGCCGTCTGGGGAAACTGGTCGAAGGCCGCGACGGCCGCGAGCCGGTACCGACCCTCGAGCCGTCGCAGGTCGCGCGCCAGCGTGCCGGGATCGCAGGACACGTACACGATGCGCGCCGCGCCGGATTCCGCCAGGACACGCGTCACGGGCTCGTCCATCCCGGTGCGCGGCGGGTTGGTCAGCACCAGGTCCGGCGGGTCGAGCCGCCGAAGCGTGCCGGCCACGTCGCCCGCGTGGCGCTGCGGTCCCGCCGGGCCGAGCCGCTCGGCCAGCGCGACCGCGCGAGGGTCGAGCTCGATGCTCTGGACCCGCATGCCCTGCGCCGCGAGCATGGCGGTGGCCTCACCGATCCCGGCGTAGAGATCCCAGGCGAGGAAACGAGATTCGCGATTGGAGATTCGAGACTCGAGGGAACCGTTCGATCCGCTCTCGAGTCTCGAATCTCGAGTCTCGAATCTCGTCAGTTCCGCCACCGCGTGCTCGCGCACCATCGCCCCCACGGCCGGATTCACCTGCTCGAACACCGCCGCCGGCCACGGGTCGTCGCTGCCGGCGAGCGCTCGCGCCGCGCCGCCCTCGGGCTGCCACCACACCACGACTCCGGGATCGATCGCGGCCGCGAGCCCCGCCGCCCCGTTCCACGCCGCCGTGCCGCCGGTCCGCACGATCACGTGTCGCCCGCCCTTGGCATCGCGGCGAAGGACCACATGACTGGCGTCGCGCGGCAGCCGCCCGCGCGCGGCCCGGAGCTGCTGGTGCAGCGCATCGATCTCCGGCTCGAGCAGCAGGCAGCGGCGGAGCTCGAAGATCCGTCCCGCTTCGCCGCGCCGGTGCAACCCCACCACGCCGTCGCGGACCGCGAGGGTCACCTTGGCGCGATAGCCGAGGTCGGCCGAGGCGGGAACCACCTCGGGGTCGGCGATGTCGACCCGCCCGATGCGGCGGAGCGCATCGCCAACGATGCGGCCCTTGGCCGCACGCTGCGCCGCCGGGTGCAGGTGCATCAACTGGCAGCCACCGCACTGATCGCCGACGTAATGCGGGCACGGCGGATCGATGCGCCCGGGCCCCGAGACGACCACCCGATCGACCTCGCCGCGCGCAAACCGCTGGTGCATCCGCAGCTTCCGCAGGGTCACCTGGTCGCCGGGCGCGCTGCGCGGGACGAACACGGTGCGACCGTCCGGAAGCGTGCCCACGCCGTCACCACCGGCGGCGATCGCCCGGATCGCGACCGGTTCGCTCTCGGTCACCGGCGGGCGTCGACCCGGGCCGCCTCGCGCCAGCGGGATGCATCGACGCCGTTGCCCGGCTCGACGACGATCCGGCGAGTGCGGCGGCGGTCGTCCTCGAGCAGCGCCGCGGTGATCGCCAGCCGGGCCACCGTCGCGTCGTCGGCCGCCGGCGCCAGCAGGTCAGCCCGGCGATCGAGGAACTGGATGTCGATGTCGCCGCGGCAGAACGCCGGATCGGCGAACAACGCCCGGTGGAACGGCACGTTGGTCGCCACGCCGACGATCACCAGCTCGTCGAGCGCACGCCGCATCGTCTCGATCGCGATGGCGCGCGTCGGTCCGGTCGCGATCAGCTTCGCCAGCATCGAGTCGTAGAAGAGGGTGACCTCGCTGCCGGCCTCGATGCCGGCGTCCCAGCGGACCCCGGGCCCCGACGGGGCCTTGAGCCAGGCGATCCGGCCCGCGCTCGGCAGCAGGCCGTTGCCGGGATCCTCGCTGGTGATCCGGCACTCGATCGCCCAGCCGCGCGGCGCGAGCGCGTCGGCGTCGAGCGACATCCCCTTCCCCGCCGCGATGCGCAGCTGCTCGCGCACCAGGTCGACGCCGTAGACCTCCTCGGTCACCGGATGCTCGACCTGGATCCGGGTGTTCATCTCGAGGAAGTAGAACGACCCATCGGCGGCGAGCAGGAACTCGCAGGTACCCGCGCCGCGATAGTCCACCGCGCGCGCGGCGGCGACCGCGGCCTCGCCCATGCGCTCCCGGAGCGCCGGATCGACGGCCACCGAGGGCGCCTCCTCCACCAGCTTCTGGTGGCGGCGCTGCCCCGAGCACTCGCGCTCGCCGACGTGGATGGTGCGCTCGGAATCGGCGAGCACCTGGATCTCCACGTGGCGCGGCTGCTCGATGAACTTCTCGAGGTACACCGCCCCGTCGCCGAACGCCTTGAGCGCCTCGCTCGCGGCAGTCGTGAGCGCACCCTCGAGTTCGCCGGGTTCGCGCACCACGCGCATCCCCTTGCCGCCGCCGCCGGCTGCGGCCTTCACCAGCACCGGATAGCCCAGCGTGTCCGCGAGGGCGGCCGCCTCGGCCGGATCGGTGAGCGCGGCGACCCCGCCCGGCACGATCGGCACCCCGGCGGCCTCCATCAGCCGGCGCGCGGAGGTCTTGTCGCCCATCGCCTCGATCGCGGCGGACGGCGGGCCGATCCAGGTGAGTCCCGCCTCCTCCACTGCGCGGGCGAACGCCGCGCGCTCGGCGAGGAAGCCGTAGCCGGGATGCACCGCATCGGCGCCGTGCTCCCGCGCGGCGGCGATCAGCGCATCGATGCGGAGGTAGCTCTCGCCCGGGGGCGCGGCGCCGATCCGCACCGCGGCATCGGCCATGCGCACGAACGGCGCGTCGCGATCGGCATCGCTGTACACCGCGAGCGAGGCGACACCCTCATCCCGACAGGCGCGCACGATCCGGAGCGCGATCTCGCCCCGGTTGGCGATGAGGACCCGGCGAATCACTCTTTGGGACAGGCGGCGATCGCGGGAATGCTGGGACCCAGGTCGCTCCCGGCGAGCAGCGTGCGGCAGAGGTCGCGATTGCGCCGGGCGGCGAGGTCGTACACGTCGCGGGCCGCCTCGCTCCAGACCGATCCGGCCAGCCCGGTGAGCGCCAGCTGATGGACCGTGAGGACCGTCTCGCCGTTGGGTGGCGGCTGATCCACCCCGGCGGCGAGCACCAGGCGCACCGGGCGCCAGGCCAGCGCCGGCGCGGTGAGCGAATCGACGGTCGGGGTGATGCACAGCGGCCGTCGCGCGGAGACACGGACCAGCGCATCGGGCAGCGGCAGGTCGATCGGCACGCCCATCGCCTCCGCCATCCGGACGCGGTAGCGCGCATCCCAGGCGTACATGTCGGGCCGCAACAGGATCAGTGCGTTCCGGCCCTCCCGCTTGACCAGCCAGCGTCCCCAGACCGCCGCCATCTCGACCATCGAGCCGGTGACCATCACGCCACCCGCCGGGCAGCTCCGGAGCAGGTTGTCGCCGAGCTCGGCGAGCACCGGCGGCAGCGGCAGTTCCTCGGGCGAGAACGTCAGCGAATCGAGCGCGTCCCATCCCTGGGACTCGACGCGGTTGGCGGCGCGCTCCGCGCCGACGAGCACCCGGTACACGGTGCCGCTGTCGGCGAGAAGGTGCTGGGCCTGCTCGAACGCGGCCCCGGCGAACTCGAGCAGCATGCCGCCCTCGGGCTCGCCGGCATGCCCGCTGCGATGCCAGCGCTGCGCATCGGCCAGATGGATGGTGCCGAGGTAGTGCCACGCCCGGCCGTCGGTGGGATGCTCGGAGAGCCACTTGCCGAGGACGTCGGCCGCCTCCTGCCGGCGGCCGTCGCGCAGGAGCGCCTCGGCCAGCGTCATCACCGAGTGCCCCGCCGAGATCGGGCGCACCACCGGCACCTGCTGCGCGGCGAGCGGAGTCGCCACGACCAGGAGGCCGAGCAGGCCGGGAAGTGCGGAGCGGAGCGTGGGCATCAGCGGGGCCTCGCCGGGGCCGGGAGGGCGAGTGACTGGACCCCCGGAAGATAACGCCGGCCCCCGGCGAGGGAAACGGCGCTCAGAGCGGGATGCACCCGTGCTTCCGCGGCGGATTCCGGTCGCGCTTGGCGGTGAGCGTCTCGAGGGCATCGATCAGGCGCGGGCGGGTGTCGCGCGGGTCGATCACGTCGTCGACGAAGCCGCGTGCCGCGGCGAGGTACGGCGTCGCGAACCGCGCGGTGTACTCGTCGGTCCGTCGGGCCGTCTCGGCGGCCGGATCGGTGGCCGCCGCGATCTCGTTGCGGTAGAGGATCTCCACCGCCCCCTTCGGCCCCATCACCGCGATCTCGGCGGTGGGCCACGCGAGGTTCACGTCGCCGCGGATGTGCTTCGAGCTCATCACGTCGTACGCACCGCCGTAGGCCTTGCGGGTGATCACGGTGAGCTTGGGGACCGTCGCCTCGCAGTACGCGTAGAGCAGCTTGGCACCGTGACGGATGATGCCGCCGTGCTCCTGGGCCACGCCCGGGAGGAATCCCGGCACGTCCTCGAAGGTCACCAGCGGGATGTTGAATGCGTCGCAGAAGCGGATGAACCGGGCGCCCTTCACCGAGGCGTTGATGTCGAGCACCCCGGCGAGGTTGGCGGGCTGGTTGGCGATCACGCCCACCGAGCGGCCGCCGAGGCGCGCGAAGCCGGTGAGGATGTTCCCGGCGAAGGCCTCCATCACCTCGAGGAACTCACCGTGGTCGACCACCGCGCGGATCACCTCGTGCATGTCGTACGGCGTGCTCGCCGAGGCCGGCAGCACGGTGAGCAGCCGTTCCTCGCGCCGGTCGGCCGGGTCGTCGAGGGCGCCGCGCGGCGCATCGTCGAGGTTGTTGCCGGGGAGGTAGCCCATCAGCGTGCGGATGGCCTGCAGCGTCTCGGGTTCGGAGGCATGGACGAAGTGCGCCACGCCGCTGGTGCCCGCATGCACGTCGGCGCCGCCCAGCTCGTCGAAGGTGACCTCCTCGTGGGTCACCGTCTTCACCACGTTCGGGCCGGTGACGAACATGTACGACGTGCCACGGACCATGAACACGAAGTCGGTGATCGCCGGCGAGTACACGGCGCCCCCGGCGCATGGCCCGAGGATCGCCGAGATCTGCGGCACCACCCCGCTCGCGAGGGTGTTGCGCAGGAAGATGTCGGCATAGCCGCCGAGCGAGGCGACGCCCTCCTGGATGCGCGCGCCGCCGGAGTCGTTGAGCCCGATCACCGGCGCGCCGTTGCGCACCGCGAGGTCCATCACCTTGCAGATCTTGGCGGCGTGCGTCTCCGAGAGCGAGCCACCGAACACGGTGAAGTCCTGCGAGAAGACGTAGACCAGCCGCCCGTCGATCCGCCCCCACCCGGTGACCACGCCGTCGCCGAGCGGCTGTTCCTCCTCGATCCCGAAGCCGGTGGCGCGGTGGGTGACGAAGCGGTCGAGCTCGACGAACGAGCCCGGGTCGAGCAGCAGGTCGAGCCGCTCGCGCGCGGTGAGCTTCCCCTTCTGGTGCTGCTGGGCCACCCGCCTGGCCCCCCCGCCCTGCTCCGCGAGGGCCTGGCGATGGTGCAGGTCGGCGAGACGATCATCCATGGAAGGCATGGCGGAAAGCTAACCGAGAACGGGATGCCGGAGGACGGAACGACGGAGGGAGACCGAAGTCACGCTCCGGTCTCCCTCCGCCTTCCGTCGTTCGGTCCGCCGTCCTCGGGCGTTCAGCCCTCGTCGTCGTCCTCGGACTCGCTGGCCTTGGCCTCGGCGGCCTTGGCCTCGGCCGCGGCCTTCGCGGCGGCCACCTGCTCGGCCGACGGGATGCCGTCGGCGGGGTAGTCGATGATCGCGACCACCACGCGGTGGTGGATCGGGTCGACCTCGAGGATCTTGGCCACGACTTCCTGGCTCTCGACCACCACGTCCTCGGGCTGCTGCTCGGGCCCGATTCCCATCTGCGACACCGGCGCGAAGCCCTCGATGTCGTCGCCGAGGTCGACCACGATCCCCTTGTCGACCGGGCGGAGCACCTTCGCGCGCCGCTCGCTGCCCACCGGCAGCGTCTCGCCGATGGTGAGCCACGGGTCGTCGGTGGCCTGCTTGAGGCCGAGGGAGATGCGCTTGTTGTCGGCGTCGATGTTGAGGATGATCACCTCGACGGTGTCCCCCTTGCGGACGACCTCCGACGGGTGCTGGACGCGCTTGGTCCAGCTCATGTCGGAGATGTGGATCAGGCCGTCGATGCCGGGCTCGATCTCCACGAACGCGCCGAACGAGGTGAGGTTGCGCACCTTGCCGGTGATCCGGGTGCCGACCGGGTACTTGAGCGGCAGCACCATCCAGGGATCCTGCTCGGTCTGCTTCATGCCGAGCGAGATCTTCTCCTCGCCCTCGTCGACCTTGAGCACCACCGCCTCGATCGTCTCGCCGATGGACACGATCTTCGACGGGTGGCGGACGTTGCGGGTCCAGCTCATCTCGGAGATGTGGACCAGCCCCTCGATCCCCGGCTCCAGCTCCACGAAGGCGCCGAAGTTGGTGATCGAGACCAGCTTGCCCTGGACGCGCGCGTCGACAGG
>CALGOK010000163.1 GCA_937961295.1 uncultured Gemmatimonadota bacterium
GCCGAGCGCGTCGGCTACCCGGTCATCATGAAAGCCTCGGGCGGCGGCGGCGGCCGCGGCATGCGCATCTTGCGCGAAGGCGACGACGTCGAGCGCGCGTTTCGGCTGGCGACCAACGAGGCCGAGCGCGGCTTCAGCAATCCAGACGTCTACTTGGAGCGCTTCATCGAGCGCCCGCGCCACATCGAGTTCCAGCTGCTCGCCGACAAGCACGGCGGCGCGTGGAGGCTGGGTGAGCGCGAGTGCTCGCTGCAGCGGCGCCATCAGAAGGTCATCGAAGAAGCCCCCAGCCCGGTGATGGACGACGCGCGCCGCGACGAGCTGGGCGCGCGCATTCGCGCCGCCGCGGCCGCCACCGGCTACCACACCGTCGGGACGCTCGAGTTCCTCATGGACGAAAAGGGTGAGCTCTACTTCATGGAGATGAACACCCGCATCCAGGTCGAGCACCCGGTCACCGAGATGGTCACCGGATGGGACCTGGTCAAGCAGCAGGTGCGCGTCGCCGCCGGCGAGCCGCTGCCCGACGAGCCGCTCGAGCTCCGCGGCCACTCGATCGAGGTCCGCATCAACGCCGAGGACCCGTACAAGAACTTCCAGCCGAGTCCCGGGCTGATCACTGCCTACCATCCGCCGGGCGGTCCCGGCGTGCGCGTCGACACCCACGTCTACGCCGGCTACACCGTGCCGCCCTACTACGACTCGCTCCTTGCCAAGCTGATCGTGCACGGTCGCGACCGGGCCGAGGCGCTGGCGCGGCTGTCGCAGGCGCTCGACTCGTTCATCCTCGAGGGCGTGACCACGACGATCCCGTTCCTCGCGCGGGTGGTGCGCCACGCGGCGTTCGCGGCCGGCGACGTGGATACCAAGTTCCTCGAGCGCGAGCCGCAGCTGCTCAAGCCCGAGCCGGCCGAGGCGGCGTGATCGACGTCGCGTTCGCGCCCAACGACGTCGAGCCGGCCGACGTCGCGGGGCGCGCCGTGGTGGTGATCGACGTGCTGCGCGCCACCACCACCATCTGTGCCGCGCTCGATCACGGGGCCCGGGCCGTGATTCCCGCCGCCGACACCGAGGACGCCGCCCGCCTGGCGCAGGCGCTCGACCGCCGCGACGTGGTGCTCGCGGGCGAGCGCAACCTCGACCCGATCCCCGGCTTCCAGGTCGGCAACTCGCCGGCCGAGATGACCGCGGAGACGGTGCGCGGCAGGTCGGTGGTGATGACCACCACCAACGGCACCCGTGCCCTGCTCGCCGCGGGCCACGGCAAGGCGGTGATCATCGCCGCCGGCGTGAACCTCACCGCCGCCGGCGCGCGGGCTCGCGAGCTGCTGGCCGACCACGGTGACCTGCTGATCATCTGCGGCGGTCGCGAGGGCGGCTTCGGGATCGATGATGCGTACGTGGCCGGCCGGATCGTGGTCGGCGCCATGGGCGGCTCGCGCTCGCGCAAGGGGCTCTCCGACGCGGCGATCGCCGCCGTCGACCTGGTGCGCCGCTACGGCGACCGCATCGACCGGGTCCTCGCGATCAGCAGCGCCGGGCGCGCGCTCTCGCGCGGCGGCTATCGCGACGACATCGCCTACGCGGCGAGCGTCGACCGGCACCCCGTGGTCCCCGTCTTCCGGGAACGGCGCGTGACCCTCGGCGCGGCCGTCGCCGCGCGACCGTGAGCCCCGAGAACCGCCGCCGGATCGGCGCGACCCTGGCGCTTGCGGCAGGGGTCTTCGTCGCGCTCACCCTGCTCCCCGTCAACCTCACCGGGCCGTTCGGCCACTTCCTCGGCCCCGCGCTCTGGCGCGCGCTCGGGCTCGGTGCGCTCGGGCTTCCGCTGCTGGGCGTGCTTGTGGCCCTCGCCGGCTTCGGCCGACTCGGCGGACTGGAGCCGCGGCGCGCGGCGATCCTGACCCTCGCCGGCGCGATCCTGATTCCCTACGTGATCGGCGTGCTGGGGCGGGTCGATCAGGCGTCGTTCCTCGCTCCGCTGGACGAGTGGCGCTGGGTGGCGCGCGCCACCGGATGGTTCCCGGGATTCCTCGCCCGCGCGGCGCTCGATTCGATCGGCGTGGCCGGCGGCCTCATCGCCGGGTTCGTGGCGCTGACGGGAACCACGCTTGCGACGCTCGCCTGGCATCCGCTCCGGCGACTCGAGGAGCGGCCTGACGGCGAGACCTCCCAGGCGACGGAGCCGGTCCGCGAGGAGGCCGATGCGGCCCCGCCATCGCGGCGGCCGGCGCGCGCCGCGCGCGCCAGGGCGGAATCGCCCCCGCCCGTGCTGGAGCCCGAGCCCGACGAACCGCCGGCCGAGCCGCCGCCACCGGTGGCCGACGACGAGGTGCTCCCGCCGATCGACCTGCTGAGCGCCGCCTCCCGCGAGACCGAGGCGGAGGACGAGGCCGAGCTCGACCGGCTCGGCGAGCTGCTGCTCAACACGCTGCGCACCTTCAAGGTCGACGGCTCACTGGCCGGCCGGACCACCGGGCCGGCCGTGAGCCAGTTCGAGGTGGTGCCGGCCGCGGGGGTGAAGGCCGGTCGCATCGTGGCGCTCGCCGACGACCTGGCGATCACGATGCGCACGCCGTCGCTGCGCGTGGCGCCGCTCCCCGGACGCGGCGCGGTGGGGGTGGAGATCCCCAATCCGCACCCGCGGATGGTGACGCTGCGCGAGATCCTCGAGAGCGACGCCTGGACCCGGTCGACCGCGACCCTCCCGGTGGTGCTCGGTCGCGACGTCGAAGGAAAGCCGGTGATCGGCGACCTGGCGCGGATGCCGCACCTGCTGGTGGCCGGGGCGACCGGCAGCGGCAAGTCGGTGGCGATCAACACGATCATCACCTCGCTGGTCTACCGGTATCCCAAGCGGTTGCTGTGGTTCGTGATGATCGATCCCAAGATGGTCGAGCTGTCGATCTACGGCAGCGGCCCCGGCGACGCCACGGGGTTGCCGCACTTGCGCAAGCACGTGATCACCGACAACCGCGACGCGGCCAGTGCGCTCAACTGGGCGGTCCAGGAGATGAACCGGCGGTACAAGCTGCTGCAGGCCAACGGCGCGCGGCAGCTCAGCGACTTCAACCGCAAGGTGCGCGAAGGCAAGCGGCTGAAGAACCCGCCCGACCTGCGGCCCACGCTGTCGACCATCGCGGAGCAGGGTGGCGACGGCGGGCCCGACGGCGAGGCAGCGTGGCGCGAGGAGTACGGCGACGGCGAGCTGCCGATGATCGTGGTGATCGTCGACGAACTCGCCGACCTCATGATGACGGTGCAGGGGGAGATCGAGAAGCCGCTGGCGATGCTCGCGCAGAAGGCGCGCGCGATCGGCATCCACCTCATCCTCGCCACGCAGCGTCCGAGCGTGAACGTCCTCACCGGGCTGATCAAGGCGAACTTCCCGAGCCGGATGGCGTTCCGGGTGGCGAGCAAGGTCGACTCGCGGACGATCCTCGACCAGAACGGCGCCGAGGCGCTGCTCGGCAACGGCGACATGCTGTGGATCCCGCCGGGGAAGAGCGAGCCGGTTCGCATCCAGGGCGCCTACATCGGCACCGATGAGACCGAACGGCTGATCGACTGGTACCGCGGTCGCGGTGAGGCCGCCGCCGCCGAGGGACGGCCCGACATCGTCGAGGAGGGGCGTGCATCCTCGGGCGAAGGCGATGGCGCCGACTCGGCCGGCGGCGACGACGGCCAGCGCGATCCGCTCTTCCGCCAGGCCGCGGAGACGTGCATCCAGCACCAGGGCGGCAGCACGTCGCTGCTGCAGCGCCGACTCGGCATCGGCTACGGCCGCGCCGCCCGGATCATCGACCAGCTGCACGACGCCGGGATCCTCGGCCCGCCCAACGGCAGCAAGCCGCGCGACGTGCTGATCGCGATCCATCAGGTCGACGAGTACAGTTGAGGGGCGACATGCGAGGGGCGAAGGGCGAGGGGCGGTGTGCCGCACGCACCGCCCCTCGCCCCTCGCCCTTCGCAGGTCGCCCCTAGTGGTGCCCGCCTCCCTGCCTCCCGTGCGCCAGCAGGTATCGCAGGTCGATCGCCAGTTCCGGGTCGTCGGGATCGAGCGCGGGCCAGTCTGACGGCCGTTCGGGTGCCACCAGCATCACCAGGTTCACCATCCCGCCGTCGGGGACCGCGGCCGTCGAGCCGTTGTCGTAGCTGCCGTCGAGGGTGTAGCGCCGCCCGGCACGAAGCCGGATGCCGTCGCCGCGCACCCCTGGGAGGATCCGCTCCACCGCCGCCACCCGGCCATCGGCCTGTCGCTCGGCCGTGAGCGAGAAGAGCTGGCGGCCGCCGGCTTCCCGGAGCGCCATCGCCACGGCGTGGTCGTGGAGATGCCCTCCCGCCGCGAGGATGCGCGCATCGATCGGCTGGGTGAACGAGGCGGACTGGCGACTGCTCCCGGTCGGCACGTCAAACGTTCCGCTCCGCCCCACCGGGTAGACCACGTTCACGTACTCGATGAGGACGTCGACCGGCCGAAGCCGCGCGGTGCTCGGCGTCCACTTCGCCACGATCTCGACCGTGACATCGGGGAATGCCATTCCCGAGTGGTTGTGCCAGTAGACCGTGACCCCCATCGGCATGCCGCGCTGCATCGGGATCCCCACCGTGGCGGGGAGCATCATCGCGCCGGTCTCGGGGCCCCACGAGGCGAGTCGCTCGTACGCAGGATAGAGCAGCTGCCGGCGCCCGAAGTTGATCAGGTTGGCGTGGTGCCCCACCGTTGCCGGCAGCTCGCGACCGGCGGCGTCGAGGTAGCGCAGCGTGGCACCGCGCACCCAGCCGTCGACGGGCCACTCGAAGCGTGCCAGCGGCGGCGGCGCATCCGCGGCGTGGTCGCCGTAGCCATGCCCGCCCTTGCCGATGGCGAACGAGCCGACCCGGATCACGACCTCGTGACGGGCGGAATCAATGGTGACCGTCGCGCGGCCATCCACCGTGGCGGGCCGAAGCGGCGCGACGGTGGCCGTGGTGGCGAGAACCAGCGAGAGGAACGTCGACATGGCGTGCTCCAGTTGAGGACGCCACGACGATCGGTGGCTCCGATCAAGTCGCGATCAAGGCCGCATCGTTTGACGCCCCGTGGCGGCGCGCGGTGCCGCTCCCACGCGACCCCGGACGCCATCCTCCGCCATGCGCCGCGACCCCTCCCTCTGGACCGACCGTCGTCACCGTCAGGGCCTCGAGGCGGAGGAGGCGGCTGGGCGCTGGCTGGCTGGGCGGGGATGGCGGATCGAGGCGCATCGCTGGACGCTGGGGCGCAACGACCTCGACCTCATCGCCCGCAAGGCCGACCTGGTGGCGTTCGTGGAGGTGAAGCTCCGGCACAGCGACCGTTGCGGAGCCGGGGTCGAGGCGATCGGCCGTCGCAAGCGCGCCGCCATCGAGCGGGTGGCCTGGAGCTGGATCCTGCGGCACGGGCGGGGCGGGGACCGTTATCGGTTCGACGTGATCTCGATGGAGCGGGCCGACGGGCTGGGCCGGGTGGAGCACCTGGAGGACGCCTGGCGGCCAGGTTGGCGGTAGATGGTCTCCAAGTGGATCAAAACGCTACACTTTTGGCTATTGCTTCGGGAAGATTTCGGTTGTACTTTGGTTGGTATTCGGGGTGTGGATCGAAATACTACACTTCGACACCCACTTCGCTTCTCTCGTCATCTCTTCTCTCTTCTGAGGTTCGCATGGCCACCGACTCCGACCGCAAGAAGGCCCTCAATCTCGCCATTGCCCAGATCGAGAAGCAGCTCGGCAAGGGAACCATCATGCGGATGGGGGCCGACACCCCGCGGGTGAAGGTGGCCGCGGTGTCCACCGGCGCGCTCAACCTCGATGCCGCCACCGGCATCGGCGGGATCCCGCGCGGCCGCATCACCGAGATCTATGGTCCGGAGAGCTCGGGCAAGACCACCCTCTGCCTCCATCTCGTGGCCAACGTCCAGCGGGCCGGCGGGGTGGCCGCCTACGTCGATGCCGAGCACGCGCTCGACGTGGAGTACGCCCGGAAGCTGGGGGTCAACGTCGACGACCTGCTGGTGTCGCAGCCCGACACCGGCGAGCAGGCGCTCGAGATCGTCGAGATCCTCGTGCGTTCGGGTGCGGTCGACCTGGTGATCGTCGACTCGGTCGCGGCGCTGGTGCCCAAGGCGGAGATCGAGGGCGAGATGGGCGACTCGCACGTCGGCCTGCAGGCGCGACTGATGAGCCAGGCACTGCGCAAGCTGGCGGGGGCGATCAATCGCACGCACTGCGCGGTGGTGTTCATCAACCAGCTGCGCGAGAAGATCGGGGTGATGTTCGGCAACCCCGAGACCACCACCGGCGGCAAGGCGCTCAAGTTCTACGCCTCGATGCGGCTCGACATTCGCCGGATCGGGCCCGTCAAGGAGCGCGACCAGGTGATCGGCTCGCACGTGCGGGTCAAGGTGGTCAAGAACAAGGTGGCGCCGCCGTTCAAGCAGGCCGAGTTCGACGTGATGTTCGACGAGGGAATCTCGCACACCGGGCTGGTGGTCGACCTCGCCAGCGATGCGGGGATCATCCAGAAGTCGGGTGCGTGGTATTCCTACGGCGACCAGCGCATCGGCCAGGGCCGCGAGAATGCCAAGCTCTTCCTCAAGGACAATCCGGCGCTGCTCGCCGAGGTCGAGGCGAAGGTGAAGGAGGCGATCGGCATTGGTGAGCCGGTCGGGGCGGCCGCGTCGTCGGGCGACGACGAGGGCGAGGCCGAGGCCGAGTGATCGTCGACGGGCTGACCCCCGATCCGCGGCGCCCGGGGAGCACCCGGGTGCACGTCGACGGGCGGCCGGCTTGGACGGTGCCGGCCGACGTGGTGCGCGAGCTGGCGCTCGCGGTCGGCCGGCCGGTGCCCGGCGGTGCCACGGAACGGCTCGAGCGCGCCGCCGACGAGGAGGGGGCGCTGCGCGCGGCACTCCGACTCCTCGAACGGCGTCCGCACGGCCGTGTCGAGCTGGATCGCAAGCTTCGGCGCAAGGGCCACGGCGAGGCGGCGGCCGCCGCCGCCCTCGCGCGGCTCGACCGCCTCGGCCTGCTCGACGACGCGGCATTCGCCGAGTCGTACGTCTCGGCGCGTGCAGGCCGGGGACGGGGACCGGCCCGCCTGCGGCGCGACCTCGAGGCACTCGGCGTGCCGACTGCCGCGATCGATCGCGCCCTTCGCACCATCGCCACGGATGATGTGCCGGATCCGTGGGTGCGCACGCTGGAGCAGGCCACTCGCCGCGCCGCCGCCATGAAGGGGCTGCCGCGGCTCACCCGGCAGCGCCGGCTCCACGCCTTCTTCGCCCGCCGGGGGTTCACTGGCGAAGAGGCGCGCGAGGCGATCGAGCGGTTGGTGCGGGGCTGATTCCGCACCGGACCTCCCTCAAGCCGGTTGCCCGCGATGAGGGGGCGGTGAGGCTGCCACCGCCCCCTGACGCGAAGTGACCTCTGGCCTGTGCGGGCGGGCAGCCGAACCGGCTCCCTCCTCGCGAAGCGGCCGCGCGCGGATTGTCCCGGCCCTCGGCAAGACAGGGAGAGGGCACCCGGACACCCGTCCGTGCCGACACCGGCATCTGGGCCGGGGTGGGGACGGTGGCATCCGTGTGCCCTCTCCCTGTCTGGCCTTCCTGTCCGCTGGATCGAGCGACCCGCCAGTTGCCGTGGACCGCAGTTCCCGGGCGGCTTCCCGGTTAGTTTTCCGGGCTATGGACGCCTCGCTCATCCGTCGCCGATTCATCGACTTCTTCGCCCAGCGGGACCACACCGAGGTCCCGTCGTCCTCGCTCGCGCCGCAGGACGACCCGACCCTGCTCTTCACCAACGCCGGCATGGTCCAGTTCAAGCGCACCTTCCTTGGACAGGAGGCGCGGCCGTACGCGCGCGCGGTCACCTGCCAGAAGTGCGTCCGGGCCGGCGGCAAGCACAACGACCTCGAGCAGGTGGGGCTCACGCGTCGGCACCACACCTTCTTCGAGATGCTGGGCAACTTCTCCTTCGGCGACTACTTCAAGCGCGACGCGATCGCGTACGCGTGGGAGTTCGTCACGTCGAAGGAGTGGCTCGGCATCGATCCCGACCGGCTGCGCGTCACGGTGCACCACACCGACGACGAGGCGCGGCGACTCTGGCACGAGCTCACCGGGCTGCCCGAGGACCGCATCTACGGCCTCGGCGACAAGGACAACTTCTGGCAGATGGGCGACACGGGCCCGTGCGGTCCGTGCTCGGAGATCTACGTCGACCTCGCCTGGCGTCCGGGTGACGCGCCCCAGGCGATGGACACGGCCACCTTCGAGGAGCAGGCCGAGTCGGGTCGCTTCCTCGAGATCTGGAACCTGGTGTTCATGCAGTTCGACCGCTCGGCCGACGGGACGCTCACCCCGCTGCCCAAGCCGAGCGTCGATACCGGTGCGGGGCTCGAGCGGATCGCGGCGGTGCTGCAGGGCGAGGACGACAACTTCCACACCGACCTGTTCCGCCCGCTGATCGCGGAGGTGGAGCGGCTGGTCGGTGCGCCGTATCCGGGCGGTCCCGAGGGCATCGGCATCTCCTACCGTGTGCTCGCCGATCACGCCCGTGCCGTGAGCTTCCTGCTGCTCGACGGCATCTATCCCAGCAACGAGGGACGCGGCTTCGTGCTGCGGCGGATCCTCCGCCGGGCGGTGCGTCACGCGTGGCTGCTCGGCCGCCGCGAGCCGACGCTGGTGCACCTGGTCCCGACCGTGGTGCGCCTGATGGGGGATGCCTATCCGGGGCTGCGCGACAAGCAGGAGACGGTCACCACGTGGGTGCGACAGGAGGAGGAGAACTTCCTGCGCACCATCGAGGCCGGCCTCGCGCGGCTTGACCAGCTGATCGGTTCCGGGGCGAAGCAGATCGGCGGCGAGGACGCGTTCACGCTGTACGACACCTTCGGCTTCCCGATCGACCTCACCCAGCTGATCGCGGCGGAACAGGGCGTCGGGGTGGACCTCGAGGGGTTCGAGGCGGCGCTCGAGGAGCAGCGCGAGCGGAGCCGCGCGGCGCGGGGGGCGACCGACACGGGAGCCGCCACGGGACCGGCCGTGCACGTGACCGGTGCGGAGTCGTCGCGTTTCGTCGGCTACGACGCCCTCGAGGTCGAGACCGACACGCTGGCGCATGCCGACGTGGGGGACGAGCACGTGCTCGTGCTGCGCGACTCGCCGTTCTACGCCACCAGTGGCGGCCAGGTGGCCGACAGCGGGGTCGTGACGGGCGAGGGATGGCGCTTCACGGTGACCGACGCGCAGAAGGATGCCGAGGTGGGGCAGCGGCTGATCGGCACCCTGGAGGGGGCGTTCGCGCCGGGTCCGGTCCGCGCGACGGTTGACGCGGCGCGCCGCCGCGACATCGAGCGCAACCACTCTGCCACGCATCTCGTGCACCTGGTGCTGCGCCGCCGGCTGGGGGACCACGTCCGCCAGCAGGGTTCGCTGGTCGAGCCGGCGCGGCTGCGCTTCGACTTCTCGCATCACTCGCCGGTCGATCCGGTGCAGCTCGCCGAGCTCGAGGCCGAGGTGAACGAGCTGGTGCTTGCCAACGACGAGGTGTCGGTCCGGGAGATGGGGCTGCAGGAGGCGCTGGCGCGCGGGGCGATGGCCTTCTTCGCCGACAAGTACGGCGACCGGGTCCGGGTGGTGACCATCGGCGACTCGATCGAACTCTGCGGTGGCACCCACGTGCGAACCGCCGGGCAGGTGGGTCTCTTCCGCTTCGCGGGCCAGACCGGCGTGGCCGCCGGGGTGCGCCGGATCGAGGCGGCCACCGGGCACGGCGCGCTCGCCGCGGTGCGCGAGCTGGAGCAGCGCATCGCGACGATCGCCGGCGCGCTGCGCGCCCAGCCCGACCAGCTGGAGCGCAAGCTCGAGGGGTTGCTGGCCGAGCGCGAGAAGCTCGAGGCCAAGCTCGACCAGCTGGCCCGGAGCGGCGTGCAGTCCGAGGAGAAGCGGATCGATGCCGGGCCGGTGACGCTCTACGTGTCGCCCACCGTGTCGGAGGACCGCGGGCAGCTGGGCGAGATCGCCGACCAGTTCCGCGCTGCCAAGCAGCGGGCCAGCGTGTTGGCGCTCTACAATCCCACGGCGCCCAACGCGATCTCGCTCGCGGTCACCGACGACCTGGTGGAGCGCGGCAAGGACGCCAACGCGCTGATGAAGCTCGTCACCGCGCGGTACCAGGGGCGCGGCGGCGGTCGCAAGACGTTCGCTTCGGGGTCGCTCGCCGCCGCCGCCGAGCAGGTGGCGGTCGAGGAGCTGGCGCCGATGCTCCGGGAATGGATGGCGGAGTGAGTTCCGGTGACGAGGCCTGGGTCGAGGCGCGGATTGCCGGGGCGCCAGTCACGCTCGCCGAGCGGGTGCGCGCGTTCCTGGTCGAGGCACCCGACGCGGATCCCGTCGACCGGTTCGCGACGGCGGGGCGGAGCGCGCTCGCGGCGGCCGAGTCGCGGGGCGCCGATCGCGGGGCCGCGCTCGACCTGCTCGCGGCGGATGCGCTGATCACCCTGGCGCTCCTGGCGGTCGCGGAACGCTCGCCCGGTCGGCTCGCCGAGGAGGCGGCCCGGCTTCGCACCGAGGTGGCGGCCAGCGGATGATCGACCTGCACTCGCACCTGCTGCCGGGTGTCGACGACGGCTCCCGCACGGTGGCGCAGTCGGCGCGGGTGCTGGCCGCGTTCAAGGCCCAGGGGGTGACCGACATCGCGGCGACGCCGCACCTGCTCGCCTCGCGGGCGGGGGCCGGGCTCCCCGAGCACTACGAGGCGGCGTGGGAGAAGCTCCGCGGGGTGATCCCTCCGGGGGTCACGGTGCACCGCGGCGCCGAGGTGATGCTCGACCGGCCGCTGCCGCCCGAGGTCGCCGCGACCCGCGACATCACGCTGGGCGGGACGCGGTACCTGCTGGTGGAGTTTCCCCGCATGGTCGCCGCGGAGATCGTGGCGCGCGCGCTGCGCGAGGTGATGCAGTACGGGCTGGTCCCGGTGCTCGCGCATCCCGAGCGCTACTCGTGCTGCTCGGTGGAGGCCGTCCGCGCATGGCGGGAGATGGGGGCCGTGATGCAGGTCGACGCGACCACGCTCACGATGACGACGTCGCGCGAGGATCGCGCGCGCGACCTGGAGCGCGCCGGCGTGGCCGACATCCTCGCCGCCGACAATCACGGCGACGACCGGTCGGTGGCCTCGGCGCTCGACTGGCTGGCCGAGCATGACGGCGCGGAGCAGGCGCTGCTGCTCCTCGACGCGAACCCCCGCGCGATCCTCGATGACCGCGCGCTCTACGAGGTGGATCCCCTGCCGATTCGCGACTCGCTCTGGGGCCGGATGCGCCGGCTGTTCGCCACTGATGACCACTGACCCCGACCGGATCGCCGCCGGCCTCGGCGAGCTCGGGGCGCTCGCCGACCGCACCGCGGCGGCGGCGCAGGCGCTCGGCCCGATCGTCGCCGCGATGCGCGGCTGCCTCGCCGGCGGCGGCACCCTGTTCTTTGCCGGCAACGGCGGGTCGGCGGCAGACGCGCAGCACCTCGCCACCGAGTACGTGGTGCGCTATCACTCCGCGCAGCGTCGCGCGCTCCGTGCCGTGGCCCTCACCACCGACTCGTCGACGCTCACCGCGGCCGGCAACGACTTCGGGTTCGAGCAGGTCTTCGCCCGGCAGCTCGAGGGACTGGGACGGCCGGGCGACGTGCTGGTGGTGCACTCCACCTCGGGCAACTCGCGCAACCTGGTCGCGGCGGTGGAGGCGGCCCGCGAGCTCGAGATGACGACCGTCGCGCTGCTCGGTGGCGACGGCGGTGCGCTGCTGGGCCTCGTCGACCATGCCTTCGTGGTGCCAGACGACCGCGGCAACCACGTCCAGGAACTGCATCTCGCGATCCAGCACCAGATCGCGGCGATCCTCACGGCGGAGTTCGGCAGGTGATCTCGCTGGCGGGGAAGCGCATCGTGGTGACCGGCGGCTCGCGCGGGATCGGCCGGGCCACCGCGCTGCTCGCGGCGCGCGCGGGCGCCGACGTGGGCGTGCTCTACCACACGCGGCGGGGCGACGCGGAGCAGGTGGCGCGCGAGCTGCGCGCGCTGGGTCGCCGCGCGTTCGTGGGCGGTGGCGACCTGGCCGACGGCGACCGGGTGGCGCAGCTGATGAGCGAGGTGAAGGCCGCGTTCGGCGCGCTCGACGGCATCGTGATCAACCACGGCATCTGGCCGCCGGCCGACACCCCGCTGTCGCGCATGGCGCCGGAACGCTGGCGCCAGACCATGCGCGCCAACCTCGACTCGGTGTACTTCGTCGCCCGCGCGGCGCTCGGCGCGATGGAACCGGGCGGCCGGATGGTGATGGTGTCGAGCACGGCGGGCCAGCGCGGCGAGGCCGGCCATGCCGACTACGCGGCGACCAAGGGTGCCATGATCGCGCTGGTCAAGTCCCTGGCCATCGAGGCCGCGCCCGCCATCACCGTCAACGCAGTGGCGCCGGGCTGGGTCGACACCGAGATGAGCGCCACCGCCTACGCCGACGGCGGGCGCGAGGCGATCGCCGCGACGATTCCGCTCCAGCGGATCGCCACGGCGGAGGACGTGGCGGGGCCGATCGTGTTCCTGCTCTCCGACCTGGCGCGCCAGGTCACCGGCGAGATCCTCAACGTCAACGGCGGCAGCGTCCTCTGCGGCTGAGGCGGGAGCCCGAGTGAGTCACCCGGAGCGACTCGAGATTCCCCAGGCGGTGGTCGACATCCTCGTTCGGCTCGAGGAGGCCGGCCACGAGACGTGGTGCGTGGGCGGCGCGATCCGCGACCGGCTGCTCGGTGACGACCAGCTCGACGTCGATCTCGCCACCGCGGCACCGCCTGGCGCCGTGCAGCGGCTGTTCCGGCGCACCGTGCCGGTGGGGATCGACCATGGCACCGTGGGCGTGCTCGATCCCGAGGGCGTGCTCCACGAGGTGACCACGTTCCGGCGCGACGTCCGCACCGATGGTCGGCGGGCCGAGGTGGAGTTCGGCGTCTCGCTCGACGACGACCTCGCCCGGCGCGACTTCACCATCAACGCCATCGCATGGCATCCGGTGCGCGGCGAGTGGCGCGATCCGTTCGGCGGTCGCGCCGACCTCGCGGCCGGCATCATTCGCGCGGTGGGCGACCCTGCCGCACGATTCCGCGAGGACCGGCTCCGGATCTTGCGCGCACTCCGCTTTGCCGCGCGGTTCGACTTCGCCATCGACCCGGCGACCTGGGAGGCCGCCCGGGCCCAGGCCCCCGACACGGTCCACCTCTCCGCCGAGCGGGTGCGTGAGGAATGGTGGAAGGGGGTCCGCAGCGCGCGCGATCCGCGATCGCTGCTGCGGCTGTGGCGCGATGCCGGCGTGGCCGAGGCCTGGTTCGCCGATGGTGCTCCCCGCTGGGACGAGCCGCCGTCGGTGCCCGAGGATGTCGCGCGCGACCCGCTGCTGCTGCTCGCCGCCTGGCGCACCCCGGTCGCCCCGATCCTCCAGCGCCTCAAGACGAGCGGTGCGGAGATCCAGCGCGGCCGCGCGATCGATCGCGGTCCGGCGGCTCCGGCGTCGGCCGAACCCGTGGCGGTGCGCCGGTGGATGGCGCGCGTGGGGGAGGCCGCCGAGGACCTGGCGCGACTCGCCCGCGTCGGCGTCGCGTCGCCACCCGCGTGGCTGGAGACGCGACGCGGCATCGTGACCCGAGGCGAGGCCACCGCACGGCGCCAGCTCGCACTCGGCGGCGATGACCTCGTGCGCGAGGGCATCGTCTCGCCGGGTCCCGCGCTCGGTGCCATGCTCGACCGGCTGCTCGAGGCGGTGCTCGAGACACCGGACCTCAATCGGCGCGAGACCCTGCTCGACCTCGCGCGACGCAACGCCCCGTGAGCGAGGCGGAACTCTTCGCCCCGGTGGAGCCGCTGGCCGCGCGAATGCGCCCGCGCACGCTCGATGAGTTCGTGGGACAAGAGCACCTGCTCGCCCCCGGCAAGCCGCTGGGTGACGCGATCCGTCGCGGTGACGTGGGCAGCAGCGTGTTCTGGGGACCGCCGGGCACCGGCAAGACCACGCTCGCCCGGCTCATCGCCACCACCACCGAGCGCCACTTCGTTCCGTTCAGCGCGGTGAGCGAGGGGGTGGCCCGGGTGCGCGAGATCCTGGCCGACGCGGAGAAGCGACAGGCCCTCGGGCGTGGCACCATCCTGTTCGTCGACGAGATTCATCGCCTCAATCGCGGGCAGCAGGACGCCTTCCTCCCCGCAGTGGAGCGCGGCCTGGTCACGCTGATCGGGGCGACCACCGAGAATCCGTCGTTCGAGCTCAACGCGGCGCTGCTGTCGCGCTCGCGGGTCTGGGTGCTCGAGCTCCTCGGTGTGGCCGAGTTGTCCCGGGTGATCGAGCGGGCGCGCATCGACGCCCGCGGCCTGCGCGGCGAGGTCGAGATCGACGACGACGCCCGCGAGCTGCTGGCGATCGTTGCCGACGGCGATGCCCGCCGGGCGCTCACGGTGCTCGAGGCAGCGGCGAGCCACGTCGGGCCTGCCGGCACGATCACGCCGGAGGTCGTCACCGAGACCCTCGCGCGGCGCACACCGCCGTTCGACAAGAGCGGCGAGCAGCACTATGACCTGATCTCGGCGCTGCACAAGGCGGTGCGCGGGAGCGATCCGCAGGGGGCGCTCTACTGGCTGGCGCGGATCCTCCAGGGCGGCGAGGATCCGCTCTACGTCGCCCGTCGGCTGGTGCGCATGGCGTCGGAGGACATCGGCCTCGCGGATCCGCAGGCCGTCGGCCACGCCATCGCGGCCCGCGATGCCTGGCACTTTCTCGGGTCTCCCGAAGGCGAACTCGCGCTGGCG
Source organism: uncultured Gemmatimonadota bacterium (assembly GCA_937961295.1). Taxonomy (GTDB): domain Bacteria; phylum Gemmatimonadota; class Gemmatimonadetes; order Gemmatimonadales; family GWC2-71-9; genus Palsa-1233. The sequence continues at coordinate 14,863 of CALGOK010000163.1, forward strand.
GAAGCGACCGTCTACCTCGCCACGGCACCCAAGTCGAACCGGGTCCACGCGGCGTGGGGCGCGGCCCGGCAGGCGGCCGCCGACACACCGGCTGCGCCGGTTCCGCTCCACCTCCGCAACGCTCCCACGTCCCTGATGAAGGACCTGGGGTATGGCCGGGGGTACCGGTACGCCTTCGACGATCCGGCGGCGTTCACCCCGCAGGACTACCTTCCGGAGAACGTGGCGGGGAGTCCGTTCTACCTGCCGGGCGAGTTCGGCTACGAGCGACGGATCGCGGAGCGGCTGGAGTGGTGGCGCGCCCGGGTTCGCGGCGAGGCCGGGGGCGATTCCACCGCGTGAGGTCCGGCACCTGCTCCTCGATTCACCGATACCCGATGCGAGGTCCCTCATTCGGCAGTTGATCGACGTCGCGCCACCGGTGGAGCGCTCCATCCTGGTCGCCGCCCCGCGCAAGGGCACCCCCGACGCCCAGAAGATCGAGGATCACCTCGATGAGCTCGGACGACTCGTCGACACGGCGGGCGCCCAGGTCGTGGGCACGCTCACCCAGCAGATCGCCGCGGCCAACTCGGCCACGCTCATCGGCGAGGGGAAGGTCGAGGAACTCGCACGCGTGATCCACGACCAGCGCGCGACGCTGGTGGTGTTCGACGAGGAGCTCACCCCCGCCCAGGGGCAGGTGCTCGAGGAGCACCTGCGCACCCGGGTGATGGACCGGGCCGAGGTGATCCTCGACATCTTCGCGACGCGCGCGCGCACCCACGAGGCCAAGCTGCAGGTGGAGCTGGCCCAGTTGCAGTACCTGCTGCCGCGCCTGACCCGGATGTGGAGCCACTTGTCGCGGACGCGCGGCGGCATCGGCCTGCGCGGGCCGGGCGAGACCCAGCTCGAGACCGACCGCCGGATGATTCGGCAGAAGATCGCCCTGCTGCGCGACAAGCTGCGCGACGTGGCGCGCCATCGCGAGACGATCCGCGCCGGCCGCGCGGGCATGCTCACCGCGGCGCTGGTCGGCTACACCAACGCCGGCAAGTCCAGCATCCTGCGGGCGCTGTCCGGTGAGCACGAGATCCTGGTCGAGGATCGCCTCTTCGCCACCCTCGACATCCTCACCCGCGAGGTCGATCTCGGCGACAACCTCCGGGTCCGGGTGACCGACACCGTGGGGTTCATCCGCAAGCTGCCGCACCACCTTGTCGCCTCGTTCCGCGCCACGCTCGAGGAGGCTGGCGAGGCCGACGTGCTGCTGCACGTGGTCGACGCCTCCCACCCGGAGTGGGAAGACCACATGACCACGGTGGACGAGGTGCTCGTGGAGCTGGGCTTCGCCGAACGGCCGCAACTGGTGGTGTTCAACAAGCTGGACGCCCTGGACGACCCGACCGGATTCGCCATCCGGGCGCGGGCGGTGTGGCCCGACGCGATCTTCACCAGCACCATGCGCACCGACGGACTGGCACCGCTCAAGGCGGCGCTGCGGGGCAGGGCGGAGGCCCTGCGGCCGGTGGTACGGGTCCTGCTCAATCCCGCCGATGGCAAGCGGCTGGGGCACCTCCATCGCCACGGCGACGTCATCCGCCAGGAACTCGACGGCGGGATGCTCGCCGTGCAGGTCCGGCTCGAGCCATGGCGTGCCGAGCAGCTGCGGCGGGAGGGCATCGAGGTGGTGGCCACCGCGAAGCGAGATGCGAGGGGATAGACGTGCAGGCGCGCCCCTCGGGGCGCGCGGTGCCGGCATCGCGCGCCGTGAACGGCGCGCCTGCTGGTGTCGACACCCCGTGACCGGAACGGAGGATTGATTGCCAGTCAAGCACCTTGTCACCGGCGCGGCCGGATTCATCGGATACCACGTGGCCGAAGCGTTGCTGGCGCGCGGGGACGAGGTCGTGGGCCTCGACAACCTCAATCCGTACTACGATCCGTCGCTCAAGCAGGCCCGGCTCGAGCGGCTGCGTCGCCATGCCGGATTCCGGTTCGCCCACCTCGACCTCACCGATCGCGAGGGGATCGAGCGGTTGTTCGCGGCGGAGCGCTTCCCGCGCGTGATCCATCTCGCTGCCCAGGCCGGGGTCCGCTACTCGGTGTCGCATCCGCACGCCTACATCGACAGCAACGTGACGGGGTTCCTGCACGTCCTCGAGGGATGCCGGCATCATGGTGCGGAGCACCTGACCTACGCCTCGACGTCGTCGGTGTACGGGATGAACACGGCGATGCCGTTCTCGGTGCACCAGAACGTCGACCACCCGGTGTCGCTGTACGCCGCGACCAAGAAGGCCAACGAGCTGATGGCCCATGCCTACGGCCACCTCTATGGCATGCCGACGACCGGGCTGCGGTTCTTCACGGTGTACGGACCGTGGGGCCGGCCCGACATGGCGCTGTTCCTCTTCACCCGCGCGATCCTCGAGAACCGGCCGATCGAGGTCTTCAATCACGGGCAGATGCAGCGCGACTTCACCTACATCGACGACATCGTCGAGGGCGTGGTGCGGATCTCCGACCGGGTGGCCACGGCCGACCCGGCATGGTCGAGCGACGGCCCCGACCCGGCGACCTCGTCGGCGCCGTACCGGCTCTACAACATCGGCAACAACGCCCCCACGCCGCTGATGGACCTGATCGCAGCGCTCGAGCGGCACCTGGGCCGCACGGCGGAAAAGGTCATGGTGCCGATGCAGCCCGGCGACGTCCCGGCCACCTGGGCGGACGTCAGCGACCTCGCGCGCGACGCGGGATTCCATCCAGGCACGCCGGTCGACGAAGGGGTGCGCCGGTTCGTGGAGTGGTACAAGGAGTTCTACGGGATAGACGATCGACGATAGACGAGAGACGATCGAAGGGCCGGTTCCTCCAGGGAAGCGGCCCTTCGTCGTCGTGCCGGCTGGCACTCGTCTCTCGTCTCTCGTCTATCGTCTATCGTTGAGCGCCTTCCTCCACAAGACCACCATCCGCTCCGCAATCGGTCCGTCGCCGTAGTTCTCGAGTACCCGCTGCCGGGCCTTGGCGCCGAGGTCGCGGCAGCGTGCCGGCTCCTCGACCAGTCGCTGGAGCGCGCGGGCGAGGGCGGGGCGATCCTCCTCGTCGACCACCAGACCGGCATCTCCCACCACGTCGGGGAGTGCGCCGCACCGGGTGACCACCGCTGCGGCTCCGTGGGCCATCGCCTCGAGCACCACCGAGCCCGTGGGCTCGACCCAGGTCGGCGTCGAGCGCGAGGGTGCGACGATGGCATCGATGGTGGGGAGGAACGCCGCCAGTTCCTCGCGCGGCAGCCCACCCAGCCATTCGATCCGCGAGGCGAGACCGAGCCGCTGGGCGAGGGCCTCCAGCGCTTCCTGTTCCGGTCCGGTCCCCACGATCTTCAGCCGCCACTCGCCGTAGACCTCGGCCAGCGCCTCGAACAGGAGGTCGAGGCCCCGCTCGCGCACCACCCGGCCGAAGACACCGAAGGTCGGGCTGGCGGGCGGCTCCCGGGTCGGGATGGCGACCGGAATGTCGAACCCGGGCTGGGGAACGACGCCGCGCGCGCCTGGATCGGCCCCGTTTGCCAGATGGTCGAGTGCCGGCTTGGTGATCCCGGCGAGTGCGGCGGCGCCATCGCGGACCCGGTTGGCCTGCCAGCGCGCCGTGACGCCCTTGGGGCCACCCACGCTCGACGTCCCCACGAGCACGTAGGGAATCTTGAGGTCGCGCGCGGCGGCGGCGCCCGACTCGGCGGTCGGGGTCCAGGGGTCACCCACCACGTGGATCACGTCGGGGCGCAGGTCGCGCACCAGGGTGCGCAGCGCCTTGCGCGACCAGCGCAGGTCCATCGCATCGCCGGGGTTGCCGCGGGCGGTGACCCGCTCGTAGCGGACCAGCCCCTCGGTCTCCGTCTCGCCCCCCGGTCTCGCCACGACCGGCTCCACGCCGGCCGCGACGAGGGCGTGCAGGGTGCCGCGCGGGGGAGGCTCAGGGGCGAGGATCAGGATGCGCACGGCACAAAGATGCCCGGGTCGCCGTTACTTTCCACCCCATGCGAATCCTCCAGCTCGCGAAGTACTACTGGCCGCACTCGGGCGGCATGGAGCGCGTGGTGCAGGGACTGGCCGAAGGGCTGGTCGATCGCGGCCACGAGGTCGAGGTGGTGGCCGTGACCGCGTTCGGCGATCCGCGCCCGGGCGAGAAGCGGCGCGCCTCGGTGAAGCGGGCGTGGTCGTTCGCGCCGGTCGGCACGCAGGAACTGGCCCCGGCCTACATCCCGGCCACGTGGCGCCGCGCCGACGTGATTCACCTGCACCATCCCCACTCGCTGGCGGACGTGGCCTATGCGCTGCGCCCCTCGCTGGCGCCGCTGGTGGTCACCCAGCACGCCGACTATCCGAGCGTGAAGTACAAGCTGCCGGGGTGGTACGCCCTCAAGCGCGCCGAGGCGATCGTGGTCCCCTCGCGCGCCCACATCGCCCTCTCCCGGGAGCTCAAGGGGTTCGAGGAGAAGGTCGTGGTGATCCCGTTCGGGATCGATGAGCACCGCTGGGAGATGGTCCCGCCGCCGCCGCCGGGGGCGCCGCCGCGGGCCCTCTTCATCGGCCGCCTGGTCCCCTTCAAGGGCGTCGACTTCCTCCTCCGGGCCCTGGAATTCGTCCCCGACCTGCGGCTGGACATCGTGGGCGACGGGCCCGAGCGAAACCGGCTCAAGACCCTGGCCAACGCCCTGGCGGTGACCGACCGGGTCAAGTTCTGGGGCGAGTACCCCGACGAGGACCTCCCCCGCCGGATGGCCGACGCCGACTTCCTCGTCCTCCCCTCGGTGTCGGTGGAGGAAATGTTCGGGATGGTGCTCCTGGAGGCGATGGCCGCCGGCCGGCCGGTGATCACCACGGCGGTGCCCTCGGGCGTCCGCGAGGTGAACGTGGCAGGGGAGACCGGCCTCGAGGTCCCGATCCGCGACGCCCGGGCCCTGGCAGACGCGATGCGTCTCCTCGCCGGCGATCCGGGGCTGCGCGAGCGGCTGGGCGCGGCAGGGCGGGCAAGGGTCCGCGAACGCTTCACCGTGGCGCGCATGACCGAGGCCCATATCGATCTCTACGAGCGAGTCCGAGGTCCCCGAGCCCGTCGCTGAGTTCGCAGGTACCGAAAATCGGGGTCAGATAGGGGGGGGAGGGGGGTATCCGATCCTCGGTCTGTGGAAAACAAGTTACTTGAATGTTGGCTCGCAAAGCACACCACGACATAGAGTTGGGCCTCGTAGCTCAGGTGGTTAGAGCACCGGACTCATAATCCGAGGGTCGAGGGTTCGAATCCCTCCGGGGCCACTGGGTTGTCAGTCGATCACGGAGGTGGTATCATCCGCTCCCGCTCGAGCGGGCGATTAGCTCAGCTGGTTAGAGCGCGCGCCTCACATGCGCGAGGTCGGGGGTTCAAGTCCCTCATCGCCCATCGCCCCGAACCATCCCGCTGGATGGGGAGGGTCGCCGAGTCAGTCAGTGAGTTGGAGCCTCCCGGGCTGGCTCGGACCGGATGCAGAACGGCCGCGATCTTCCAGGATCGCGGCCGTTCTGCGTTGTGGGAAAGGGTACCAAATAACGGAATATCAACAGCTTCCGTGGATTGTTGATAACGGAGATGTGGAAAAACCGGATGGTCAGCGGTCGTTAAGCGGTCGTTAGTCGTTGGTCGTGAGTACTGGGAGGTCGCTACTCCATGGATGGTCGCTCCATGGACCCTCACGACTCACGACTAACGACTAACGACCAACGACCAACGACTCGCGGCTCAGTCTCCGTGGAAGCGCTCGAACGCCTCGAGGAACTCGCCCACCGACACCGTGGCGGTGCCCTGCTTGCCGACCTCCACCGCCGCGGCGAGGTTGGCCAGCCATGCCGCTTCTTCGATCGTCGCACCGGCTGCCAGGGCGAGGCCGATCCACGCCGTGACGGTGTCGCCGGCGCCGGAGACGTCGAACACCTCCAGGGAGACGCCGGGGGTGCGCCGCACCAGCCCGTCCTCGCCCACCAGGGCCATGCCGTCCGGGCCGAGGGTCACCAGCAGGTAGTCCACGCCAAGCTGCTTGCGGGCGTCGGCCAGCTCGTTGCTGTCGCCGGACATTCGCACCCGCAGCGCACTGGAGAGCTCCCGCCGGTTGGGCTTGAGGACGGTCGCGCCGGTGAACCGGGTGAAGTGCCGCTCGCGGGGATCGGCCACCACCGGGATGCCCTGGTCCTTGGCCGCCGCGATCAGGTCGGCGATGAGGGCAGGGTCGAAGACCCCCTTGTCGTAGTCCTCGAGGAGCAGGACATCGGCCTCCTCGAGCGCTCGGTGCGCCGCTTCCACGAGCGCGTCCCGATGCCGATCGGCGAGCGGGTTGTCGACCTCGCGGTCGATCCGGACGACCTGCTGCCCCCGTGCGATCAGCCGGGTCTTGGTGGTGGTCGGTCGCGAGGGGATGGCCACCAGGCCGGTGGACTCGATGCCGTACCCGAGGAGGCTCTCGCGCAGCATGGCGCCGGCATCATCGTCGCCGATGGCCCCGATCAGCTCCACCGAGGCTCCCACCGCCGCGACGTTCGCGGCCACGTTCGCAGCCCCGCCCGGGGCCGACCAATCCTCGGCCACGGTCACGACCGGGACCGGGGCCTCGGGGGAGATCCGCTCGACGTCGCCGTGGAGGTAGCGGTCGAGCATCACGTCGCCCACCACCACGGCGTGGAGCTCTGCCATCGCTTCCAGCAGTTCGGCCACCCGGGCGCGGCCCAGTTCGGCGATCGTCGTGGTCATCCGGGAATAGTAGGCGGCTGAAGGTGACGGGCGCGACCGCGCCGGGGTATCTTGGCCCCGCCATGACCGACCTGCACTTGGTGGACCTGCGCGGCGAGCTGGCCGAATCCCGCCACCGCATCGCCCTGGCGGTGGTCGACGCCAATGGGCGTCGCGTGGCAGGGGAGCGGACCGGAGAGCCGATCTTCTGGCGCTCCTGCGCCAAGCCCTTCCAGCTCTGGCCGCTGGTGGAGCGGGGCGGGGTCGAGCGGTTCGGCCTCACCCCGCCGATGCTGGCGCTGGCCTGCGCCTCCCACAACGCCGAATCGGTTCACCGCGACCTCGTGGCAGCCTGGCTCACGGCGATCGGGCTGGAGGAATCGGCCCTCTCGTGCGGCGGACATCTTTCGCTGGCCCCCAAGGTGGCCGAAGCGATGATCCGCGACCGGGTCGAGCCGGGGCCGCTCTGGAGCAACTGCTCCGGCAAGCACTCGGCGATGCTGGCACTGGCCGTGCTCGAGGGCTGGCCCACCGACGGGTACCAGGCCGTGGGTCACCCGGTCCAGGATGCCGTGGCGGCAGCGATCGGTCGCTGGGCCGACCTCGACTCCCGCTCGCTGCGCTGGGGAGTCGATGGCTGCACGGCCGCGGCCGTGGCCGCGCCACTCGGCCGGCTCGCCCTGGCCTGGGCCCGACTCGGCACCAGCGCTGACCCGGCGCTCACCTCGACTCGCGAGGCGATGCTCGCACACCCGAGCGTGGTCGCGGGAACGGGGCGGCTCGACAGCGTGCTGATGGAGGCGTGGCCGGGGCGAATCCTGGTGAAGGTCGGCGCCGAGGGAGTCTACGCGGCGGCGCTGCCGGAACTCGGGCTCGGCGTCGCGCTCAAGATGGAGGATGGCGACATCCGCGCCGCGGCGATCGCCCTCGTGGCGGTGCTCGCACGGCTGGTGGCCAGGATGGCGCCTGCGGGGTCGTGGCCGCTCGCCGCCGACGCGCCCGGGCACGAGCCGCTGATC
>CALGOK010000164.1 GCA_937961295.1 uncultured Gemmatimonadota bacterium
AGCAATGCCGGTGGGGCCGAGGACCACAAGAAGATCCTGTCCGCAGTGCAGAACGTATATTCGCTGATCCGCAATCGTCCCGAGTACAACGTGGTGCGCAAGAAGCGTGGCGAGGGGAAGCGCGCGAAGAAGGCGCGCGGCTGACTCAGCCCCGGAAGCAGGTGACCGGGGCGCCGGACCGGACCAGCCAGGTCCCCTCCTGACGCTGCAGCCGATAGCGGCAGCCTTCCATCCGAGGCGCGCGGGCACCCATGCACCAGAGCGACACGCCCGCCTGGGCGCTGTCGCCCTCCAGTCGGAGCGAGACCACCCGCAGCTGGCGGCCCGCGGGCGACTCCGCCGTACCGCACGGCGGAACCTTCCACGCGGCAGTGCCCGGCAGCTGCAGCGCCGCGGCCAGCTCGGCCAGCACCGGCATCGCCACGCGCTCCGGACTCGGCGCGCACCAGCGCTCCTCGCCCTCGGTGCGCATGCACACCAGCTGCGGCCACACCTCGGTGGGGTTCACGTCGCGTCCGGCCAAAAAGCGCTCGAGCGCCGCCTCGGCGACGGCAACGGTGTCGTTCGGCACCGGTGGGGTTGCGGTGGAGTCCTGCGCGGCGAGCGGCGCGGTCATGGCGAGGAGTGCGAGCATGGGGAGTCGCATCGAGGTCGCTCGGCAATGGCAGGTATCGGGCGAGAGAGGCGGGGACGATGCCGGTCCGGGCTTGCCACCGCCCCTCGACTCGGGACGGAGCTCCTCCGATACGGGCGGGCAACCCGGGCCGGCATCGTTCCCGCCCAACCGGCGTTCAGTCGCGTCGAGGGGTGTGTGCTACCTGCCGTGGGGCGGCCGCATCACGCGACAGCCGCTCGCGACGATCAGCTGCATCGAGTGGCCGTCGGGAGCCCACATGTATTCACTTGCTCTTGGCCCGCCCTTGCAGTTCGTCGATAGCGAGTACAGCACCTGCAACGTAGCGTTGATCGGATCATCCGGCGGGGTGCGCGTCTCGAATCGGAACTGCCACTGTCGGACGGCTTCGACCGTCGGCGCTTCGAACGAACGATTGCTGGCACGGCCGACCGCCACGGATCCGGGGTCGACAGTGCCATCAGGTCGGACGCTGAAGTGCACGACCACCCGACCACTGATTCCGAAGTCCAACATCACGGACGGGTAGCTCGGGATCGGATTGCTCTCGTTCCAGACCAGTCCAGCTCGTGGCGGGCAGTTCCGCTCCGCTGAGCAGTGCTGATCGAGGAGTATCCGGGAACGGTCGGCGGGGGCGTGCTGCGCCATGGTCGAGGCCGGCGCACCGAGCAGCGCGAGGGCTGCGAACAGGGGGATTCGCATGGAATGATGCTGCATCCCGGGTTGCAATCCGTCAATCGACACGGGGACGCCAAGGCCTGGCCCATGAGGGAATCCGCCACCTCCGGTTGCCCGTCCACGCGTGGCCCGGCGTCCGGGTACGGGTCAGGGACGGTGGCACCCGGAGGTGACGGATTCCCTCAGGTCCACGGGCCGTCGAGAGCTGCACCCGCCCCTCGCCCCTCGCCCGACGCGCTCAGCCAAACCGCACGTCTGCCCAGTCCGGCGTCTCGTCGAACACGCTCTTGGCGAATGGGCAGAGCGGCATCAGCTGCTGGTTGCTTCCCCGCGCCCAGCTCACCGCGTGCTCCACCAGCTCGCGGCCCACGCCCTGGCCGCGGTGGGACTCCATCGTCTCGGTGTGGTCGATGATCACCACGTCGTCGTTGAGCCGGGAGTAGGTCATCACCCCTGCCTTCTCCTCGCCGTCGAAGGCGATGAAGGCGCCCTTGTTGTCGATCTCGGTGCGGCGGAAGGTCAGCGACATTGGTGCCCTCGTGACGGCGGGTGGTTGCGACGGGCCGGGACGGCTGTTAAACGTGAGGACCGACGGAACGGTTCGGCCGCCATCAGGGGCCGACATCACCAGCACGGGCGACGCGATGATCGACGACCACGACGACGACGACGAATACAGCAGCGACTCCAGTCTGGAGACCGAGGCGGAGGTCACCTGCCCGTACTGCGGCGAGGAGGCAACCATCGCCGTGGACTCCAGCGGGGGCGACACGCAGACCTATGTCGAGGACTGCCCGGTCTGCTGCCGGCCGTGGCAGGTCCACCTCTCGTTCGGCGTCGACGGCGAGGTGGAGGCGTGGCTCGAGGAGGCGGCGGGCTGAAACGAGATTCGCGACCCGAGACTGGAGACTCGAGGGTGCTCTCTCAGGTCTCCAATCACGAGTCGCGAGTTTCGTCTCGCCGAGGGGTGTCCGTCAGAAGATCGTGTAGATGAACGGCGCCAGCGCCGAGCCCTGCGCGAAGATCAGCAGCGCGCCCACCAGCAGCAGGACCACGATCACCGGCACGAGCCACCACTTCTTCCGTTCGCGCATGTACGCCCAGAGTTCCCGCAGCAGGCCGCCCATCGGATCCTCCTAGAACTGGCGCTCGAGATTGCCGCGCCGCGCCCCGGTGGCGCGGTCGATGAAGTAGCTGTCGCCCTGCATCCGGTGCACCATCGGGTTGCGCCCCAGCGTGCGCCGCAGCAGGCCGGTCGGGGTGATCACCAGGAAGTAGACGATGCCGAGGAAGATCGGCGTGGTCACCTTCGAGATCGCATGAGACAGCCCCATCCACGCGAGATGCACCGGCGTGAGCGACCCCGGCACGAGCAGGCCGGCAAGGCCGAGCAGCGCGCCGAGCACGCCGGTGATCCGCGCCGCGAGACCCACGTCGCGCCACCACAGCAGCGCGGCGAGCACCAGGAACGCGGCGCCCACCGTGAAGGCGAACCGCCGGCCCTCGGCCCGGCTCAATCGAGCTGGAATTCCTGCTGCCATTCGGTCGACTCCTCCCAGGCCGGCTGCGCCGGCTTCTCCAGCACGTACGGTCCCAGCACCAGCACGTCGAGGTGGGTGCGCATGAAGCAGCGCCACGCATCCTCGGGCGTGCACACGATCGGCTCCCCGCGCACGTTGAACGAGGTGTTGACCACCACCGGGCAGCCGGTGCGCGCCTGGAAGGCGGCAATCAGGTCGTGGTAGTCGGGGTTGGTGTCGCGGTCGACAGTCTGCACGCGGGCCGAGTAGTCGATGTGCGTCACCGCCGGGATGTCCGAGCGCGGCACGTTGAGCTGCTCGATCCCCCAGAGGCCGCGCGCCTCATCATCCATCGGGATCTGGCGCTCCTGCTTGACCGGAGCGACCAGCAGCATGTACGGCGACTCGCGGTCGAGCTCGAACCATTCGTGCACGTGCTCGCGCAGCACGCTCGGCGCGAACGGCCGGAACCCCTCGCGGAACTTGATCTTGAGGTTCATCTGCGCCTGCATCCGCGGCGAGCGGGGATCGCCCAGGATGCTGCGCGAGCCGAGGGCGCGCGGCCCGAACTCCATCCGGCCGTTGAACCACCCGACCACCTTCTCGTCGGCGAGCGCGTCGGCCACGGTGGCAAATAGCTCCCGGCGCTCAAGGCGCCGGTACACCGCGCCGACCGACTCCAGCGTCGCCAGGATCTGTTCCTCGGTGAACGACGGTCCGAGGTAGGCGCCGTGCATCGCGTCGCGGCCGGGGATCACCGCGCGGGGCTGGCCGAGCTGCCGGTGCCAGATTAGCTGGGCCACGCCCAGCGCGCCGCCGGCGTCGCCGGCGGCGGGCTGGATCCAGATGTTGTCGAAAGGGCCTTCGCGCAGCAGCCTGCCGTTGCCGACGCAGTTGAGCGCCACGCCGCCGGCCAGCACCAGGTTGCGCATCCCGGTGTCGCGCTGGAGCGTGCGCGCGCTGCGCAGCATCACTTCCTCGCACACCACCTGCACCGAGCGCGCGAGGTCCATCTCGCGCTGCGTCAGTTTCGTCTCCGGCTCACGCGGCGGCCCGCCGAACAGCGCATCGAAGCGTGCGTTGGTCATGGTGAGGCCGTCGAGGTAGCCGAAGTAGTCCTGATTGAGGCGGAACGAGCCGTCGTCCTTGAGGTCGATCAGGTGCTCCAGGATGAGGTCGACGTACTTGGGCTCGCCGTACGGCGCGAGGCCCATCACCTTGTACTCGCCGCTGTTGACCTTGAAGCCGGTGTAATAGGTGAACGCCGAGTAGAGCAGGCCGATCGAGTCGGGCCAGTGCAGCTCGCGGTGAATCTCGAGGTCGTTGCCGAGGCCGGTGCCCATCGTGGCGGTCGCCCACTCGCCCACACCGTCGAGGGTCAGGATCGCCGCCTCGTCGAACGGCGACGGGAAGAAGGCGCTCGCGGCGTGCGACTCGTGGTGCTCGGCGTAGCACAACGGACCCTCCCAGCCGAGCGCGTCACGGAGCTGGCGGTCCATGTAGAGCTTGTCCTTGATCCAGAGCGGCCCGGCGCGGAGGAACTGGCCGAATCCGCGGGGCGCGACGCCGAGGTAGCTCTCCAGGATCCGCTCGAACTTGAGCAGCGGCTTGTCGTAGAACCCCACGCACTCGAGGTCGGCCACCCCGATCCCGGCCTCGGCCAGGCAGTACTCCACCGCCCGGGCGGGGAAGTCGGGGTCGCCCTTCTTGCGGGTGAACCGCTCCTCGCTGGCAGCCGCGACGATGTCGCCGTCGCGCAACAGTGCGGCGGCGGAGTCGTGGTAGAACGCCGAGATGCCTAGGACGTAGCGGGGTGCCACGAGGCCTCGAGGGCTATGGGTCCGGACCTGCAGGTGCGTCCGGGGGTCCAGATGCAAGAGGCGCGCCCCGGGGGGCATCAGCAACGCGACCAGGCCCGCCACCCGGGACTCACGGGCAGCGGGCCGGACCGCGTGGTCGGCTGACAGGCTAGCAGCCGGTAGTGCTCGTCCCCGCCACGGCAGCCAACGCCCAGGGGGTGTAGACCCCCGCCGCGATTCCCGGATCGACCCCCACCGGGCCTGCCACGTCGCCCCACCAGTTGCAGGTGAGGTCGCCCGAGGCAAACGGCTCCGTCGGGTCGATCGGCAGGATGTAGTCGGCCAGGTCGCTGCTCTGGATCTGCAGCTGCCCGCCGTTGAGAACGCCGAATGCAGCACGGACGCCGGTGATGATGTTGTCGAGGCCGGTCGGCTTGGCGGAACCGCCGTCGACCAGCACGCCGAAGTTGGCGCCGGTGATCGTGTTGTCGGAGATGGTGCCACCCACGTCGGCGTTGTAGATCGCAATCCCGGCGACCCAGAACGCATAGTTGGTGGGAACGGTGCGGTCGCCGCTTGGTGCGGCGCCGTTGATCGTGTTCCCCGAGAGTTGGAAGCCGGCCGCCGTCGGTTCGTCCATCCAGCTACGCGTCTCGGTGCTCACGGCGAGGGGGGAGGTCAATACGTTGTCAAGGATGCG
>CALGOK010000165.1 GCA_937961295.1 uncultured Gemmatimonadota bacterium
GGCGAGCAGCACCGCCAGGCCGACTCCGCCCACCCAGAAGTACCAGCGCTGCCAGCCGCGCGGCGTCTCGCCGAGGTTGAGCAGCATGATCACGAACAGGAACAGCACCATCACCGCACCGGCGTAGACGATCACCTGGATCGCGGCGATGAACTGGGCCTGGAGCAGCACGAACAGGCCCGCCAGGGCGAACATCGCCGAGACGAGCCACATCGCCGAGGCGATGGCATTGCGCCGCGTGATGCACAGCAGCGCCGAGCCGATCGCCCAGGCGGAGAAGAACCAGAAGACGGCGGTGACCAGGTCCACCTACTCGCCCCGGGGGTCGGCGGGGTCCCAGAGCGTGGACACCGGGTGGGTCTGGGCGACCAGCCGCTCGTGGTCGTACACGAACCGGTCGCGGGAGTATTCCGCGTTCTCGTAGTGCACGCCCACGTGGATCGCCTCCTCGGGGCAGACCTCCTGGCAGTAGCCGCAGAACACGCAGCGGAACTCGTCGATCTCGTAGATCAGCGGGTAGCGGTTCCCCTGCTCGTCCTCGCCGGGCACCAGCTTGATGCAGTTGGCGGGGCAGACCTGCGGACAGAGGCCGCACGCGACGCACTTGGTGCGGCCCTGCTCGTCGGTGAGCATCCGGTGCGTGCCGCGCAAGCGGGTCGAGATGCGCCAGTCGTCGCTGCTGCGCTGCTCCGGGTACTCCATCGTGACCTTGGGCTGCAGCAGGTGCTTGAACGTGAGCGCCATCCCCTTGAGGGTGGCCCGCACGTACGACACGCCGCGGTCCGGTCGCTGCATCACCTTGACGCCGATCGCCATCGTCAGCCCTCCACCCGGGCGCGCGCCAGCGGCCGGCTGCTCACGCCGCGCATCACCCGGCCCCGGTCGAGGCGGAAGAACACCAGCCAGCAGATCACCAGATTGAGCCCGAACAGCGCCGCCGAGCGGCCCACCGGCCCGGCGGCCGGCCAGGCGCGGTCGATCCCCCAGATCGCGCCGGCCGTCACCATGATGTACGCCAGCGCCAGCGGCAGCATCACCTTCCAGCCGAGCGACATGAGCTGGTCGTAGCGGAACCGCGGCAGCGTCCAGCGGATCCACATCACGAAGAAGATCCAGAAGAACATCTTGGCGAAGAACGCCGCGTGGGTGGCCAGCGTCTGGAGCACCCCGCCCTGCTCGTCCCACGTGGTGAACGGGATGTCCCAGCCGCCCAGGAACACCGTCGCGATCATCGCCGCGATGGTCACGATGTGGGCGTACTCGCCGATCATGAACAGCGAGAACTTCATCGCGCTGTACTCGGCGTGGTACCCCGCGACCAGCTCCGACTCCGCCTCCGGCATGTCGAACGGCAGCCGGTTGGTCTCGGCGAACCCGCTCACCAGGAACAGGAAGAACGACAGCGTCAGCGGGAAGATGAACCAGAGCCCCTCCTGCTGCCGCGCGATCAGCTCGCTGAACGCGACATTCCCCGACAGCAGCAGCACCGGGATGAGCGACAGGCCGAGTGCCACCTCGTACGACACCATCTGCGCCGAGGCGCGCAGCCCGCCGAGCAGCGAGTACTTGCTGTTGCTCGACCAGCCGGCGAGCGCCACGCCGTACACCCCCAGCGACGACATCGCGAGGATGAACAGGAACCCGATCGGCAGGTCGGCCACCACCAGCGGCAGGTCGCCGGTGTGCACGATCCGCCCGATCAGCGGCAGCGTCCAATCGACCTCGAGCGGCAGCGGCGCGGCGAGCGGGATCACCGCCATCAGGGTGACCGCGGGGATGAACGCCATCGCCGGGGCCAGCATGAACAGCCCCTGGCTCGCCTCGGCGGGACGGGTCTCCTCCTTGGCGAAGTTCTTGATCCCGTCGGCCACCGGCTGCAGCAGGCCCCATGGCCCGACCCGGTTGGGGCCGGGACGGTTCTGGATCCACCCGGCAATCTTGCGCTCCATGAGCGTGAGCAGCGCCACGCCCACCATCACCATGGTGAACACCGCCAGCATCTTCAGCACGCTGAAGAGGAGGAACCCCTTGAGCTCGGGCGTCACCGTGTCCGTCCGGCCGCCGCCGTCGCAAGGACGCGACCATGCCACCCGAGCGCGTCGTGATCGAGGCCGGCGAACGCCGGCAGCGCGCCGAGCGCCTCCGATGCGGTCGCCGGCACGGTGCGATCGGCGCCAAGCCGCTGCCAGGCGCTCGCGGCAACCCACCAGCCGGGCCGCGCCATCCCGGGCGGCGTGCGCGCCGGGAGGTAGCGCTGCGCGCGTCCGTCGCGGTTGACGTACACCCCCTGCTCCTCGGCCATGGTGGTCACCGGCAGCACCAGCGCCGCGGTGGTGAGCCGCGGATCGGCCACCGTCGCCAGGTGCACGACCCGCGCCGCACCCGACATCGCCGCGGCCTCCGCGTCGCTGAGGTCGGCATCGACCACCAGCGCCAGCGCGGCGCCGCCGAGCGCGGCGATCGCGGCGTCCCAGTCGGCGTCGGCACCGAGCAGCCGCGCACCGTGCAGGTTGGGGCTCCGCTCCCGGCGCAGCGCGAGGTTCGGCACCGCGGCCAGCGCTGCTTCGGGCCCCTCGGGGACCTGGATCGCCGCCGTGGTCCGGCGGCCGTCGAGCAGCCGCAGCATCCAACCGATCGTCTCGCTCGAGGCGCGCCGACCGAACAGCACCACGGCGGGCCCGTCACTCTCGCCCACCAGCGACGCGAAGGTGGTCAGGGCATCGTCCCAGTCGTGGGCCACCGGGCGGCCGTCGCCGATCGCCAGCGGCGCCTCGCAGCGATCGCCGCGGTTCATCCAGCGATAGTCGGCGCGTCCGGCGTCGCACATGAACCAGCGGTTGACCTCCGGGTTGGTGCGCGGGCGCAGCCGCACCACCACCTCGTCACGCGCCTCGATGGTGACGTTGCACCCCTGGGTGCAGCCGGGACAGACCGACGCGGTCTTGTCGAGATCCCACGCGCGCGCCTTGTGGAGGAAGTCCTTGGAGACCAGCGACCCCACCGGGCAGAGGTCCACCACGTTGCCCGACCAGGGGTGGTCGAGCCGGTGGTCCGGGTCGATGCCGATGTAGGCGCGGTCGCCGCGCTCGGAGACGTTGAGCACCGGCGCCTCGGCGACGTCCTCCATGAAGCGGACGCACCGGGTGCAGAGGATGCACCGGTTGGGGACGTAGAGGATGTCGGGCCCGAAATCCTCGACCGGGTTGAAGCGCTTGGGGTAGTCGCCGTAGCGCGTGCCGGCCTGGCCCTCCTGGAACACGAAGTCCTGCAGCTCGCACTCGCCGGCCTGGTCGCAGATCGGACAGTCGAGGGGGTGGTTGATGAGTAGGAACTCGAGCACGCCCTTGCGAGCCTGCTTCGCCTCGGGGGAATGGACATGCACCACCTGCCCGTCGGCTGCCGCCGTGACGCAGGCGGGGACCAGCTTGGGCATCTTCTCGACCTGCACCAGGCACATCCGGCAGACCGCCGGCGACGGCAGGCCGGGATGGTAGCAGTAGTGCGGCACCACCACGCCGGCCTGGCGGGCGGCGTCGATGAGCATGGTCCCCCGCGGGACCGTGACGTCCATCCCGTCGACTGTCAGCGTGACCTGGGCATCGGCCATTGGTCAGGCTCCCACGGCCAGCGGCGCGCGCGCGCCGGAGAGGTAGGCCTCGAACTCGTCACGGAACTTGGCGATGCCGCTCACCACCGGCGCCGCGCACGAGTCGGAGAGGACGCAAATCGTCTTGCCGGTCATGTTCTCGGCCAGGTCGAGCAGCAGGTCGAGGTCGGCGCGCTTCCCCTCGCCGCGGAGGATCCGCTCGAGGATCCGCGTGGTCCACGCGGTGCCCTCGCGGCAGTTGGTGCACTGCGCGCAGCTCTCGTGGGCGTAGAAGCGCGCCAGCCGGCAGATCTGCAGCACCATGTCGGTGGAGTCATCCATCACGATCATGCCCCCCGAGCCGAGGAGCGACCCCTTGGCGGCGATCCCCTCGTAGTCGGTGACGCACTCCTCGACCTCCGCGGCATTCATGATCGGCACCGACGACCCGCCGGGGATCACCGCCTTGAGGGTGCGGCCCTCGCGCATCCCGCCGCAGCATTCGAAGATCAGCTCGCGCATCGGGAGCCCGAGGGTGATCTCGTAGGTGCCGGGCCGCTGCACGTGGCCGCACACCGAGATCAGCTTGGTGCCGGTGCTCTTGGGCGAGCCGAGGGTGAGCCCGGCGTACCAGGCGCCGCCGCGGGTGATGATGGGCGGGACCGCGGCGAGGGTCTCGACATTGTTGATCGTGGTCGGCATCCCGAACAGCCCCGACACCGCCGGGAACGGCGGCTTGATCCGCGGGTTGCCGCGCTTCCCCTCGATCGCGTTCATCAGGGCGGTCTCCTCGCCGCAGATGTACGCGCCGGCGCCCCAGTGCACGACCATCTCGATCCGCTTGCCCGAGCCGAACACGTTGTCGCCCAGCGCGCCGGCGGCGTAGGCCTCCGCGATGGCGCGCTCGAGGATCCGGCCGGGCTCGGTGTACTCGCCACGCACGAAGATGTAGCAGGTCTCCGCGCGGATCCCGAGGCAGGCGATGGCGCACCCCTCGATCAGGGCGTGCGGCGTCCAGCGCATGATCTCGCGGTCCTTGAACGTCCCCGGTTCCGACTCGTCGGCGTTGCAGCAGAGGTAGTGCGGCTTGCCGTCGTCCTTGGGCATGAAGCCCCACTTCATCCCGGTCGGGAAGCCCGCGCCGCCGCGGCCGCGGAGCCCCGACGCCTTGACCTCGTCGACGATCGCCTCGGGGGTCATGCCGACCGCCTGCCCGAGCGCCCTGTACCCGCCGCGGCGGGACCCGTCGAGTTCGCCGAAATGCTGCGAGAGGAGCGGCGTTTCCTTGGGGTGGATCGGGTGGGGATAGCCCATCAGGGATACCGGGCCAGGAGTTCGGGCACCGTGTCGGGAGTCACCGACTCGAGGAAGTCGTCGTCGATCAGCATCGGGGTCACGAAGCCGCAGGCCCCGAGGCACTCGGTCTCGATCACCGTGAAGCGGCCGTCGGGCGAGGTCGCCCCGAGCTCGCCGCAGCCGGTGTGCTCGAGCAGCGCCGCCACCACGTCGCCGGCGCCGCACATCCCGCAGGGCGAGGTGGTGCACACCTGGATGAAGTGCCGCCCCACCGGGTGGGTGTGGTACATGGTGTAGAACGTCACCACGCCGCGCACGTACGCCGGCGTGAGGTCGAGCTCCGCCGCGATCTCGTCGATCGCCTCGGGACGCACCCAGCCGTGCTCGCGCTGCGCCATCCAGAGCGCGGGCAGCAGCAGCGCCTGACGGGTGGGGTACTTCGCCGCCAGCGCCTCCAGTTCGGCCTTGCGCGCCGGCGTGAACACCGGTCCTGCCGGCTCGGTGTCGTGACTCATCGATCGACCTCGCCCATCACGATGTCGACGCTCGCGTTGATCGCGATCACGTCGGAGAGGAGTGCGCCCTCGCAGAGCCGGGGCAGCGCCGAGAGGTTGAGGAACGACGGCGGCCGGATCCGCCAGCGCACCGGCTTGGCGGTGCCGTCGGAGACCATGTAGTAGCCGAGCTCCCCCTTGGGATTCTCCACCGCCAGGTACACCTCGCCCGCCGGCGGCTTGACGCCTTCCATGACCTGCTTGAAGTGGAAGATCATCGCCTCCATGTCGCTCATCGCGCGCGACTTGGGCGGCAGGATCACCCGCGGGTCGGCCACGTTCACGGGGCCGGGCCGCAGCCGGTCGAGCGCCTGCTCGAGGATCCGGGTCGACTGCGCCATCTCCTCCATCCGCACGCGGTAGCGGTCGTAGATGTCGCCGTGCTCGCCGATCGGGACGTCGAAGTCGAACTCGTCGTAACCGAGATACGGCCGGTCCTTGCGCACGTCGTACGCCACGCCGCTGGCGCGGAGCATCGGGCCCGAGAGCGACCAGTTCACCGCGTCGGCGGCGCTGATCACGCCGACGCCCTGGGTGCGCCCGATCCAGATCGCGTTGCGGGTGAACATCGTGTCCACCTCGCGCAGCGTCTTCGGGAAGGTCTGCACGAACTCGCGGAGCCCGTCCTCCCAGCCGTCGGGGACGTCCGCCATCATCCCGCCGACCCGCGAGACGCTGGTGGTGAGCCGCGCGCCGGTCCACGCCTCCTGCAGGTTGTACACCCGCTCGCGCTCCTGGAACATCCAGAGGAACGGCGTGAACGCGCCGAGGTCGATCCCGGTGGTGCCGGCCCAGACCAGGTGCGAGATGATCCGCGACATCTCCATCGCGATCACGCGCAGCAGCCGGCAGCGCTCGGTGATCTCGATCCCCATGAGCGCCTCGACGGCCATCGCCAGCGCGATATTGTTGGCCATCGGCGACAGGTAGTCGGTGCGGTCGGTGAGCGGGATGATCTGGTTGTACTGGCGGTACTCGCCGAGCTTCTCGAAGCCCGAGTGCAGGTACCCCACGTGCGGGATCACGCGCCGCACCGTCTCGCCCTCGAGCTCGACCACCAGCCGGAGCACGCCGTGGGTCGCCGGGTGCTGCGGCCCGATGTTCACCAGCATGTGCTCGGCACCGAAGTCGTCGGCCACGTGCTCCGAGGGGCGGCGCGCCACGCCCAGCGGGGCGGTCATCAGCCGGCCGGCGGCGTCGACCGTGGGCGTGCGGAGCTCCATCTCCATGGTGCGGCGGCTCACGGGGCGGGCTCCTCCCCCGCCGCGCGGGACGCGAGACGGCTGCGCATCTCCTCGGGGAGCTCACGGTACGCCTCGGCGATCGACAGCTCCTCGAGCGAGTAGTGCGCCTCGGGGTTGGCGTCGAGCGCGGCGCGCGTCTGCTCGCTGCGCGAGCGATGGCCGCGCAACGGGAACGACTTCCGGAGCGGATGCCCCTCGTCGTAGGTCTCCCACATCAGGATCCGGCGCAGGTCGGGGTGCCCGCGGAAGCGCACGCCGAACATGTCCCACGCCTCGCGCTCGAGCCAGTCGGCGCCCATCCAGAGATCGGTGACCGAGCGCACCTCGAGCTCGCCGTCGGGGTCGAGCGGGATCTTGAGGCGGAGGTCGGTGCCGCGCCCCATCGAGCGGAGCTGGTAGACCACCTCCAGCGGCCGTTCCGGATCGCGGTACTCCACGCAGGTGAGGTCGGCAAGGTAGTCGAACTGCTGGTCGGGATCGCTGAAGAGCCACTCGAGGGCGGCGCGCGCGTGCGCGGGCTCCACCGTCACGATCACCTGGCCGCAGCTCTCGTGGACGCGCCGCACGGCGCCGGGCGTGCGGCGGGCCAG
>CALGOK010000166.1 GCA_937961295.1 uncultured Gemmatimonadota bacterium
CTCCGACCCCAGCGGCTGGGCGTCCGGCGGCAGCGGGATGTTGGGCAGCGCCTGGATGAGCGGGAGCTGCTCCTCCTCGGGTGCCTGCTGGTCGCCCGCACCGCACGCGGCGACGAGCATCGCGCAGAGCGCGGCGGAAACAAGGCGAATGGGCATGGGGCGAACCGTAGCCGCGCCGCGCCGGGCGGGCAAGGCGCCGGCGCGTTGCCGCCGGGTGCCCCGGCGGCTTAAGATCCCGCATTGCACGGAGGAGGCGGCCGGTGGCGGGTCACAACAAGTGGAAGCAGATCAAGCACAAGAAGGCGGCGACCGACGCCAAGCGCGCCTCGGCGTGGACCAAGGTGATCCGCGAGATCACCGTGGCCGCCAAGGCCGGCGGCGGCGATCCGGGGGGCAACCCTCGCCTGCGCAAGGCGATCGACGACGCCAAGGCCGTCAACATGCCGAACGACAATATCGAGCGCGCCATCAAGAAGGGCACCGGCGAACTCGAGGGCGCATCGTATGAAGAGGTGACCTACGAGGGGTACGGGCCGGGCGGCTCCGCCATCCTCGTCGAGGGCTCGACCGACAATCCCAACCGGACCGTCGCCGACGTGCGCCATGCCTTCTCGCGCAACGCCGGAAACCTCGGCACCAGCAACTCGGTGGCGTGGATGTTCGAGCGCAAGGGACAGATCGTGATCCCTGCCGCCGGCCGAGCCGAGGAGCAGGTGATGGAGGATGCCCTCGACGCCGGCGCCGCGGACTTCGAGCGCGACGGTGACCTCTTCGTGGTCAGCACCGATCCCGCCGAATTCCATGCCGTGATGGACGCGCTCAAGGCGAAGGGATATCCGATCGAGTCCTCCGAGCTCGCGATGGTCGCGCAGAACCTCGTGCGCCTCGATCCGGCCGACGCCCAGAAGGTCCTCAAGTTGATCGACGTGCTCGAGGAACTCGACGACGTGTCGAAGGTCTTCACCAACCTCGACTTCGACGCCCTGGAGCTGGAGGAGGCCGAGGCCTGACCGCGCCCGCGGCGCTCACGGTGCTCGGCATCGACCCGGGCACCGCCACCTGCGGGTACGGCGTCGTGCGTGCCGGCAGTGACGGGCGCGCCACCCTGCGCGAGTGCGGCGTGGTCCGCACCAGCGCCGGCGACCCGCTGCCGGTCCGGCTCCTGATCCTGGCCGATGCGGTCGCCGAGCTCCTCGACCGGCACCGCCCGGACGTGCTGGCACTCGAGAACGTCTTCCACGGCCGCAACGCCCGGTCGGCCCTGGTGCTCGGCCACGCGCGCGGCGTGGTGATGCTGGCCGCCGCGCGGGTCCCGATCCCGGTCGCGGAGATCACCCCGGCCGAGGTGAAGCGGGCCGTCACCGGCACCGGTGCCGCCTCCAAGGAACAGGTCGGCGCCATGGTGGCACGGCTGCTCCGGCTCGCGGCGCCACCCGCGCCGGCCGATGCCGCCGACGGCGTCGCCATCGCCCTCACCCACCTGCTGCGTGCGATGCCGCGCGCGAGGCTGGCAGGAGCCACCAGATGATCGCCTCGCTGCGCGGAACCCTCATCCATCGCGAACCTGCCGGCGTGATCATCGAGGCCGGCGGCGTGGGCTACCTCGTCGAGGTCCCGCTCGGCGTGTTCGAGCGGCTTCCCGAGGCCGGCGCTGCCGTGTCGCTGCACACCGCGATGGTGGTGCGCGAGGACGGCTGGTCGCTGTACGGCTTCGACTCGCCCACCGAGCGGGCCGTGTTCCACCGGCTGCTCGGCGCCTCGGGGGTGGGGGCGCGCCTGGCGCTCGCCATCCTCTCCACCCTCGGGCCGGACCGCGCCGTGCGCGCCGTCCGCGAGCGCGACCTCGCCGCGCTCTCCACCGTGCCGGGGATCGGGCGCAAGAAGGCCGAGCGCATCGCGCTGGAACTTGCCGACCGCTTTGACGACCTTCCGTCCGTGGCCCCGGGCAAGCCGACCCCCGCCTCGCCTGCGGCCGATGCCGTCCGCGCCCTCGTGGCGCTGGGCTACCCGGCGCCGGCGGCCGAAACCGCCGTCCGCCGGGTGAGCGAGGCACAGGCCGATGCCGACACCGGTGCCCTGGTCCGACGCGCGCTCACCGAACTGACGGGGAACTGACCGCCCATGTGGGACACCTCCCGACCTGCCGACACCGCGGAATGGCTCTGCACCCGCTGCGCCGTCACCAATCGCAAGCTGGTCGAGCCGGGGACGCGCGAGGTCCGCGACCGCTGCGTGCACTGCGGCCTCAAGCACGTGGTGCGCCCGGACGACCGTCCGGTTCGCTGGCGCGCCGAGGCGGCCTGAGATGACCGGCGGCCCGCGGCGGGTCGAGATCACCACCCCGGAGGCGCTCGCCGACGAGGGCGGCAGCGAGGCGGCCCTGCGCCCCTCGCGGCTCGACGAGTTCGTGGGCCAGGGTCAGGTGCGCCAGTCGCTCCAGATCGCCATCGACGCGGCGCGCGGGCGCGGCGAGTCGCTCGACCACGTGCTCTTCTTCGGCCCGCCGGGCCTCGGCAAGACCACCCTCGCCATGCTGATGGCGCGCGAGATGGGCGTCCAGTGCCGCACCACCTCGGGCCCGGTGCTCGAGAAGCCCGGCGACCTGGTCGGGCTGCTCACCGGCCTCGGCCCCGGCGACATCCTGTTCATCGACGAGATCCATCGCCTGCGGCCTCAGCTCGAGGAGTTCCTCTACCCGGCGATGGAGGATTTCCGCGTCGACGTGCGACTCTCCGACGGACCGCACGCACAGACGCTGCCGATGACCCTCGAGCGCTTCACCCTGGTTGGCGCCACCACGCGGTTCGGCCTGCTCACCCCGCCGATGCGCGCGCGGTTCGGGCTGGTGGAGCGGCTGCACTTCTATCCCGAGGACGACATCGCGGCGATCGTCACCCGCTCGGCCGGCCTGCTGGCCATCCCGATCACGGCCGAGGGCGCCCACGAACTGGCCCGCCGCTCGCGCGGCACCCCGCGCGTGGCCAACCGGCTGCTGCGCCGCGTCCGCGACTACGCCGAGGTGCGCGCCGACGGCCGGATCACCGACGAGGTGGCGCGCGCCGCGCTCGAGCGGCTCAACGTCGACGAGTTCGGGCTCGACGACATGGACTCGCGCATCCTCGCCACCATCATCGAGAAGTTCGGCGGTGGTCCGGTCGGGCTCACCACCATCGCCGCCGCCGTCGGCGAGGATGCCGCGACGGTCGAGGAAGTGTACGAACCCTACCTGATGCAGCAGGGATTCCTCGAGCGCACCTCGCGCGGCCGCGTTGCCACCGTGCGCGCCTACCGGCGGCTCGGCGTGACCCCGCCCGATGGCGGGACGCAGGGCTCGCTGCTCGATGGCTGATCGGCGCTGGACCACCGCCGACTTCGACTACCCGCTCCCGGAAGACCTGATCGCCCAGTCCCCGTCGAGGCAGCGGGGCGAGTCGCGGCTGCTGGTGGTCGAGCGGGAAGCGGGTCGCGAACCCGCTGCCGCCGCGCAGACGCGGCGGCCGATCTCGCCGCACCCGGACACCTCGGCCGCGGCGCACGCGCCGCGGCAGCCGATCCGCGACCTCGCCTTCCCCGCCCTCCTCGACCTCATCCCCGCCGGCGACCTCGTCGTCCTCAACACCACCAAGGTCCGCCACGCGCGGCTCCTCGGGACCCGTCCCGGCGGCGGACCCGCCGAGGTGCTGCTCCTGCATCCCGCGGGAGATGACACCTGGCTCGCGATGGGCAAGCCCGGGCGCGCGCTGCAACCCGGCAAGCGCGTGCTGCTCGACGACGCGGTGGCGATCGAGGTGGTCGACATCGACGAGGAGGGCTTCCGTCGCGTCCGCTTCATCGGCAGCGACGCCGCCGGGGCGATCGCGCGCTTCGGGCACCTCCCGCTGCCACCCTACATCACCCGCGAGGCGGGGGCCGACGACGAGGAGCGCTACCAGACGGTGTATGCCCAGCGCGAAGGAAGCGTCGCCGCGCCGACGGCAGGGTTGCACTTCACCACCGAACTGCTCGATGCGATGCGCGACCAGGGGATCGAGTTCGCGAGCATCGACCTCGAGGTGGGTCCCGGCACCTTCCGGCCGGTGGAAGCCGACGACCCCACCGCGCACCCGATGCACGCCGAGATCTTCGAGATCCCGGACGAGGCAGCGCGGCAGGTGGCCGCGGCGCGCGAGCGCGGCGCCGCCGTGTGGGCGGTGGGGACCACGGTGGTCCGCGCGCTGGAGTCCGCGGCACGC
This sequence comes from uncultured Gemmatimonadota bacterium, assembly GCA_937961295.1. Lineage (GTDB taxonomy): Bacteria > Gemmatimonadota > Gemmatimonadetes > Gemmatimonadales > GWC2-71-9 > Palsa-1233. Next base: position 4,233 of record CALGOK010000166.1, read on the forward strand.
GACGACGGCAGCGTGGAGCCGGGGCGTCGCGACACCCGGCTGCTGATCCTGCCCGGGCACCGGTTCCGGGTGGTGGACCATCTGGTCACCAACTTCCATCTTCCCCGCAGCTCGCTGCTGATGCTGGTGGGTGCGTTCGCGGGGGTGGAGCCGATCCTCGCCGCCTACCGCCACGCAGTGGAGCAGCGGTACCGGTTCTACAGTTACGGCGACGCGATGTGCATCCTGTGAGGCAGCGATGACCACCCCGAATCTCCCTCCCGCGCTCCGCGCCTATGTCGACGAGACGTTCCGGCTGCTCGGCGACAAGGATCCGATCACCGTGCTCGAGGAGACCCCCTCGTGGCTCGCGGCGCGCACCGATCACCTCGCCGAGTCGGTGCTGCGCCGACCGGAAGGGGCTGGCAAGTGGTCGATCGCCCAGGTGCTCGCGCACCTGGCCGACTGCGAGGTGGTGTTCGGGTGGCGCGCGCGAATGACCCTCTGCGAGGAGCGCCCCGTGATCCAGGGCTTCGCGCAGGAGCGCTGGGAGGACCGCTTCGACTACGCCGCGACCGACCCCGCCGAGGCGCTGCACGCATTCGCCACGATGCGCCGCTGGAACCTCCGGGTCTGGCGCGCCGCCACGCCGGAGGACATGGCCCGCGTCGGGCTCCACACCGAGCGCGGCGAGGAGAGCTTCGACCGGCTGCTCCGGATGACGGCCGGACACGACCTGCGGCATCGCCGCCAGGTCGACCGCATCCTGCTCGCGGTCAGCTGAGTGTTCACCTACCACGTCGAGGCGCGCGACGGCGCCGCGCGCGCCGGCACGCTGGAGCTGCCGCACGGCACGGTGCGCACACCGTGCTTCATGCCGGTCGGGACCCATGGCGCCGTGCGCGGCCTCCATCCGGACGAGGTGCGTCGCGCCGGCGCCGACATCATCCTCGGCAACACCTATCACCTGCACCTGCGTCCGGGCGAGGACGTCATCGCGCGGCTCGGCGGCCTGCATCGCTTCACCACCTGGGACCGGCCGATGCTCACCGACTCGGGTGGGTTCCAGGTCTTCTCGCTCGCCGGCATGCGCAAGCTCGACGAGGATGGCGTGGAGTTCACCTCGCACATCGACGGCTCGCGGCGGCGCCTCACCCCCGAGCGATCGATGGAGATCCAGTGGGCGCTCGGTGCCGACGTGGCGATGGCGTTCGACCACCTGCCGCCCGGGCAGTCGAGCCACGACGATGCCCGCGAGGCGATGGAGCGGACGCTGCGGTGGCTCGAGCGCTCGCGCGCCCGGCACGACGCGCTCGCCGCCACGGAGCCGGGCCGCCAGACCCTCTGGCCGATCGTCCAGGGCGGCACCCACGACGACCTGCGCCGGGCGTCGCTCGAGGGGATCCTCGCGCGGGGCGAGTGGACGGGGATCGCCGTGGGCGGGCTCTCGGTGGGCGAGCCGAAGCCGGTGATGCAGCGGGTGCTGGAGGGCCTCGAGCCGCACCTCCCCGCCGACCGGCCCCGTTATCTTATGGGCGTCGGCTTCCCCGATGACCTGCTCGCCGGGATCGCCCGCGGCGTCGACCTGTTCGATTGCGTCGCCGCGACGCGCAACGGACGGCACGGCAGCGCGTGGACCGCCGACGGCAAGTTGCAGGTGCGCGGGGCACCGCTGCGGCTCGACGAGGCGCCGCTCGACGCCGACTGCGACTGCGAGGCGTGCAGCCGGTTCTCGCGCGCCTACCTGCGCCACCTGTTCGTGGCCGAGGAACAACTCGGCCAGCGCCTGGTGTCGATACACAACATCCGGTTCCTGATCCGGCTGGCCGAGCAGGCGCGCCAGCGCATCACCGCGGGGACCTTCGCCGGGTGGGCCGATGACTGGCTCCGCCGCTACCGCGCACGCGAGGACGACTGATGGCCGGCAACTCCATGATGATCCTGATGCTGCAGTTCCTGCTCATCGGTCTCGTCTTCTACTTCCTGATCATCCGGCCGCAGTCGAAGGCCCGCAAGCGCGCCGCCGAGATCCTCGCCGCCATCAAGAAGGGCGACGAGGTCACCACCTCGGGCGGCATCGTGGGCAAGGTGAAGGAAGTGAAGGACCTCCACCTGATCATCGAGAGCGGCACGGCCCAGCTCGTGGTGGAGCGCGCCCGGATCATCCGCGTCGGCGACACCGCCACGCCGGGGCTCGCGAGCTGATGGCGATCCTGCCGATCCACCTCCTCGGCTCGGCGGTGCTGCGCGAGACGGCGCAGCCGGTCGAGGCGTTCGACGACGAGCTGCGGCAGTTCATCGCCGATCTCTACGAGACGATGGACACCGCCCTCGGCGTGGGCCTCGCGGCCAACCAGGTCGGCGTCGCCCGGCGCGTCGCGGTGATCGACGCCGACGACCAGCGCTTCGCCATGATCAACCCGCGCGTGGTTGAATCGGGGGGCGCCACCACCTCCGCCGAGGAGGGGTGCCTCTCGATCCCGGATGCATTCGCCGAGGTCAGCCGGCCGGAGCGGATCGTGCTCGAGGCGCAGGACGAGCACGGCAAGCCGTTCCGACTCGAGCTCGGCGGCCTGGTGGCCCGCGCCGTCCAGCACGAGA
>CALGOK010000167.1 GCA_937961295.1 uncultured Gemmatimonadota bacterium
GGGGGCCAGGTCTGTGGAGGGGCTGGAGGTCAGGGGGTTGGGGGGCCGCCCGTTCACTGCGGAGGTCGCGGGTTCGAGCCCCGTCAGCCCCGTGTCACGCCACCCCGCCCGGTTCGCCGGGCGGGGTGTTTCCTTTCCCGGTACCCATGACTGCCCATCCGGTCCCGCCTCCCTCTCACCTCCCGGTGCTGCTCGACCCGGTCGTCGGCAGGGCCCGGGAGGACGGTGCCCGACGGGTCGTGGATGCCACCCTCGGGCACGGCGGCCATGCCGAGGCACTGCGCGCCCTCGGCGGGGTCGCCCTGCTGGGGATCGACCGCGACCCGGATGCGATGGCCATCGCCCGGGAGCGGCTCGGTTCCGAGGGAGTCCACTACCTCCTCGCGGCGTACGCCTCCGATGCGGCGATCGCCGCGGTCCGGGACTTCGGCCCCGACTTCGTCCTGCTCGACCTCGGTGTCTCGTCGCGCCAGCTCGACGAGGCGTCGCGCGGATTCACCTTCCGACCCGGTGCGCCGCTCGACATGCGGATGGGCCCCGACGCCCCGACCGCCAGCGCCTGGCTCGAGGGTGCCACCGAGGCCGAACTGGAGGCGGCGTTCCGGGACTGGGCCGACGAGCGGAGGGCGCGGCCCCTCGCGCGGGAGATCGTCCGCCGGCGGGCGCAGGGAGGCTTCGCCACCTCGGACGACCTGGTCAACGCCATCCGGGCGGTCCTCGGTCCGCGAAGCGGCCCGGGCGACTTCGCCCGGCTCTTCCAGGCGGTGCGGATCGCCGTCAACGAGGAGCTGTCCGGGCTCGAGCGGGCGCTGCCGGCCTTCCGCGATGCGCTGGTCCACGGCGGTTCCCTTGCGGTGATCAGTTATCATTCGGGCGAGGACCGTCTCGTCAAGCACACATTTCGCGAGTGGAGCACCGGCTGCACCTGTCCGCCCGGGCTCCCGCAATGCGTCTGCGCACGCACGCCGCTCGGGGAGGCGTCGCCGCGCCGGGCCATCGTGCCGTCCGCCGAGGAACTCGCCGCCAATCCCCGCGCTCGGAGCGCCAGGTTGCGCTTCTTCCGCCGTGCTGTCGCTTAGGGGGCGCTACCTCGTGGTGGCGTGGACCGGCGCGTTCCTGCTCGTCGCCGGCGTGATCACGCTGCGTGACCGCGCGGCGTTCCGCGCCCTCGATCGCTATCGCGTGCTCCAGGAATCGCTCCAAGTCGTGGCGCGGCAACGGGCGGAGCTCGTGGCCGAGATCAACACCCGCCGCTCGGCGGGCGAACTGACCCCGCTCGGCGAGTCGCTGGGCCTGCGCATCCCGCTCGACACCGAGATCGAGCAGATCTCGGTCGGGGAACGCTGATGGCCAAGCCCGCGGCGCGGCTCGGCTTCCTGCAGGTGCTGCTCGGGCTCGGCGCAGTGGCCGTCGTGGCGCGCGCCTTTTCCGTGCAGGTCCGCCAGCACGACGCGTGGGCATTGCGCGCCGAGGCGCGCGACGTGCGCACCATGGAGATCACGCCGCGGCGCGGTGCGATCCGCGACCGCGACCGCACGACGCTCGCGGCGACGTTCGAGGCGTACCACGTGAGCGTGGCCGTCAACGAGTTGCGCGACCCGGCGGCCGACCGCCAGCGCATCGGACGCGCCCTCGACGTCGACGACGCCGAGCTGGCCCGGCGATTCCGGTCGGCCCACCCGTACTTCGACGGCCCGTACGACGCCGCGCAGGTGCACCCGATCCGGGACATCCGCGGGGTCCATCTCGAGCCGATCCTCGGCCGCGAGCACGTGATGGGCTCGCTCGCGCGGGCACTGATCGGCCGCACCGACCGCGAGTCGGGTCGCGGCCTCGAGGGGATCGAGGCGGCCTACGACTCCCTGCTGGCCGGCACGCCCGGCATCGAGCGCGCCCTCCGCGACGGCCGCGGCCGCCTGCTGCCGATCCCCGGCAGCATGGTGCTCGAGCCGGTCGCGGGACACGACCTGCTGCTGACCATCGATCACGAGCTGCAGGGAATCGTCGAGGGCGCCCTGCGGCGCGGCGTGGAGCAGTACCAGGCGGAGGGAGGCGACGTGGTGGTGGTCGACGTGCGCAACGGCCACGTGCTCGCCATCGCCTCGCTGCGCACCCCGCCCGGCGGGGGCCGGCCGGTGGCCACCCCCGGCGCCCTGGTCGAGCCGAACGAGCCCGGGTCGACGGCCAAGATCTTCACCGCCGCGGCGCTGCTGCTCGCCAATGCCGACACCTCGCCGGTGTCGGGCGAGGGCGGCACGTGGCGCATGGAGGTCGCCGCGAACCGCTACCGGCCGATCATCGACACCCATGCGGAGTCGGGCGAACTCGGTCTCGGCCAGGCGATCCAGGTGTCGAGCAACATCGCCATGAGCAAGTTCGCATTGGGGCTCGATGCGAGCACGCAATACCGGGTGCTCCGGGGCTTCGGGTTCGGGACCCAGCCCGGGACCGGATTTCCGGCGGAGAGCCCCGGGCTGCTGCCTCTGCCGGCGACGCGCGCCAACCTGAACTACACCCGCCCCTCGTGGGCGATGGGCTACGAGTTCACGGTGTCGGGGCTGCAGATGGCGATGGCGTACGCCGCGATCGCCAACGGAGGGGTGCTGCTGCAGCCGACCCTGCTGCGCGAGGTGCGCACGCACCCCGGCGGGACGGTGGTGTGGCGCCACGTGCCCGACACGATCCGTCGGGTCATCGATCCGGAGACTGCGGCGCGCCTGATCACCTACCTGCGCATGGCCACCGATTCCGGCGGCACCGGCGAAGGCGCCCAGCTGGAGAGCTGGTCGGTGCTCGGCAAGACCGGCACGGCCAAGCTGCGCGACGCGAACGGCAACTACGTCCGCGAGTATCGCGCCTCGTTCGCCGGCATCTTTCCGGGTGACGACCCGCGGTTCGTCCTCTACGTGGCGATCGAGCGGCCGGGCGGCGCGGCGATCTACGGCGGCGCCGTTGCCGCACCCATCGTGCGGACGATCCTGTTGCAGGCGCTGGCGCTTCCCGATTCGCCGCTCGAGCCGGGCCGGCTCCCCGCCGACGGTCCCCGGCTCGCACCACCGCGCCTCCCCGACGTGTCGGGGCCGGTGCGCCGGGTGGCGTTCCCGCTCCCGCGCGACACCGTGCGCGCCGCGATGCCGGTGGACGTCCCCGAGCTGCAGGGATGGTCGCTGCGCGACGGCGTGCACGCGCTGCACCGCCGCGGCCTCGCGGTCCGGCTGGTGGGGATGGGTCGCATCACTCGCACCGAGCCGGCGGCCGGCGACTCCGTGCCGCGCGGCAGCACGATCATCGTCCACACCGATTCCGATTCATGAACCTCCAGGCGCTCGTCGACCTTCTCCGTCCACGCGGACTCCTCGTCACCGCCCCCGACGCCGACCCGGTGATCGGCGGCCTCACCGTCGACTCCCGGGAGGTGATGCCCGGGGCGTTGTTCCTCGCGCTGCCGGGTGCGGTGGCCGATGGGCACGACTTCATTCCGCAGGCGGTGACCGCCGGGGCCGTCGCGGTGCTCGCCGAGCGCCCCGTCAAGGCGGCCGTGCCGCTGGTGGTGGTGCGCGACGCGCGGGCGGCGGCCGAGCTGCTGGCCGCGGCGTGGTATCACCACCCGCTCGCCGCGCTCGAAGTGGTCGGCATCACCGGGACCAACGGCAAGACCACCACCACGGCGCTGGTGCGGCACCTGCTCAACGCGGGCGGGGATGCCGGCAGCATCGGTACCCTCGGGGCGTTCGACGGGGCGGGGGAGCACGTCGCGTCCACCGCCGGGGCCCTCACCACGCCCGGTCCGCTCGACCTCCAGCGGACCTTCCGCAGCATGGTCGATCGCGGCGTGACACGGGTGGCGATGGAGGCCTCGTCGCACGCGCTGCACCAGCGCCGCCTCGACGCCGTCGCGTTCGCCGGCGGGGTGTTCACCAACCTCACGCGCGAGCACCTCGACTACCACGCGACCATGGAGGCGTATCTCGAGGCCAAGCTGCGCCTCGCCTCCCTGGTGCGCGACACCGGCGTGCTGGCGATCAACGCCGACGACCCGGCGTGGGCGCCGCTGCACGGCGACAGCCGGGCCGTGACCTGGGGGCACGCTGCCGATGCCGCACTGCGGGTCGGCGAGGTGCACCACTTCACCGCCGGAAGCCGGGTCACGTTCGAGGGGCGATTCGGGACCGCGGAGGTCCAGCTGCCGCTCCCCGGCGAGTTCAACGTGGCCAACGCCGCCGCCGCCTGCGCCGTGGCCCTGGGCCTCGGCCATTCGCTGCGCGACGTGGCCGAGCGCCTTCGCGACGCCCCACAGGTCCCCGGCCGGATGGAGCGGCTGATCGACGCGCCGTTCCATGTCATCCGGGACTACGCGCACACTCCCGATGCCCTCGAGCGACTCCTCGCCACCGTGCGGGCGATCACGGCCAGGCGGCTCATCCTGGTCTTCGGGTGCGGCGGCGACCGCGACCGCGGCAAGCGCCCGATCATGGGCGAGATCGCCGCGGCGGGAGCGGACCTGGTGTTGCTGACCTCGGACAACCCGCGCACGGAGGATCCCGAGCGGATCATCGACGACATCGCCGAGCGGATGCCGAAGAAGGCGTACCAGCGCGAGAGCGACCGGCACGTGGCCATCGCCACCGCGCCGCCGCGGGCGGGAGCCGGCGACACGGTCGTGCTGGCCGGGAAGGGGCACGAGACCTACCAGATCATCGGCGGGACCAGGGAACCGTTCGACGAGCGCGCGATCGTGCGCGGGTTGATGGGGCTGTGAGCTTCGCGCCCGAGGACCGGTTCGTCCGGCAGGCGCTCGGGCTGCCGGGCGGCGACACCACCCGGTACGCCGCGGTGCAGACCGACACCCGTGCGTTGGTGCCGGGAGCGCTGTTCGTCGCGCTGGTGGGCGAGCGGTTTGACGGACACGATTACCTCGAGGCGGCCCGCGATGCCGGCGCCACCGCGGCCGTGGTGCGCCGGGGCACGCCGCCGGTCGACGGCCTCCGTTCGTGGGCGGCTTTTTGACATCTCTGGTGAGAACTCCGATACGTCCACCATGGAGATGATGGCCGCGGTGGTGGCGACCCGATGGCGCGTGCACCGCACCCGGGCCAACAACAACAACCTGGTCGGCGTGCCGCTCACCATCCTGGAGGCGCCGGCCGACGTCGAGGCGCTGGTGATCGAGGCGGGCGCGAATCTCCCGGGCGAGATCGGCCGATACCGCGAGATCATCGAGCCCGACATCAGCATCGTGACCAACGCCGGCGCCGGCCACCTCGAGGGGTTCGGGACGGTGGCGGGCGTGGTTCGCGAGAAGCTGGCGCTCACCCGCGACGTGCCGCTGGCCATCGTGGGCGTGGCACCCGACACGCTCGCCGCCGGTGCGCGCGAGCGCGGAGCGAAGCGCGTCCAGACTGCCGGCCTCGAGGGAGCCGAGCTGGTGCCCGAGGCGGTCGCGATCGAGCCCGACGGCCGGGTGCGCGTCACCGTGGATGGTCGCAGCTTCACCCTCGCCGCGCGGGGCCGGCACCAGGCCGGCAACGCGATGTTTGCGTGGGCGGTGGTGCGCGAGCTGGGCATCGACCCGGATGCGGCAGCGGCGGCGCTCGAGCGCTTCACCCTCCCGGGTGGCCGGGGCGAGTTCAGCGAGCACGGCGGCCTCAGCATCCTCAACGACGGCTACAACGCCAATCCGGAGTCGTTCCGGGCCGCGATCGCGCTGGCCCGCGAGCTGCGCGGGACGCGACGGCTGGTGTTCGTGGCCGGTACCATGAAGGAGCTGGGGGACGCCTCGACGGAGTTGCACGAGGACATCGCCGCCGAGCTGGCCGCGCTGGCGCCCGAGGTGCTCGCGCTGGTCGGCGAGTTCGTGCCGGCGTTCGCCACACGGCGCGCGGCGTTCGCCGGTCGGCTGCTCGAGGCGCTTGACGCCGACACCATGGGACCCCAGCTGGCCGCCGAGCTCCGCGGTGACGAGCTGGTCGTCCTCAAGGGATCTCGCGGCGCCGCGCTGGAGCGTATCCTTCCCGCGATCCTGTCCCGAGTTTCCACCGCCTGAGGAGCGATGTTCTACCACCTGCTCGCGCCGCTCGGGGATTCGTTCCTCCCCTTCAACCTCTTCACCTACATCTCGTTCCGCGCGGCCGGGGCGACCGTCACGGCCCTGCTGATCGCGTTCGTGCTCGGGCCCGGGGTGATCCGGCGGCTGCGCGAGCTCAAGGTGGGGCAGGTGATCCGCGCCGAGGGGCCGGCGTCGCACCAGGGGAAGCGCGGCACGCCGACCATGGGCGGCGTGATCCTCGTCGCCGCGACGGTGATCCCGGCGCTGCTCTGGGCCCGGCTCGATTCGCCGTTCGTGTGGGTGACGGTGATCGCGATGCTGTGGACCGCGACGATCGGGTTCCTCGACGACTATCTCAAGGTGGTGCAGGGGAAGTCGCGCGGCCTGGTGGCCAAGTGGAAGCTGGCGGGGCAGGTGACCTTCGGCGTCTCGCTCGCGCTCTTCCTGTGGCAGTGGCCGGTGATCAACCCGGCGGTGATCCCGGCGACCGCCACCACGGTGCCGTTCTTCAAGTACCTGCTGGTGATCTTCGCGCCGTGGCTCTACGTGGTGTTCGTCACCGGTGTCGTCACGGGATTCTCCAATGCCGTCAACCTCACCGACGGCCTGGACGGGCTCGCGGCCGGGCTCTCGGCGATCGCGGCGGGCGCCTTCGCGCTGTTCGCGTACATCTTCGGCCGCACCGACGCCACCGGCTACCTCGACCTGTTCTACCTTCCCGGCGCCGGCGAGCTGGCGATCTTCTGCGCCGCGCTGATGGGGGCGTGCCTCGGCTTCCTCTGGTTCAATGCCCATCCCGCCAGGGTGTTCATGGGCGACACGGGGTCGCTGGCGCTCGGCGGCGCCTTCGGCACCATGGCCATCCTGCTCAAGGCCGAGTTCCTGCTGGTGATCATCGGCGGCGTGTTCGTGGTGGAGGCGCTGTCGGTGATGCTGCAGACCACGGTCTTCAAGTGGCATCGCCGCACCCGCGGGCGCGAGTACGCCGAGGCCAATCGGCTCTTCCGCATGGCGCCGATCCACCACCACTTCGAGAAGCTCGGCTGGCACGAGACCACGGTGGTGGTGCGCTTCTGGATCCTGGGGATCTTCTGCGCGCTGGTGGCGGTGGCCACCCTCAAGCTGCGATGAACCGCCTCGAGGCGTGGCGCGCCGACGGCCGCGAAGTGGCCGTCGCCGGCCTGGGTCGGAGCGGGCTCGCCGCCGCCCGGCTGCTCCGTCGCCACGGCATACCGGTCTACGCCTCCGATGCCGGGGCGAGCGCCGCCGCCGAGGCCGGGCGGCTCGCGGCCGAGCATCCCGACGGGCTGGTGATCGAACTTGGCCGCCACGACCACGAGCGCATCGCGCGCTGCTCGGCCCTGGTGCTGTCGCCCGGGATTCCCCCCGACGTCGAGGTGGTGACCCGGGCCCGGCGTGCCGGCGTGCCGATGGTCGCTGAGGCGCAGGTGGGGCTCGAGGCGATGGCGGACGTGCCCTACGTCGCGGTGACCGGAACCAACGGCAAGACCACCACCACCGCACTGGTGGAGCAGCTGCTCGGGGCCGGGGGACGCCGCGCGCTGGCGGCCGGCAACATCGGGATGCCGCTCACGGCGGTGGCGCTTGCCGAGGCGCAACCGCAGTGGCTGGCGGTGGAGCTCTCGTCGTTCCAGCTGCACGACATGTCCGGGCTGCATCCGGCGGTGGGCGTGCTCACCAACCTCGCGCCGGACCACCTCGACCGCTATCCCGACCTTGCCAGCTACTACGCCGACAAGGCGCGGCTCTTCGCCGATGCCACGCCGGGCGCGATCTGGGTCAGCAACCTCGATGATCGCGACTCGCGCGAGATGGTCACAGGCGTGGCGGGGCGTCACCTCGCCTTCAGCACCGCGCGCCGCGCCGACGCCTGGTTCGACCGGGATCGCGGGCGACTGATGCTCGGGGACGCGGAGCTGCTCGAGCGCGGCGCGCTGGCGCTCCTCGGCGACCACAATGTCGCCAACGCGCTCGCGGCGGCACTCGCGGTGCACGCCACCGGCGTGTCGCGGGAGGCGCTGGCCGAGGGGCTCGCGTCCTTCCGTGCGCTCCGGCACCGGATGGAGCCGGTGGGGAGCATCGACGGGGTGCAGTACATCAACGACTCCAAGGCCACCAACGTGGCGAGCACCGCGGTCGCGATCGAGGCGATGCCCGCGCCGTTCGTGCTGATGCTGGGCGGGCGCCACAAGGGCGAGCCGTACACCGTCCTCGCGGCGCGGCTGCGCGAGGCCGCCACGGCGGTCGTGGCCTACGGCGAGGCCGCCGAGCTGGTGGAGGCCGACCTCCGCGATGCGGTCCGGGTGGTGCGGGCGGGCAGCTTCGCGGAGGCGTTCCAGGCGGCGCGGTCCCTGGCGGTGTCCGGCGGGGCGGTGCTGCTCTCGCCCGCCTGCTCCAGCTACGACATGTTCGACAACTACGAGCAGCGCGGCGACACGTTCCGCGACCTGGTGGCGGCGCCATGAGCGACGCCCGCGTTCGCCATCCCGGCGAGCTCCGCTGGGAGACGCGGCTGCTCGCCGTGGTGACCCTCACGCTGGTGTCGGTCGGGATCGCGATGTGCTACGCCGCCGGGAGCTACCGCGAGGACTGGTTCCTGGAGGCGCAGCAGCAGGTGAGCGGGGCGGTCGTGGGTGGCGTCCTGTTCCTCGTCGCGGCGCGACTCGACTATCGCCTGCTGCGCACCTGGGCCCGGCCGATGTTCTGGGCCACGCTCGCCGGGCTTGTGGTGATCGGCATCGTGGCGGTGATCTGGTCGGGTCCGAAGGCACCGGAAGCGGTCGCTTCCCTGGTGCCGTATCACAACGGGGCGCGGCGCTGGCTCCGGATCGGTCCGCTGCAACTGCAGATCTCCGAGATCGCGCGCTTCACGCTGCCGGTGCTGATCGCCGCGATGGTGGCCGACCTGGGCGCCCGGCTGCGCCGGTTCCGCGACGGCTTCGTCCCGGTGATGGTGCCGATCGTGGTGACCGCGGCGCTGGTGGCGGTGCAGCCCAACCTCTCGATGGCGATCCTGCTCACCGTGACCGGCGTGGCGGTGGCGTTCGTGGCGGGCGCCCGGATCTCGCACCTGCTCCTGTTCGCGGCACCCGCCGTCGCGGGCGCGGCGGGGATGCTGGTGCTGACCCCCGAGCGACTCGACCGGCTCGGAGCCTTCCTGCGGCCTGCCACCGAGTGCGACCCGATTGCCGACCAGGTCTGCGACTCGCTCATCGGGCTCGGTAACGGCGGCATCGTTGGCGTGGGGTTCGGGCAGGGCACCCAGAAGCTCGGCCACCTCTCGTTCGGCCACTCCGACTTCATCCTCTCGGTCGTCGGCGAGGAGTGGGGCTTCCTGGGCATCATGTTCCTGGTGCTCTGCTTCACGCTGTTCTGCTGGATGGGATTCCGGATCGCGCGCACGGCGCGCGACCCGTTCGGCACCGCGCTGGCGGGCGGGCTCACCGCGATGGTCGGTGTCGCGGGATTCATGCACGCCGCGGTGGTGCTCAAGCTGATGCCCGCCACTGGCCTGACGCTGCCGTTCATCTCGACGGGACGCGTGTCGCTGGTGGTGTATCTCCTCGCGGCCGGCGTGCTGGTGTCGATCGGGCGCCTGCGCGGCAAGCCGTCCTCCCGATCGTGACGACCATCGCGTTCGCCGGGGGCGGCACCGGGGGGCACCTGTTTCCGGCGCTGGCGATCGCGCGCGCCGTCACGGCCGAGCGCCCGGACTGGCAGGTGGCCTTTGCCGGTTCCACGCGCGGGGTCGAGGCGACGGTGCTCCCCGAGCGCGAAGTGCCGCACCGGCTCTTTCCGTTCGAACCGATCCATCGCACGCGCTGGTGGCGCAACGCGCGCTGGCCCTTCCTGGCCGCGCGACTGGTTCGTGAAGTGGACGCCTGGCTCGACGAGGTCCAACCGTCGGCGGTGATCGGCACCGGTGGCTACGTGAGCGGCCCGGTGCTGTGGCGGGCAGCGCGCCGCGGACTCCCCACCGCGATCGCGGAGCTCGACGTGCGCCCAGGGATCGCCACGCGGTTGCTCGCGCCGCGGGTCGACGAGATCTGGCTCGCCGTCGCGGAGGCACGTGCCGGCCTGCCTCGCCGGGCGCAGGGCCGGGCCGTGGTGACCGGTGCCCCGATCGCCCCACCCGAGCGCGATCGCCGGCCGGCCGCGATCGCAGCCCTCGGCCTGGACCCGTCGCAGCCGGTGATCGTGGTCACCGGCGGCAGCCAGGGATCGCTCGCGCTCAACCGCGCGGTGGCGGAGTGGCTGGCGCACGGCGGCGGCAGCGCACGGCAGGTGGTGTGGGCCACCGGTCGGGCCACCCACGCCCAGTTCGCGGCGCTCCACGCGCCGCCTGCCGTGCAGGTGATTCCCTTCATCGACCCGATGGCCGATGCCTGGGCCGTGTGCGATCTCGCGGTGGCCCGTGCGGGGATGATGACGCTCTCGGAGCTCGCGGCCTGGGGCATCCCGGCGATCCTGGTCCCGTTGCCCACCGCCGCCGCCGACCACCAGACCCACAACGCCCTCGCCGCCGAGGCGTCCGGCGCCGCGCGCTGCCTCCGCCAGGCCGATTTGAGCGGCGCGCGACTCGGCGTGGAGGTCGATGCGGTGCTGGCGGACCCGGCCACGCGGGATGCGATGGCCGCCGCCGCCCTCCGCCGCGGCCGGCCCGATGCGGCTGCCGAGATCGCGGGGCGGGTGGTGGCGATGACGGAGAACGGAGAACAGAGGACGGAGAACGGCGGCTCGGTGCCGTAGGGCAGGGTGGCTCCATCCTCCGTTCTCCGTCCACCGTTCTCCGTTCTCCGTTGTCCGTCCTCCATTATGTTTTCCACCACCGTGCCCGGCCTCTTCGATCCTTCCGATACGCGACCTGTGCATTTCCTCGGCATCGGCGGTGCCGGGATGAGTGCGCTTGCCCTGGCAGCGCGTCGTCGCGGCGTGGTGGTGACCGGGTGCGACGTGGACGACACCGCGTTCGCCGACCTGCGCGCCGCGGGGGCCACGGTCCATCGCGGCGTCGATGTGGCCCATCTCGACGGGGTTCGCGCCGTGGTGGTCACCGCCGCCGCGCGCGCCGACCACCCGGAGCTGGTTGCCGCGCACGAGCGCGGCATTGCCGTGGTGCCGCGCAAGGTGGCACTCGCCGAACTGGTGAACGGCCACACCGTGGTGGCGCTTGCCGGAACGCACGGCAAGACCACCACGACCGTGATGACCACGGAGGCGTTGCGCGCCGCGGGGATGCGTCCCTCGGGGCTCGCCGGTGGCCGCGTCGCCGCGTGGGGCGGCAATGCCCACCTCGACGGCGACCGCCTCTGGGTGGTCGAGGCCGACGAGTATGACCAGGCGTTCCTCACCCTCGAACCGACCATCGCGGTGATCAACAACGTCGAGGCGGACCATCTCGAGTGCTACGGGTCGGTCGAGGCGATGGAGGCGGCGTTCGTCACCTTCGCCTCGCGGGCGCGCCGCGTTCTGGTCGGCACGGCCGACGCGGGAAGCGACCGCATCGCATCGGCGGTCGGCGCGACGACGACACGGTTTGGCCTGGAGGACGTGCCGGGGATCCGGCTCGTGCCGCGTTCCCGTGACGCCGCCGGCTCGGTGGCGGAGTGCCACTTCCCGGACGGCAGCGTGGTCACGCTCCGCCTCGCGGTGCCTGGCATCCACAATCTTCGCAACGCGGCCGCCGCGCTCGGGGTGGTGCACGCGCTGGATGGCGACCTTGACGCCGCGGCGGAGGCGCTCGGCACGTTCAGTGGCGTGGGTCGGCGCTTCGAGCGGCTGGGAGATGCGTCGGGCGTCACCTTCATCGACGACTACGCCCACCATCCCACCGAGCTTGCCGCGACCCTCGAGGCCGCCGCGCAGGCATTCCCCGGCCGCCGGCTCGTGGCCGTGTTCCAGCCGCACCTCTTCTCGCGGACGCGCGAACACGCCGCGGCGATGGGGGCGGCGCTGGTCCGGGCCGACGTGGCGGTGGTGAGCGACGTGTATCCGGCCCGCGAAGATCCGATTCCGGGTGTGACCGGGGCGCTGGTGGCCGATGCGGCGCGGCAGGCCGGGGCGACGGAGGTGCACTACGTCCCGGCGCGCGACGGCCTGGACCGGGCCGTCGCCGATCTTGCCACGGATGGCGACGTCGTGTTGACCCTGGGCGCGGGCGACGTGACCCGCGTCGGTCCGGCTGTGCAGCGAATGCTTCGGGGTGACGGGTGACGCGACGACAGGGATGGCTCGTCGGGCTCTCGGTCGCCCTGCTCGCCGGCGTGGTGGCGCTGGTGCTCGTCGGCGTGCAGCGCCTCGAGTTCTTCCGCATCCGTGCGGTCGAAGTGGCTGGCGTGCGGCTGCTCGATGAACGCGACCTGGTCGCGCGCATCGGCATCCCGCGCGACGCGCACATCCTGGTGCCCCTCGAGCCGATCGCCGCGGCGGCCGAGGCGCTGCCGGGCGTGCGCTCGGCCACGGTGGCGCGGCGCTGGCCCGGCACGCTGCTGATCACGGTTCGCGAGGCGCCGGCGGTGGCGCTCGCGGTCCAGGAGGGTCATGTGCTGGTCATCGATGATCGTGCCGGCGTGCTCCCGGTCGACCCGGCGCGACTCGAGGCGCCGCTGCCGATCGCCGCGCGCGATTCCGTCGTGGCGTCGCTGCTCGGGCGGCTGCAGGCGACCGATCCTCAGTGGTACCGCCAGGTCGACCGGGCCACCATCGACGGTCGCGTGGTGCGGCTCCATGTCGGGCCGCGGACCGTGCTGCTGGGCGCCGGCGCGGGCACCGAGGTGTTCCGCCACCTTGCCGCGGTGCGCGAGTGGCTCGCCGAGCGGCAGCGCGACTGGCGGGCCATCGACGCACGCTTCCGCGGTCGGATGTTCGTGCAGGGGGAGGCAGCATGACCGTCGCCGTGCAGCGGCTCGTCGCCGCAGTCGACCTCGGGAGCAGTCGGGTCACCGGGGTGATCGGCGAGGTGACCGGCGATGCACGAAGCTGGGGGATGCGAGTCCTCGGTGTCGGGGTCGAGCCGAGCGTCGGGGTGCGGCGCGGCGTGATCCGCGACTTCGAGGAGACCGTTCGGGCGGTCAAGAAGGCGATGGGCGACGCCGAGCAGATCGCCGGGCTCGAGGTCGGCACCGTCGACATCGGGGTGGCGGGGGAGCTTGTGGCCCAACGGGTCTCTCACGGGGTGGCGAGCGTCCACGGCAGCGAGATCCGCACCTCCGACCTCGCCCGCGTCAACGATGTGGCGAGCAACGTCTCGTTCGGCCACGACCAGGAGCTGCTCCACGCCATCGCCCACGACTACCGGGTGGACGGGATGCCGGGGTACGCCGACCCGATCGGGATGGCCGGGGAACGGCTCGAGGCCGAGGTCTACCTGGTCACCGCCCGGTCGAGCGCCCTGGCCCACATCCGCCGGGCGGTCGAGAAGGCCGGCTGGCACGCCGGGGAGTTCGTTCTCGAGCCGCTGGCCGCCTCGCTGGCGGTCCTCACCCCGGAGGAGCGCGAGATCGGGGCGGTGCTGGTGGAGTTCGGCGGGGGGAGCACCTCGGTGGCCATCTTCCACGGTGGCAAGTTGCGGCACGTTGCCTCGCTCCGATTTGCGGGAGGCCACGTAACGTCCGATCTTGTACACGGGCTCCAGCTGACCCAGGCCGCCGCCGAGGAGCTCAAGGTCAGCTACGGCGCGGCCTACGAGCCGATGGTCCCCGAGAACGAGGTGGTCGAGCTTCCGGCTGGGGCGGGCCAGGCGCCACGGCATGCCCCTCGCAGGCTGCTCGCGCACATCATGCACGCGCGCCTCCAGGAGGTGGCTGAGCTCGCCTTCGACGAGGTGGCCCGGGCCGGTTGGGCGATGGCCGGGCTGCCCGGCGGGGTGGTGCTCGCCGGGTCGGGCGCAGCGGCGCCGGGGATGGTGGAGCTGGTCCGGGACGTCTTCGCCGCCCCGGTCCGGATCGGGGTCCCGGCGGCGGGGCTGCGCGGGCTGGTCGATCGTGTAGCTTCCCCGGGGTTCGCGGTCCCGGTGGGGCTGGCCCTCTACGGCGCCCGGCAGGTGGCGCTCGGCGGCGGGTTCGGGGCGGGCGGGCGGCGGTCGCCCGCCATGGAACGGGTGCTAGGCCCGGTCAAGCGATGGCTGCAGGACTTCTTCTGACCGGCTCTCGGGGGGCACGGTAATGGTCGACGGCATGGTCTTCGAGCTCGACGAGCAGCCCAGCCAGAACGCCCGCATGAAGGTGGTGGGCGTCGGCGGCGGTGGCGGCAACGCGGTCAACCGGATGATCGAGGAGGCCCTCGCGGGCGTCCAGTTCATCTCGGTGAACACCGACGCGCAGGCGCTGGGCAATTCGCGCAGCGACGTCAAGGTGCAGATCGGCAAGAAGCTCACCCGCGGCCTCGGCGCCGGCGCGCGCCCCGAGATCGGCCGGCAGGCGATCGAGGAGAACCGCGACGAGGTGCTCGAGCAGCTGCAGGGTGCCGACCTGGTCTTCGTCACCTGCGGGATGGGCGGCGGCACCGGCACCGGGGCGGCCCCGATCATCGCCCAGATGGCCAAGGACATCGGCGCGCTCACGGTGGGGATCGTGACCAAGCCGTTCCTGTTCGAGGGCCGCAAGCGGATGAAGCAGGCCGAGATGGGGATCACCGAGCTGCGGCGAAACGTCGACACGATGATCGTCGTACCGAATGAGCGGCTGTTGGCCGTGGTGGGGAAGGGGATCCCGTTCCAGGATGCGCTGAAGAAGGCCGACGAGGTGTTGCTCAACGCGACGCGGGGCATCGCCTCGCTGATCACCAGCGCGGGGATCATCAACGTCGACTTCGCCGACGTCCGGACCGTGATGCAGAACGGCGGCGCGGCGCTGATGGGCACCGGCACCGGCAGCGGCGAGAACCGTGCGCTCGAGGCGGCGCAGCAGGCGATCTCGTCGCCGCTGCTCGACAACGTGTCGATCAACGGCGCCAGCGGTGTGCTGATCAACATCATCGGCGGCGACGACCTGACCCTCGGCGAGGCGACCCAGATCAGCGAGATCATCCACGATGCCGTGGGCGACGAGGCGCAGATCATCTTCGGAGCGGGGAACGATCCCAAGCTCACCGGCGAGGTGCGGGTGACGGTGATCGCGACCGGGTTCGACCGGGCGGTCACCGGCGAGCCGGTGGTCGACCGGATTACCTTCATCGAACCCGTTATCGAGGCGACATCGGAATACGGGCGCGCGCATTTCTTGAACCCGCCCTCGGGGTCTAGCTTGAGCTGCTGCATGGCGAAAAGGAGCCGGCGGT
>CALGOK010000168.1 GCA_937961295.1 uncultured Gemmatimonadota bacterium
TCCATCGCGAGCGGCTGCACCACCGCACCGAAGCGCCACACCCCCGACGCGGTGCGCGACGGACGCGCGCAGCACGCGTCGTCGAACGTGGCGCGGAGCGCCGCACCGCGGAGCACCGGTTGGTGGTGGACGGCGAGCAGGCCGCCGCACTCGCAGCGCGAGCGGAACGATCGCTCGGGGGTGTCACGGCCGCACGCATCGCAGCGGACGGTGAGGGTGGGCACCGCGCTCACCCGACGCGTGCTCCCTGGGTGTCCACGGTGGTGATGATCGGTCGCGCCGCCATCCCCGCCGCACGATAGGCGGCGACCATGGCATCGGCCACGCGTGCCGCCACCTCGGTGCCCTCGGTGAGGGCGAATGCCGTGGGGCCGGCGCCGCTGATCGAGCACCCCACGGCCCCAGCGGCCAGCGCGGCCACACGCGCCTCGCGAAACCCCGGCAGCATCTTCGCCCGCACCGGCTCGGCGATCCGATCATCGATCGCGCGACCCAGCAGCGCGAGGTCGCCGAGGAAAGCGCCGGCCACCATCGCCGCGACATTGGCGGCCTGTGCCAATGCCACCTCACGCGGCACGGTGGCGGGCAGCGCCGCGCGCGCATCGCGCGTCTGCAACTGCTGCGCAGGATGGACCAGCACCACGCCGAGGTGGTCCGGCACGGGCAGGGCGATCACGTCCGATGGCTCGACGCTTCGCACCAGCACCAGGCCACCGAGCAGCGAGGGGGCGATGTTGTCGAGATGGCGTCCGGCCACGGCGGCCTCGGCTTCGAGGCAGCAGGCGAGCAGGGTGCGATGATCCAGCCCGGTCTCGCCGAGGGCGTCGGCGGCCACCGCGCCGGCGACCGCCGACGCCGCGCTGCCACCCTGTCCTCCCGAGAGCGGCAACCCCTTGGTGACCCGGATCCGCAGGCCGTGCCGCGCGCCGGTGCGCTGCAGCACCGCCATCGCGGCGATCGCGGCGGTGTTGCGCGAGGGATCGGTCGGCAGGTCGGGGTGACCGGCATCCTCCACGACGGTCTTCGGTCCGTTGTTCCAGCGCACCTCGACCGCATCGTGCGCGCCGGCAACTGCCAGGCCGAGGATGTCGAGGCCCGGCCCCACGTTGCCGATCGAGCCGGGCGCACTGGCGCGCGCATGTTCCCGCATCAGGCCCCCGTGAGAGAGAGTAGGTCCGCCAGCACGCCGGTGGCGGTCACGTCCGGTCCGGCGCCGGGGCCGGTGATCACCAGCGGAGACTCGTGGTAGCGACCCGAGGTGATCACCAGGCGATTGGCCGATCCGGTGAGCTGGCCGAGGGGGTGGTCGCGCGGGATGGCGCGCAGGCCCACCTCCACCTTCGCCGGCGTGATGGTCGCAACGTAGCGCAACACCTTGCCGTCGGCGTGGGCGGTCTCGGCTTGCGCCCGCCAGGCGGCGTCCTCTCGCGAGAGACCGTCGAGCCACGCCTCCGCGCTCGCGCGGGCGCCGCGGCGGACCAGGGAGTCCACCGCCACGTCGTCGAGGTCGCGGCGATGACCGAGCAGCCGGTCGAGGATCAGCGCCTTGCGCGCCACGTCCGTTCCCGAGAGATCATCGCGTGGGTCGGGCTCGGTCATCCCCCCTGCGCGAGCCCGGCGGACCGCGTCGGAGAACGGCGTGCCGTCGTCGAGCGCGCTCAGCACCGTGGCGAGCGTTCCCGAGAGCGCCCCTTCCAGACGCCGCACCTTGTCCCCGGTGCCGATCAGTTGCCGCACCGCGAGAATGAGCGGCAACCCCGCCCCCACGGTCGCCTCGTGGCGCAGGCGACCGCCATGGGCCTCGAGCGTGCCGAGCAGCTCCCGGTATTCCGGGTACGGCCCGGTGAGCGGGCGCTTGTTGGCCAGCACCACGTCGAACCCGGCGGATGCCATGGTGCGGAGCAGCGGGGCGGTGTCCTCGGCGGTGAGGTCGACGATCACCGGCCGGATCAGCGCGCGTCGCGCCAGCGCGTCGAGCGCCTCGCGCGGCGTGGTGGCGCGACCCGAGGGGAGCTCGGCGAGCCGCCCGCCGGCGCGCTTGTGCGCCGCAATCGCGGCGAGCTCCTCCGGCTCGAACCCGGCGCCTTTCTCGGCCACGCCGCCGCGATCGATCACCGCCACCACGCGCAGGGACGCGAACCGCTGCGGCGACGCGGCGAGCAGGTCGAGGGTGGCGCGGCCGATGGTGCCGGCGCCGAGGATGACCACGTCCTTGCCGGTGCGACGCCGCGGGCGCCCGCCGCCCTCCTTGCCGAGCTGGAATGCCGCATGGATGCGGCGGAGCCCGGCGGGGACGTCGCGCTCCTCGATCACCACCGAGATGTTGTGTTCCGACGATCCCTGGGCGATGGCCACCACGTTCACCTCGGCGGCCTCGAGCGCGTCGAACACGCGTGCGGCGATGCCGGGATGCCCGGCCATGCGCAACCCGACGACCGCGATGATCGCGATTCCGGTGCGCGCGCGGATCGTCTCCAGCTCGCCGTGCTGGATCTCGCTGCGGAACGTGCGCTGCAGCACTGCGACGGCGCGTGACGCCGCGGTGCTCGGTACGGTGAAGTCGATGGTGTATTCCGACGACGCTTGCGCGATGAGCGAGACCGAGATGCCCGCGGATTGCAGCGCCCCGAACGTGCGCGCCGACATTCCGGGCACGCCGAGGATGCCGGTGCCCGCCACCGTCACGAGCGCCTGATCCTGCACGGCCGAGAGCGAGCGCACCGGCGGCGGATCGGCCTCGGCACGCACGGCGATCTCGGTCCCGGTGGCCTCCCGGTCGGCGAATGGCCGCACCCGCAGCGCGGTGCGGCGACCGGCGAGCGGCAGCAGTGCGCGGGGGTGCAGCACCTTCGCGCCATAGTAGGCGAGCTCGGCGGCCTCGCTCGGGTGCACCAGGCGGAGCAGCCGCGCATCGGGGACGATCCGCGGGTCGGCGGTGAGCAACCCCGGGACGTCCTTCCAGAGCGTCACCTCGGCCACGCCGAGCGCCGCACCGAGCGTGGTGGCGGTCAAGTCGGATCCGCCACGGCCGAGCGTGGCGAGGTCGCCGTCGGGTGCGCGGCCGAGGAAGCCCGGCACGACGGGAATCACGCCGCGGACCAGCAGCGGATCGAGCACCGCGCGCGCGGCGGTGCGGGTGGCGGCGAAGTCGGGCGATGCGCCGCCGTAGGGGCCGTCGGTGATGATCACGCTGCCGGGGTCGATCGCCTCGCTCCTGCGGCGCGAGGTTCCCACGGCAGCGGCGACGAGCCGGGCGCTGAGTCGCTCGCCGCGCGCCACCACGTGGTCGCGCACCCGCGGCGACGCCTCGCGGAGCACGGCCAGTGCGCGCACCAGTGCCTCGAGCTCGTCGCTGACCTGATCGACTGCGGCGAGCAGGGCTCGCCGGCGCGCGGCGTGGAAGAGCGCCGTGACCACGTCCCGGTGACGGGAGCGGAACTGCCGTGCCGCGGCGAGCGACTGGTCCAGCTCGCCCGCCTCGGCAGTGCCGACCAGGTCGAGCAGCTGGTCGGTGATCCCGGCCAGCGCGGAGACGACGACCACCGGAGCGCCGGGCAGGTCCCGGACGATGGCCACGACGGTGCGGATGGATGCGGCGTCGGCGAGCGCGGCGCCCCCGAACTTGTGGACCGATGGGCGGCGGGCGCGGGGAGGCATCAGCTAGGCTACCATGCCCCACGTTGAAAGTCCATTCAGCTGCCGGTAGCTTCGCTGATGCGGGCGCGGTCGGCCCGTCACCCTCTCGTCCAGGAGCGTCCACCCGATGCGGATCGGAGTGCTCAGGGAGACCGCGCCCGGCGAACGGCGCGTCGCACTCACGCCAGACGCGGTGGCGCGCCTCGCCAAGCGCGGCCTCGCGGTGACCGTGGAGCGCGGCGCGGGCGAGTCCGCGTTCCATGCCGACGCCGCCTACGCGTCGGCCGGGGCGACCGTGACGGATGCGGCCGATGCGGAATCGGCCGACCTGGTTGTCGCGGTGCGCCGCCCCGACCCGCGGCGGGCCGCGGCGCTCCGCGAGGGCGCGGTGCTCGCGGCGCTGCTCGGCACCGACGGAGGCGACGCGCTCGAGGCGCTCAACCGCCGGCGGGTCACGCTGCTTGCCCTCGAGCGGGTGCCGCGCATCACCCGTGCGCAGTCGATGGACGTCCTCTCCTCGCAGGCCACCGTGGCCGGCTACGTGGCCGTGCTGCTCGGCGCGGGCCAGCTGCCGCGATTCCTCCCGATGCTCACCACCGCGGCCGGCTCGATCACGCCGGCCCGCGCACTGGTGCTCGGCGCCGGCGTCGCGGGGCTGCAGGCGATCGCCACGGCGCGCCGACTCGGTGCCGTGGTGTCGGCGTTCGACGTGCGCGCCGCCGCGGCCGAGCAGGTCAAGTCGCTCGGCGCGAGCTTCATCGCGCCGGAGGCCGTGGCCGACGCCGAGACCGCCGGTGGCTACGCGCGCGAGCTCGCCGACGAGCAGCAGCGCAAGGTGCTCGAGGCGGTGGCCGGCGCGATCGGGCAGGCCGACCTGGTCATCGCGACGGCGGCGATCCCCGGCAAGCCGGCGCCGCGGCTGATCACCCGCACGATGGTCGCATCGATGCGGCCCGGCGCGGTGATCGTCGACGTGTCGGCGGAGACCGGCGGCAACTGCGAGCTCACCCGGCCCGGGGAGACGGTGCTGCACGGCGACGTCACCGTGATCGGTCCGCTCAACCTGCCGAGCAGCATGCCGCAGCACGCCTCGCAGATGTTCGCGCGCAACGTGCAGACCCTGGTCGAGCACCTGGCACCGGAGGGCAAGCTGGTGGTGTCGCTCGACGACGAGATCACCGGCGCCATGTGCGTGGCGCACGACGGCGCGACGCGCCAGCGGGAGGGGTGATGGGCGAGGGCATCGTCATCGGGATCGTGATCTTCACGCTCGCCACCTTCCTCGGCTTCGAGCTGATCCAGCGCGTGCCACCCACGCTGCACACGCCGCTCATGTCGGGATCGAACGCGATCAGCGGGATCACCGTGGTCGGGGCGCTGGTGGTGGCCGGCGGCGGGTTCGGGTGGATCTCCACCGTGTTCGGCGTCGGCGCGGTCGCGTTCGCGATGATGAACGTGGTCGGCGGCTACGCGGTGACCGACCGGATGCTCCGGATGTTCAAGAAGGACGGGGGCGAGCGGTGATCCCGCATCTCGTGGCCGAGCTCGGCTACCTGGTGGCGTCGGCCTGCTTCATCATCGGCCTCAAGCGCCTCGGCTCGCCCGCCACCGCGCCGGCGGGCAACCGGCTCTCGGCGTGGGGGATGCTGCTGGCGGTGGTGGTGACGCTGCTGGCCGGCGGGGTGGTGTCGTGGACCGGGATCATCGCCGGGATCGTGCTCGGCGGCGGGCTGGGCCTCTGGATGGCGCGCGCGGTGCAGATGACCGCGATGCCGCAGATGGTCGCGCTGTTCAACGGCTTCGGCGGCGCGGCCTCGGTGCTGGTGGCCGGGGCGGAGTTCCTCAAGGCGGAACTCGCCGGCGAGGCGCTGCCCGCCTCCACCGGGATCACCATCCAGCTCTCGATCCTGATCGGCGCGGTGACGTTCACCGGCTCGCTGGTGGCGTGGGCCAAGCTGCAGGAAGTGCTCACCGGCAGGCCGATCACGTTCCCGCTGCAGAAGGTGCTCAACGCCGCGCTGCTGCTCGGCGTGATCGGGCTCGGGGCCTACCAGGTCGCCACGCCCGACGCCTTCCTGGGGCCGTTCTACGCCGTGCTCGCGGCGGCGCTGCTGCTCGGCGTGCTGCTGGTGATCCCGATCGGCGGCGCGGACATGCCCGTCGTGATCGCGCTGCTCACCTCGTTCTCCGGCATCGCGGCTGCGATGACCGGCTTCGTGATCGACAACCACGTGCTGATCATCGCCGGCGCGCTGGTGGGGTCGAGCGGCATCATCCTCACCCGGATCATGTGCAAGGCGATGAACCGCTCGCTCGGCAACGTGCTGTTCGGGGCGTTCGGCGCCGCGGGGCCGTCCGCGGGGGGCGCGGCGGTCGAGGGGCTTACGGTGCGGAGCGTGTCGCTCGAGGATGCGGCGGTGCAGCTGGCCTACGCCCGCAGCGTGATCGTGGTGCCGGGCTACGGCCTGGCGGTGGCCCAGGCGCAGCACGCGGTGCGCGAGCTGGCGGAGCTGATCGAGAAGAACGGCGGCGAGGTGCGCTACGCCATCCACCCCGTGGCGGGCCGGATGCCGGGGCACATGAACGTGCTGCTGGCGGAGGCCAACGTCCCCTACGACCGGCTCTACGACATGGACGCCGTGAACGACCAGTTCGAGCAGGCCGACGTGGCGCTGGTCATCGGCGCCAACGACGTGGTCAATCCGGCCGCCCGCTCCGATCCCTCCTCGCCGATCTACGGGATGCCGATCCTCGACGTGGACAAGGCCCGCAGCGTCATCGTGATGAAGCGGAGCATGAACCCGGGATTCGCCGGGATCGAGAACGCCCTCTTCTACCACCCCCGGACGGCGATGCTCTTCGGCGACGCCAAGGGGTCGCTCACAGGGCTGATCGGCGAGATCAAGGGGCTCTGACCCCGGCCGGTGTGACGCTCCCCGGGCCCCCGTGCGTCTCCTAGGACGTCGGGGGCCCGGTGGCTATCGGGGTGGCCCCGGGGGAGAGGGCCCGGGGTTGCCTCGGGAACCGTTTCACGGGCCGGCGCGTACAGAAGGCGATGTTTCACAAGCGGTTGCGCCACGAATTGCGAAAACGCTTCCGACTGGTTATGTTTCCGTGTTTGATCCGGATTTCCATCCGGGACGATCCTTCCCCCGGGAAGGCGCCCCGGCGAGGCCTGAAGGAATAGGAGTCGATGTGACGATGCGTGCCCGCGGGAAGCGGCGGTCGCTCCGTCCGGCGCAGATTGCCCGGGCGGTCGACGAGGGTCGCGAGAGCCTGGATCTCTATCTCGACGAGATCTCCCGGGTTCCCCTGCTGAATCGCGAAGAGGAGATGGAGCTGGCCCGCAAGGCGTTCAAGGGCGACGTGGCGGCACAGGAGAAGCTGGCGCGCCACAACGTCCGGTTCGTCGTGTCGGTGGCCAAGAAGTTCCAGAATCGCGGGGTGCCCCTGGTCGACCTGATCGGCGAGGGGAACCTCGGGCTGATGACGGCGGCCCGGAAGTTCGATCCGGATCGCGGCGTCAAGTTCATCTCCTACGCGGTGTGGTGGATCCGCCAGGCGGTCCAGGCGGCTATCGCCCGCCACGGCCGCCCGGTCCGGGTGCCGCTCAACCGCACCGCCGACCTATCGCGCCTGGGCAAGACCACCACGCTCCTCAAGGAGCGGCTGGGCCGGATGCCCACGGTCGAGGAGCTGGCTCGCGCCACCGGCCTCACCGAGGAGGCGGTCCGCTCGCTCTCGTCGCTCAACACCGAGGCGGTGCGGCTCGACCATCCCACCCGCGAGGGCGATGGCAACGAGCGGATGGAGCGCTTCTCGCTCGCCGAGCAGGAGGGCACCGACGCCAACACGATGGCCAACTCGCAGAGTGCGGACATCGAGGCGGCGCTCGACTCGCTGCCGCCGCGCGACGCCAAGGTGCTGCGGCTCTACTTCGGCCTCGACGACGGCCAGCCGCGCACGCTCGAGGAGATCGGCCGGATGATGGGTGTCACCCGCGAGCGGATCCGCCAGCTGCGCGACCGCGCCCTGGTGCGGCTGCGCGAGGGCGAGACGGGGGATCGGCTGCGGGATCTCGTCGCCTGACGGTCGTTGGCTGTTAGTCGTTGGTCGTTGGGTGACCATTGAATGAGGGGCCGGCTCCGCGTTGGAGCCGGCCCCTCTTCGCGATCGGTGTTCGTGTCACCGACGCCCAACGACTGACGACCAACGACTCACTGCTCCTCGTTGAACACCCTCAGCACCCGCTGCAGGATCCCGCCGTGCTGGAGGTACTCCACCTCCACCGGCGAATTGAGCCGCACGGTGGCGTCGAAGGTGATCTCCTTGCCGGTGTCGGGGTGCGTGGCGCGCACCTGCACGGTGCCGCCCGGCACCAGGCCGTCGGCGATGCCGCTGATGGCGAACTCCTCGCGGCCGGTGAGCCCCAGTGACTCGGCGCTCTCGCCGGCGGGGAAGGCGAGCGGCAGCACGCCCATTCCCACGAGGTTGGAGCGGTGGATCCGCTCGTAGCTCTCGGCGATCACGGCGCGCACGCCGAGGAGGATGGTCCCCTTGGCGGCCCAGTCGCGCGACGACCCGGTGCCGTATTCCTTCCCCACCAGCAGCACCAGCGGCGTCTTCGCCTCGGCGTACTTCATCGCCGCATCGTAGATGACCATCACTTCGCGGCTGGGGAGGTGCTCGGTCCAGTTTCCATGCTTATCGGGGGCGAGGCGACTGAGGCTCCGCACGTTGCCGAACGTCCCGCGCATCATCACCTCGTGGTTTCCCCGGCGCGCGCCGAAGGTGTTCCAGTCGGGCTGCGCGACGCCGTGGTCGCGCAGGTAGCGCGCGGCCGGTCCGTCCTTGGGGATCGACCCCGCGGGCGAGATGTGGTCGGTCGTGGTGGAGTCACCGAGCACCGCGAGCACCCGCGCGCCGGCGATGTCTGCCAGCGGCGCCGGCTCGGGCGCGAGGTCGGTGAAGAACGGCGGCTCCTGGATGTAGGTGGACTTGGCGTCCCAGGCAAAGCGCGAACCCGACGGGACGTCGAGCGCGCGCCACTCCTCGTCGCCGTCGAACACGTGGGCGTACTGCTTCCGGAAGAGCTCCGGTCCCACCGCCTCGGCGATCGCCGAGGCGATCTCCGCCGGCGTGGGCCACACGTCGCGGAGGTACACCGGCTCGCCGTCGTCACCGATGCCGAGCGGCTCGGCGTTGATGTCGGCGTCGACGCGGCCGAAGAGCGCGAACGCCACCACCAGCATCGGCGACATCAGGTAGTTCGCGCGCACCATCGGGTGCACCCGCGCCTCGAAGTTGCGGTTGCCCGAGAGCACCGACGCGGTGACGAGGTGGTGCTCCTCGATCGCGCGGCCGATCGGCTCCGGCAGCGGGCCGCTGTTGCCGATGCAGGTGGTGCAACCGTAGCCGACGGTCTGGAACCCCAGCGCATTGAGGTGGTCGGTGAGCCCGGCCTTGTCGAGGTAGTCGGTCACCACGCGCGAGCCGGGCGCCATCGACGTCTTCACCCACGGGCGGGCGCGCAGTCCCTTCGCGTTCGCCTTCTTCGCGAGCAGCCCGGCGCCGACCATCACCGACGGGTTGGAGGTGTTGGTGCACGAGGTGATCGCGGCGATCACCACCGAGCCGTCGTGGAGGTGGTGCGCCTCGCCCTCGAGCTCCACCGGGTAGCGCATGGTGGTGGCCGGGGACTGCCGCGCGGTCGCGACATTCGAGCCGCCGCCCTCGCCGTTCCAGCGCGACAGCGCCTCCTCCGCGGCGGCGCGGCGCTCGGCCGGCACCGCCGGCTTCATCAGCCCCGGCAGCGAGGTGGCGAAGCTCTTCTCGAGGTCCGCCAGGCGCACGAGGTCCTGCGGGCGCTTGGGTCCCGCGACGCTGGGCACGACCGTGGAAAGGTCGAGCTCGAGCACCTCGCTGTACACCGGGTCGGGGGCGTCATCGGTGCGGAAGAGCCCCACCGCGCGGCAGTACGCCTCGACCAGCGCCACCTGCCCGGCGTCGCGGCCGGTGCGGTCGAGGTAGCGGATGGTCTCCGCATCGACCGGGAAGAAGCCCATCGTCGCACCGTACTCGGGCGCCATGTTGGCGATCGTCGCGCGGTCGGCGAGCGGCAGCCCCGACAGTCCGGCGCCGAAGAACTCCACGAACTGGTCGACCACGCCGTGGGCTCGGAGCAGCCGGGTCACGGTGAGCACCAGGTCGGTGGCGGTGCAGCCGGCCGGGAGCGTCCCGGTGAGCTTCATCCCGACCACCTTGGGGAGCACCATGAAGTAGGGCTGGCCGAGCATCACCGCCTCGGCCTCGATCCCGCCGACGCCCCAGCCCATCACGCCGAGGCCGTTGATCATGGTGGTGTGCGAGTCGGTGCCGACCAGCGTGTCGGGATAGGCCGTGAGCTCGCCGTACTGGTCGCGCAGCTGGATCACCGGCGAGAGGTACTCGAGGTTCACCTGGTGCACGATGCCGGTGCCGGGCGGGACCACGCGGAAGTTCTCGAATGCCTGCTGCGCGAACTTGAGCAGCTGGTAGCGCTCGGCGTTGCGATCGAATTCCAGTGCCACGTTGAGCTTGAACGCCTCGGCGGTGCCGTAGTGGTCCACCTGCACCGAGTGGTCGATCACCAGGTCGCAGGGCACCACCGGATTGATCCGCTGCGGGTCGCCGCCCATCCGCGCCATTGCGTCGCGCATCGCGGCGAGGTCGACCACGCACGGCACGCCGGTGAAGTCCTGCAGCACCACGCGGGCCGGGAGGTAGGGAATCTCGCCCTGCCCGGCCGTCTCGGGCGACCAGCCAGCCAGCGCCTCGACGTGCTCGCGCGTGACGAAGCCGCGGTCGAGGTGGCGCAAGGCATTCTCGAGCAGCACCCGCACGGAGTAGGGGAGCCGCGCCAGCGTGGCGTGGCCGCCGCGCTCGAGGGCGGTGAGGTCGTGGATCGTGGCGGTGGTCGCGCCGACCGTGAGGGTGCGCCGGGCGCCGAACGGATCTGGATGGCTCATCTGGCTATAGTTCCCGCGTTCTGGATGTGCGCTCGCCAACACCGAAACCTAATCTCCCCGGAGGGCGTCGTGCCCGGGCACAGCGAGGTCCCCGTCGCCATCCGGCGCGGCGACGACGAGGTCACGATCCGCTGGGATGACGCGGGACACGAGGGACGCTATCCCGCGCGAGCGCTCCGGCTGGCGTGCCCGTGTGCCGCGTGCGTCGAAGAGATGACCGGCCGGCCGCTCCTCGACCCCGTCACCGTCCCGGAGAGCGTTGCACCGCTGGCGATCGAGCCGGTCGGGGCCTACGCCATCCGGATCCGCTGGAGCGACGGGCACGCCACCGGGATCTACACCTGGCGGATGCTGCGCGAGCGGTGCCCGTGCCCGGCATGCGGCGGGTGACCCCTTGGCCGACCGGACTCCGGCGAGTAGCGTATTCGGGTTGCCCCGCAGGCCTGCTCCCTCCCAACCCCCGGGCCATCGATGATCATCGGGAAGCGGTGGTGGATCATCATCTGGTACCTGATCCTTGCCCTCGGGGTCCTGGGGCTGGTGATGGCCGTCAATTGGGGGCGCCAGGTGCGCTGGCGCAACGTCGACGAGATCCTTCGCGGGATCGGGACCATCGCCGTCTCGCTCGGCATGCTCCTGCTGCTCCACGGCACCGGTGGCGGTGGGGCAGGGCAGACCCTCCTCCTGGCGGCGCTGATCGCCTTCATCCTCGCCTTCATGGTCGGCCGGGAACGCGATCGCCAGCCCCGGCGTTCCAGCGACGACTCATGACACATCAACTGTTCCACGCCACGCGGGCACTCCTGGTGGCCGCGGCGCTCGCCGCGTCCCCAGCACCCGCGCTCCTCGCCCAGGACGGCGGGCCGGGCACCGGTGGCCTGGTGCGGCTGGCCCAGGAGCGCCAGGCCCTCGCCTCGCCCTACCGGGTGCTGGTGGTGGGGGCGCATCCCGACGACGAGGACAATGACCTGATCGCCATCCTCTCGCGCGGCTGGGGCGTGGAGACGGCCTACCTCTCGCTCACCCGCGGCGAGGGCGGCCAGAACCTGATCGGCACCGAGCTCGGCGCCGCCCTCGGCATCGTCCGCGGCAGCGAGCTGGTCGCCGCGCGCGCGGTCGACGGCGGTCGCCAGTTCTTCACGCGCGCGTTCGACTTCGGGTACACGCGTTCCATCGAGGAGACCTGGCGCTTCTGGCCGCGCGATTCGCTGCTCAAGGACGTGGTGCGGATCATCCGCCGCTTCCGGCCGCACGTGATCGTGGCGGTGTTCAGCGGCACCCCGCGCGACGGCCACGGCCAGCACCAGGCCTCGGGCGTGCTGGCACTCGACGGCTTCCATGCCGCTGGCGATGCAACACGCTTCCCCGAGCTGGTCTCGGAGGAGGGGCTGCCGCCGTGGACGCCGTCCAAGCTCTACCGCGACTACGGCGTGCAGGAGGGGATCGTCCTCGACGGCGGGGTGCTCGATCCGGCCACCGGTCACTCGCTGCACCAGATCGGCCGCCGCTCCCGCTCGCAGCACCGCTCACAGGACATGGGGCAGCTCGAGGAGCCGGGCCCGGCGTCGGTGATGCTGGGGCTCGAGGCCGTGGCACCGGGGATCGCGGCGGGGCCGATGGATTCGCTCTTCGCCGGGATCGCAGCGGACGACGATCCGTACGACCGGGAGCACGCGATGCATCTCCGGGTCGCCGAGACCGGAGTGATCCTCGATGCGTACGTCGAAGATGATGAGGTTGTCGCGGGGCAGGTGGTGCCGGTGCATGTCGTCGTCTGGGACGTTGGCCGGGGAATCTTCCAGGCCCGCGGGTTCCACCCGAGGTTCGGCACGGGTTGGGAGGTCCTGGACCGCGGCGATTGCCCTCCTCCGCGGCCGGAAGACTACGGCGCACTCCTGAAGTGCACGCTCAACATGCGGGTCGCGGCCGGGGCACCGGTCGACCAGCCCTACTACCTGCGTGCGCCGATGCAAGATCGGAAGAGCGTCGTGTAGGGAAAGAGTGTAGATCTCGGTGGTC
>CALGOK010000169.1 GCA_937961295.1 uncultured Gemmatimonadota bacterium
CGGCGCCAGCGGCGGAGTCGTTCGAGGCGCACCTCAAGGCCACCTGGCTCGACGAGGCGGCGCGCGGTGGTGCCGGCGACGCCGAGGGATGGTGGCGCGCGGCGCTGGCGCAGGGCGGGGTGTTCGAGGCCGCGCCGACGGCCGCCCCGGCGCTCGCCGCCGGCGCGATGAGCGTCACGGCGACCGCCCCGGCGTTCGACGGCGACGGCGAGTTCACCTTCCTGCCGTATCCCTCGAGCCACTACCACGACGGGCGCGGCGCCAACAAGCCGTGGCTGCTGGAGAATCCCGACCCGGTCACCAAGGTGACCTGGCAGTCGTGGGTCGAGCTCGCGCCGGCCACCGCCAAGCGGGTCGACGTGCGCGAGGGCGAGATCGTCGAGGTGGTCTCGCCGCACGGCAGCGTGCGGGCGCAGGTACTGGTGTACCCCGGCATCCGCGAGGACACCGTGGCGATGCCGATCGGCCTCGGCCACACCGCCTATGGCCGCTACGCGAAGGATCGCGGCGTCAATCCGCTCGACCTCCTCGGCGCCGCCGACGGCCAGGGCTTCCTGCCGTACGTCGCGACCCGGGTGGCGCTGCGGAAGACCGGCGACTATCGCCAGGTGGCCAAGACCGAGGGGAACCCGCGCCAGCTCGGCCGCGGGATCATCGAGGCGATGCCGCTGGCGCATGCCGCCGCGGGGATGACGCCCGAGGAGTCGTACAAGGCCGCCGGCCACCCGCCGCACCAGGTCAACACGCCGCGCGAGCTGGCGGCGCTGGAGGGCTGGGCCGCGGTGGTCGAGGAGCGCACCAGGCTCGGTGACTACGCCCGTCCCGACCTCAACAAGTGGGGGATGGCGGTCGACCTGTCGCGCTGCACCGGCTGCTCGGCGTGCGTCACCGCGTGCTACGCGGAGAACAACATCGCCACGGTGGGCGAGGACGAGGTGTTCAAGGGCCGCGAGATGAGCTGGATGCGCATCGAGCGGTACTGGGAGGGCGGCGAGCACGGCGAGCCGCTGGAGGCGCGCTTCGCGCCGATCCTCTGCCAGCACTGCGACAACGCGCCGTGTGAGCCGGTCTGCCCGGTGTACGCGGCCTACCACACGCCCGACGGCCTCAACGGCCAGGTGTACAACCGCTGCGTGGGGACCCGCTACTGCAGCAACAACTGCCCGTTCAAGGTCCGCTACTACAACTGGAAGCTGTACAACGAGCACGCCTGGCCGGAGCCGCTCAACCTCCAGCTCAACCCCGAGGTGACGGTGCGGGCCCGCGGCGTGATGGAGAAGTGCACCTTCTGCATCCAGCGGATCCGCGGGGCCCAGCACGACGCCAAGCTCGAGGGGCGGCCGGTGCGCGACGGCGAGGCGGTGCCCGCCTGCGCCCAGGCCTGCCCGTCGCGGGCGCTCAAGTTCGGCGACGTCAATGACCCGGAGGCGGAGGTGCTCCGCTGGAAGGCGGATCCCCGGGGCTACACCATGCTGGAGCTCACCAACGTGAAGCCTGCGGTGACCTACCTGGCCAAGGTGCGGCACAAGGAGCCGGCCGCCCACGAACCCTCCGCCGGCGGAGGGCACTGAGATGGCCGTCATCGCGCACGACCCGTCGCGGCCGACCCAGACCCACGCCGAGGTGACCCGGGACGTCGTCCGGACGATCACCGAGGCGCCGACCAAGGGCTACTACGTCCTGGTCGGGGTGATGGCGCTGCTCACCGCGGTGCTGATCGGCACCGTTGTGGCGGAGCTCCGGTTCGGCCTCGGCCTCGCGGGCTACGCCGCGCCGATCATGTGGTCGGTGTACATCACCACGTTCGTGTTCTGGGTCGGCATCGGCCACGCCGGCACGCTGATCTCGGCGATCCTGTTCCTGTTCCGGTCGCCCTGGCGCACGGCGGTGTACCGCTCCACCGAGGCGATGACGGTCTTCGCGGTCATGACCGCGGCGCTGTTCCCGATCCTGCACATCGGCCGCGAGTGGCTGTTCTACTGGCTGATCCCGTATCCCAACCAGCGCTACCTCTGGCCCAACTTCAAGTCGCCGCTGATGTGGGACGTGTTCGCCATCTCGACCTACCTCACGGTGTCGAGCACGTTCCTGATGGTGGGCCTGGTGCCCGACATCGCGGCGGTGCGCGACCACGTCAGCGGCTGGAAGAAGAAGCTCTACTCGGCGCTGTCGCTGGGCTGGACCGGCGCCGACTCGCAGTGGCGGCACTACACCCGGGCGTACCTGTACCTGGCGGCGCTCGCCACGCCGCTGGTGCTCTCGGTGCACTCCGTGGTGTCGTGGGACTTCGCGGTGTCGATCGTCCCGGGCTGGCACGGGACGATCTTCGCCCCGTACTTCGTGGCGGGCGCGATCTACTCGGGCATCGGCAGGGGGCTCACGCTGATGATCCCGCTCCGCAAGGTGCTCCGCCTGGAGCACATGATCACCGGCTGCCACTTCGACAACCTGTCGAAGCTCACGCTGCTCACCGGCACGATCCTGTTCTACGCCTACGCCATGGAGTACTTCGTGGCGTGGTACTCGGGGAACACCTTCGAGCAGACCACCTTCTGGCGCCGGGCGTTCGGGCCGAACTGGTGGGCGGGCTGGACGATGATCATCTGCAACGCGTTCGTGTCGCAGCTGCTCTGGTTCCGGAAGATCCGCACCAACCTCGTGTCGCTCTTCGTGATCTCGATCTTCATCAACCTCGGGATGTGGTTCGAGCGCTACGTGATCGTGGTGAGCTCGCTGGCGAATGACTTCCTGCCGTACGCCTGGGGCCAGATCAACCCGACCTGGGCCGACTGGGCGCTGCTGGCCGGCTCGTTCGGCTGGTTCGGCCTCTGGTTCACGCTGTTCTACAAGAACTTCCCGATCGTGGCCATCCAGGAGATCAAGGAGATGATCCCGATGCCGCGGCGGAAGTCCTCGCACGGGGGGGCGCACTGATGGCGGCGGCGCGTGCGGTGCCCGGGGTCCTCGGGCAGTTCGTGCACATCGACGGCGCGTGCGACGCGATCCGCGAGCTCAAGCAGGGCGGCCATGCCGACCTCACGGTCTACTCGGCGGCGCCCAACCACGAGCTCGAGGAGGCGATCGGCGACCCGATCTCCCCGGTGCGCTGGTTCACCCTCACCGGCGGCCTGCTCGGCTGCGCCTCGGGATTCGCGCTGGCGCTCTGGATGTCGCGCGACTGGCCGTTGCTGGTGGGCGGCAAGTCGATCGCGACGATCCCGCCCTACGTGGTGATCGGCTTCGAGCTGACCATCCTCACGGCGTCGCTGCTCAGCGTCCTCGCCGTGATCCTGCTCTCGGCCCGCAAGTCGCTCAAGGGGCGGCCGTACCACCCCAAGTTCAGCGACGACCGGATCGGGATCTTCATCCCCTGCGGCGCCGGCCGCGCCGACCAGGTGCAGGCGCTCCTCGACCGGCACGGCTCGGTGGAGGTGTCGCGTGAGAGTTAGGCTCGCCCTCGCCGGCGCCCTGCTGCTCGGCAGCACCGGGTGCAACTTCTGGTACAACGAGGTGCCGTCGCCCGACGACCTGATGCATGCGGTCCCGTGGTTCGACCACATGATCCTGTCCAAGGCGGTGCACCCGTACCAGCGGAGCGACATCCCGCGGAACACGCCGGCCGGCATCGTGCCGCTCGGCGGCGCCGAGGCCGACTGGGGCACCGGCGACCCGACCGCGCGCCCCCGGCCGACCTACGGCTTCGACCAGGCCTACGCCAACGCGATGACCCGGCCGACCGACCTCCCGCCGGTGGCGCCGGGACGCGGCGCCGAGCTCTACCAGCGCTACTGCGCGGTCTGCCACGGCCCGACCGGCGCCGGCAACGGCACGGTCGCGATGGGTGCCCCGCCGCTGATCGGTGCGCGGACCGCCGGGCTCACCGACGGCTACCTCTACAGCTACATCCGCTACGGCGGCGCCATCATGCCGCTGTACGGCGACAAGATCACCACCCGCGAGGATCGCTGGGCGGTGGTCGATCACGTGCGGTCGCTGAATCCCGGGGGTCAGCCGTGAGCCATTTCGACGTCGCCGCGGTTCGCGCGCGGCTCGCCGAGAAGAGCATCGCCGGCAACTACGGCATCTTCGTGCCGATCGGCGCGGTGCTCGGCGGCCTCGGCCTGGTGCTGTTCGTCCTCGCCCTGATGGGCGACGGCTCGCACCGCGCCTGGCAGATGTTCCATGTGAACTGGCTGTTCTGGACCGCGCTGACCGCCGGCTCGATCGCGATCACGGCGGTCTACAAGATCGCCAACTCCAAGTGGAGCGGCGTGATCCTGCGGTTCTCGCAGGCGGTCTCGGCGATGATCCCGGTGTCGCTGCTCGGCCTGGTGGTGGTCCTCACCGTGGGCTACCACGACATCTGGGGCCACATGGCCGAGGAGCTCCACACCCTGGCGCACGGCAAGGCGCTCTGGCTGTCGCGCCCCTGGATGTCGGTGCGCCTGGCGGTGGGCCTCGTGGCGATGTTCGCCGTGGGCATCGCGCTGATCCGCTGCGACCTCCTCCCCGACCTCGCCGCGGTCCGCGACAAGGTCACCGGGGCGCGGAAGGCGCGCTACGACCGGATGCTGCAGGGGTTCGACGCCGAGAAGACGCTGGCGCGGACCTACCGGCTGGCGCCGGTCTACGCGGTGACCTACGCGCTGGTCATGACCATCATCGCCTTCGACGCGATCATGGCGCTGCAGCCGCACTGGTTCAGCAACCTGTTCGGCGGCTGGTTCTTCATGGCGTCGTTCCTCGGCGGCCACACCCTGCTCGCCCTGCTGATGCTCTTCGGCGTCCGCGCGCTGGGGATCGCCGAGTACGTCTCCCCACGCCAGCAGCACGACCTGGGCAAGATGGTGTTCGGCTTCACCGTGTTCTGGACCTACCTGATGTGGGCCCAGTTCCTGGTGATCTGGTACGGCAACATGCCCGAGGAGACCGGCTTCGTCCTGTCGCGGCTGTGGGGGCCGTGGCGCCCGATCGGCTGCAACAGCGTATCCACACACGTAATCTCTTCGTTCGCGGTGCTGATCTCGGGCGGTGCCACGAAGACCTGGCTGACCCTCGGGCTGTTCACCGCGATTTCGCTCGCGGCGCTGTTCCTCGAGCGGTACTTCCTGGTGATCCCGACGATCACCGCCGAGGCGGGCCCGGTGGTCGGGCTGCCGGAGGTGGGGCCGACGCTGCTGTTCGCGGGGCTCTTCTTCCTGAGCTACGCCTGGTTCGCGCGGACCTACCCGATGGTCTCGCCGCGGCTGGCGGGTATCACGCTGGAGCGCGAGGCGGGGCATCACTGAGTCGTTGGTCGTTAGCCGTTGGTCGTTAGTCGTTAGTCGTTAGTGTGCGAAGGCCGGCCTCCCAAGTGGAGACCGGCCTTCGCGCACATACCGCCAATGACCAACGGCTAACGACCAACGACCAACGACTCAGTCCAGCTTCAACCTCGCCGCCGCCAGCGCCTCGACCGAGTCGATCGGGAGGTAGGCCGCCACGGTGACCATCCGCACCGTGCGGACCGGGGCGTCATCGGTGCCGATGTAGTCGGGCCGGGCGCGGCGCGGGAGCGAGCGCGACAGGCCGCTCGCCTCGAGCAGCTGGTACACCGGCCCGAGCTCCTCGACGGCCCCTTCGACCACCCAGACGGCGCGGCCGTCGGGCAGCAGCTGGCGCACCATCGCGGTGGGGCGGGCGCCGCGGCTGCTGGTCTGCAGCCGAACCGTGTTGACGGGGATGCCATCGAGATGGGCGATCGCTCCCGCCGCCGCGTCGCGGGCGGCCTGGAACGAGGCCGTCTCCCACGCCTCGCCGCCGCCCGACGGGGCCACGTCGACCATCGGGTCCACCACGCGGAGGCGACGGGTGTTGCCGTTGCCGGTCACCTGGCGCACCGGCATCACCCGCGGGGCGACGGCGGCGCGCGAGGCGAGCGTGAGAGTGCGCGAGCTGGAGGCGCGACGCGGCGTCGCGGCCGTCGAGTCGGTGGCGGCGGTGATCGGAGCGACCACGCGGGCCAGGATCGCTGGTGCCACGAAGGCGGAGGCGGTCGCCAGCACGGGTCGATCGCCCTCGCCGGGCGTCCCTCCCGTGCCTGCCATGCTCCAGCTGGCGCCGACCACCACGGCCGCCGCCGCTGCCGCGGCCAGCGGTCCGCAGCGGAGGCGGCGGCGAGTCCGGATGGCCGGGAGCGGGGCGCCGCGGATCGTCCGCGGGACGGCGAGGGCGAGCAGGTCGGTGCTCCGCTGGCGCAGCACGCGCACTTCGCCCTCCAGCGCGCGACAGATCAGGCACGCCAGCAGGTGCTCGGCGATCTCGGCGCGCTGGGCTGGCGACAGCTGCGCGTCGAGATACGCGTGCAGTTCCTCCTCAGGAATATGCGGCCGCACTCGGCTCCTCGTCCCGATGCTCACGCTGCTGCTCCATCGTGTCGTGCGCGGCGACCAGGCGCTTGCGCGCCCGCGCCAGGGTGGTGCCCACGGCACCGACTGCCAGGCCGGTCTGCTCGGCGATCTCGGGGTAGGACAACCCCGCGTCCCAGAGCAGCAGGACCTCGCGGTCCCGCGGGGTGAGCGTTGCCAGGGCGCGCTTCACTTCGGCCTCGCGCTCCTCCTGCTCGAGCTCGTCCTGCACGTCGCTCAGCGGCGTCGGCGAGGCGATCGGCTCGTGCTTCAGGAGCGTCAGGTGCTTGCGGCGACGAATCGCCGAACGGGCCTCGTCCCTGGCGATGTTGGCCGCCACGGCAAAGACCCACGAGCGAGGCTTCTCCGGCTGGTGGTGAAGCGCCCGCATGAAGACTTCCTGGGCAAGGTCCTCCGCCCGGTCGGCGTCCCACACCTTCCGGTACAGGAAACGCACCACCGC
This sequence comes from uncultured Gemmatimonadota bacterium, assembly GCA_937961295.1. GTDB lineage: Bacteria > Gemmatimonadota > Gemmatimonadetes > Gemmatimonadales > GWC2-71-9 > Palsa-1233. The sequence goes on from CALGOK010000169.1 coordinate 6,850, forward strand.
GTCGTAGGTGGTCCGGTAGAGGTCCTCAAGGTCAAACGCCATCTGCCCTCCGAGGCAGGGGTGCGTCGGTCTGGAGACGCACGGGCCGGGCCGGGTCGCACACAGGCCCATAACTCCCTGCCATGCAACGAGTTACAGCGGCACTCGGGGGTTACTGAAGGCGCACCCCGGGTGCAGCCCTGTCCTCTTTTTTGGCCACTCTGAACACAGCGTGGGCTTGGCTGGCCGGCCATCGGACCGTTTCCGGCCGTGCAGCCCGCAGTGGAGCCCGTCTTCGAGGAGGAAGCCGCAGGCCGAGAGGATCTCGACGTTGAGCACCTCGGCGTCCTCCTCCTCGCGTTCGACCTTGCAGAGGTAGGGCGCCTTCCGGTGGCGCAGCAGCTCCTCGAGGAGCTCCTGTCGCTCGGTACACCGGATCTCGACCTGGAGGTCCCGGCAGCAGGCCGCGCCCCGGGCGTTGTCGGAGGTGCGGCAAGGGGCCGAGGCGCACGGGTTGGCGTCGGGGACCACCGGGTGGACCGGGAGGGCACGCCGGCGGCGGGGTTCGGGGGCCACCGGCAGGGTCCGGGTGACCAGGCGGCGCCGCTCGATGATCCGGAACCGGTCGCCCCCGAGCCGACGCGGCTGCTCGACCCGGTCGGGGGCGGTCACCTCGCCGCGGAAGCCATGAGCCCGGCACCGCACGGAGCCGTTGCGCTGCTCATGCAGGTGCCGACAGGGGACGTGCACCCGCGCCTCGGTCCAGAGTTCATCGTCCTCCACCCAGAGCCGTCCGAACTCGATCCGTTCGACATGACCGAAGAGCCAGGTGCCGTCGTGGTCCTCCTGGCCCTCCAGCACGGCCACACGCATCACGACGTCGAGGGCACGGCACTGGCGGCCGAGCCGGCGGCAAGCGGGAGGGGTCATGGTGCTCCGAGCGGGGCAGTGCGGGGTGAAGCCATGCGGGAAGGTAAGGCATCCGGCATCTTCCGGATACCGAGCCGCGCACGGCTCCACTACGTGCGCTGCCACGCCGGTCGCTCCCTCGCGTCGCGTGGCGCGCCGCGTCTGGCGGACCGCACCCGCGACGATCGACTCCGGAGAGCGTGACGTGATGCGAGCGATGTGCGCAGTGACGATGGTGCTGATGGCGGCGTGCGGCGGATCGGGCGAGCAGGCCGAGCCGGTGGACTCCACGGCGGCGACCCCGACGGTAGAGGCACCGGTGGTGCCCGCCGTCGAGGGCGGCACCCGGCATGTGGTCGAGATGGTGATGGCCGGAACGCAGTACCTCTACCAGCCGGCATCGCTGCCGATCAGGCCTTCCGACACCGTGGTCTTCCGGGGCGTCTCCGGCGGGATGCACAACGTCCAGTTCGACGCCGATTCGCTGCCCGCGGGCGCGGCGGCGGCGCTCTCGGCGGTGCTCCCCAACAAGATGATGGACCTGGCCACCAACCTCGTGGCCGAGGGCGACTCGATCGTGGTGACCTTCGCGGGCGTGCCGGCCGGGCGCTATCCGTACTACTGCCTTCCCCACCAGGCGATGGGGATGCGCGCGGAACTGCTGGTCAGGGAGTGAGCCGTCGCACGCGGGCCATGGCGATCGGCACCAGGGCGCCGATCGCCAGCCCGGCGACGCTGTCGATCACGTAGTGCATCTGGCAGTACACGACCCCCACCGCGAGCAGCAGCGTGGGCACCAGCAGCACCCAGCCCAGCCGCGGCATGGCGCGCCACGCGCCGATGGTGGCGGCCATGGTCGCCGCCACGTGTGACGACGGGAATGCCGCCCCGTAGGCGCTGCCGCTCGCGAGCGCACCGTACACCATCCGGGCCGGCCCGTTGGCGACGAACTCGCCGGTCGGCCGCTCGAACTCGTAGTACGGTCCCGCCACCGGGAAGAACACGTAGGTGAGGTAGCACAGCAGGAAGACGCCGATCACCCCGCCGAGGTACGGCGCGACGGCGTCGTGCCGGCCGGTGGCCAGGAACACCACCACCGGGAGCGGCACGATGATGTAGTAGGAGAAGTACACCGCGTGGAGCACGGTGGACCAGAACACCGAGGGTGACGCCCGCCACCAGTCGCGGGCCGGCTGCATCCCGAAGACCGCCTCCTCGAGTGCCAGCAGCGGGGCATCGAGCGTGGGCAGGGCCCCGAATCCGTTGAGCATGTCGATCGAGGCGTAGAGCGCCGGGAGCAGCAGCACCGGGTACGCGGCATGCAGCACGCGGCCGAGGCCATGCGGGCGTGCCCGCGCGGCGAGCCAGGCGACCAGCGGGAGGGCGAGGTGCGCTCCGAGCACCCAGCCCACGCCGCGCTGGTCGAGGCGGGCGAGGGCCACCGCGGCAATCACCAGGCCGTAGCCGGCCACGAGGCGATCGACCAGCCGCCACCCGGTGACCGGCGTCAGAGGAGTCCCTGGTCGCGGTACCACGCCGCGGTCTCCGCGAATCCCGTGTCGTGGTCGTGCGACGGCAGCCATCCGGTGTCCGCCATGAAGCGGGTCGGGTCGCCGGTCCAGGCCGGCTGGACGAACTCGTTGGCCTTGTCGGCCCGGAGGATCGTGCGCTGCCGGAACAGCGCCGCCCACGCTCCGGTGAGGGTGAGCGCGCCGCGGGTGAGCCAGTGCGGGAGCGGGATCACGCGGACGTCACGCCCGACCGCCGCGCCCACGCGTCGCGCGAGCTCCGCGCTGGTGATCACCTCGGGATGGTTGACGTAGTACGTGGCACCCGCGGCATCGTCAGCGCCGACGGCCGCGAGCGCGGCCGCCGCGAGATCGGCGCCGTGCACCAGCGAGAGTTCCTGCGTGCCGTCGCCGAACACCGGCACGATTCCCAGGCGCTTCGCCGCACGGAACACCGGCAGGAATCCGTCACGGTCGCGGGGGCCGTACACCGCGGGCGGTCGCAGGATGGTCCACGGCACGCCGGCGCGGCGGACCACCTCCTCGGCGGCGAGCTTGCTGCGCCCGTACATCGTGACCGGGGCGTCGGCACCGTCGGCGTCGCGCGGCTGCCCGGGGCGCGCCGGTCCGCCGGCGGCGCCCGAGGAGACGAAGAGCAGTCGCTCGATCCCGCCCGCGCGCTCCGCCGCCGCGACGATGCGCCGGGTCCCGTCGCGATTGGCCTCCAGGAACTCGGCCTCGTTCACTGCGCCGGTGAGTGCCGCGACGTGATAGACGGCCCGCTGCCCCGACATGGCGGCATCGATCGCCGCCGTGTCGGAGAGGTCGCCGCGCACCAGCTGCACGCCCCGCTCGGCGAGCCCCGCCGCCTTGGCCGGTGAACGGATCAGGGCGGTGACCTCGTGCCCGCGCGCGAGCAGCGCGTCGACGAGGTGCGACCCGACGAACCCGGTCGCCCCGGTGACCAGCGCCTTCATGTCGGCCGTTCGAGGACGCGGTAGGTCTTGTACGGCGTGAACCCCGCCTTGGCGAGTCCCTGGAGGATCCCGGTGTTGTCCTCGAGGAGCCAGCCCGCCTCTCCCCAGCCGATGTTGCGCTCCGCCGCGCGGGTCCAGATCCAGTGGTACAGCGCGGCGTCGATCCCCTTGCCGCGCCACGCGGGGAGGATGCCGAGCAGCAGGATGCGCGCCCGGGTGAGCTGCCGGGTCTTGAGCTTCCAGAGCATGCGCAGCGCAGCCGGGAACATCGCGCCGCTGCGGTTGCCCACCAGCACCTCATTGAGGTCGGGGAGGGCGAGGCCGAAGCCGATCGGCGTGCCGTCCTCCTGCTCCACGAATGGCACCATGTCGGCGATCACCACCGGGCGGAACTGGGCGGCGAGATGGTCGATCTCGGCGTCGGTCATCGGGACGAAGCCCCAGTTCTTCTCCCAGCACGCGTTGTAGAGCCGCTTGATCGTCTCGACCTCGGCGTCGAAGCGGCGCAGCGAGAGCGGGCGGAGCCGGAGGCCGTAGCGCTTGAGGATCAGCTCCACCGCACGCGCGGTGCGCTCCGGCGCCACCAGCGGGCCCTCCATCGAGCCGGCCTGCAGGCAGACCAAATCCTTGGCCTTGGCGAGGCCGCCGGCCTCGAGCAGCGGCAGGTAGTACGGCGGGTTGTGCGGCATCATCAGCGTGTTGGGCGTGTCGAAGCCGTCCACGAGCAGGCCGCACTCGTCATTGACGGAGAACGACATCGGGCCGCGCATCGCGTCGAGGCCGCGCTCGCGCAGCCAGGTTGCGGCGCGGTCGAGCAGCGGGCCCGCGACAGTGAAGTCGTTGATGCACTCGAAGAAGCCGAAGAAGCCGACCCGGTCGCCATGCACCTCGTTGTGCAGGCGGTTGTGGATGGCGGCGATGCGGCCGACGACCGCCCCCTGGCGCTCGGCCAGGAAGTACTCCGCTTCGGCGTGCGGGAAGAACGGGTTGGCCCGGCGGTCGAGCAGCTTGCGGACCTCGGCCTTGAAGGGGGGGACCCAGTTGCGGTCCCGCCGGTGCAGCCGGTAGGGGAGGGCGACGTAGCGGGCGAGGTCGCCCCGGGACGCGACGCGCCGGATCACCGGCGCGGCGTCGCTCAGATGACCCCCAGCTCCTTGCCGATCTTCGCGAAGGCCTCGAGCGCGAAGTCGATCTGGTCGGGCGTGTGGGTGGCCATCACGCTGGTGCGGAGGCGGCACTGCGACGGCGGCACCGCGGGCGGCACCACCGGGTTGGTGAACACGCCGGCGTCATAGAGCTTGCGCCAGAAGACGAACGTGGTGTCGAGCGGCCCGATCAGCACCGGCACGATCGGCGTCTCGGTGGGGGCGATGTCGAAGACCAGCGCGGGGAAGCCCTGCCGGAGGGGCCGCGCGGTCTGCCAGAGGCGGTCGCGCCGCTCGGGCTCGTCCTGCATCACCTGCAGCGCGGCGAGCACGCCGGCGGTGTTGGCCGGCGGCAGCGACGCCGTGAAGATGAACGGCCGCGACTTGTGCTTGAGGTAGTGGATCACCTGCTCCTCGCCGGCCACGAAGCCGCCCACCGACGCCAGCGACTTCGAGAAGGTCCCCGCGATGATGTCCACCTCGTGCTGCATCCCGAAGTGCGCCCCGGTGCCCTCGCCCCGCGGGCCGAGCACGCCCAGCGCATGGGCATCGTCGACGGCCAGCGCCGCGCCGTGGCGCCGGGCGACCTTGACCAGTTCCGGGACGTCGGCGATGTCGCCTTCCATCGAGTAGACGCCGTCGACCACGATCAGGGTGCCCTTGCCGCGCGTGTTCCGCTCGAGCAGCCGGTTGAGGCCCTCGAGGTCGCCATGATTGAAGCGCTCGGTCTCGCCCGCGGCGAGCCGTGCGCCGTCGACGATGCAGGCATGATCGAGCTTGTCGAGGAACACCGTGTCCCGGCGATCGACCAGCCCGGAGATCATCCCGAGATTGGCGCCGTACCCGGTGGAGAAGACGATGCAGGATTCCTTGCCGAGGAACTCGGCCAGCGCCGACTCGAGCTGCTCGTGCAGGTCGAGCGAGCCATTGAGGAACCGCGACCCGGTGCAGCCCGACCCGTAGCGCGTGAGCGCGCGACCCGCGGACTCGAGCACCTTGGGGTGGTGGGTGAGCCCCAGGTAGTTGTTCGAGCCGAGCATGATCCGCTTCTGGCCCTCGATGACGACGACCGTGTCCTCGGACTCGCTGATCGGCTTGAAGTAGGGATAGAGGCCGGCGGCCTGGATCTCCCGGGCCTGCGTGAACTGGCGGCACTTGTCGAACAGGGCCACCTGGGTCTGCAGCGTGTCGGTCGGCACGGGCCCTCGCGCAGCTCGGGTGAATGCGGTGCCCAGAGGGGACGGGACGGGTGAGGCCATGGAAAAAGGTAGAAACTGCACCGGGTTGACACAAGCTGAAACGCCCTGAAACGCGGTCCCCGACGGCCGGCAAGCGAAGGTTTGACCGGTCGTTACGACCCCCCGTACTCTTCCGGCCATCCGCCACCATGCCGACGCCAACCGCCATCCCCTGCCCGCGGGCCCCATGCCACCGCGCCCGCGCCTCCGGGAGCTGCTGCCCGTGACCGCCGGGCAGCCCCGGGTGGCCGTGATCGGCGGGGGGATGGCGGGACTGGCCGCGGCCCTCCGGCTCCGGCAGCGGGGGGCCTCGACCGTGGTGTACGAGGCGTCGGACCACCCCGGCGGGATGGTCCGCTCGGTGCGGCGGGACGGCTGGGTCATCGACACCGGTGCCGCAACGATGGGGGAGCCCGGGGAGGCCGTGGCGGCCCTGCTCGAGTCGGCCGGCGCGACCGGGCTGCTGGTCCAGCCGGCCCCGGACTCCGCCCGTCGCTACCTCGTGCATCAGGGGCGCACGGTGCCGGTGCCGTCGACCACGGCGGAGATGGTGGCCACGCCGCTGCTCTCGGTGGGCGCCGGATCATTAAAACAAAAAAAGCCGTTTGGACCGCCAGGCGGACGCGAGCAGAAGCGCGACGCCCCGGTCGCGCGTCCT
>CALGOK010000170.1 GCA_937961295.1 uncultured Gemmatimonadota bacterium
CACGGACGTGCCAACGATCTTCGAGTGCAAGTTGTTCGACAACGATGACAACGTCGAGACGGTCGCCCGCAGCAAGGCGGTCGGCGAACCGCCGTTGATGCTTGCCGTGTCGGTGTGGGCGGCGGTCAAGCAGGCCCTGTCCCACCTGCCGGCGGCGCGGCCGGACGAACTGCGTCTGCCCGCGACCAGTGAAGAGATTCTCCGCTGCCTGGCAGCGAAGCCGGCGGCGCCGGCCGACCGCGCACCGCTCGGCCACGTCCTTCCACGCGTAGCTCTGCAGCTGCTTCATGCCGAGCGAGATCCGCTCGCGCTGCCAGTCGATGTCGAGGATCTTGACCTCGACTTCCTTGCCGATGGCGACCAGCTCGCTCGGGTGCGACACGCGGCCGTACGACATGTCGGTGATGTGGAGCAGGCCGTCCACGCCGCCGAGGTCGATGAAGGCGCCGAAGTCGGTGATGTTCTTCACCACGCCCTTGCGGACCTGGCCCACCTCGAGCTCCTTCATCAGCTTCTCGCGCTTGCCCGCGCGCTCGGTCTCGAGGATCACGCGGCGCGACACCACGATGTTGCGGCGGCGCTTGTTGAGCTTGATGATCTTGAACTCGTAGGTCGAGCCGAGGAGCTCGTCGATGTTCGGCACCCGGCGCAGCGCGATCTGCGAGCCCGGCAGGAACGCATCGACGCCCATGAGGTTCACCACCACGCCACCCTTGATCTTCTTCATCAGGGTGCCCTCGACCGGCTGGTCGTTCTCGTGCGCCTGGCGGATCTTCTCCCAGACGCGCATGAAGTCGGCCTTCTTCTTCGAGAGGACGACCGCGCCCTCCTGGTCCTCGAGGTGCTCGAGGAAGACCTCGACCTCGTCGCCGACCTGGAGGTTCTGGGGATCCTTGAACTCGTCGAGCGGGACCGAGCCCTCCGACTTGAAGCCGACGTCGAGGATGACCGCGTTGTCGGTCACGCGCAGCACGCGCGACTTGACGATCTCGCCCTCGGCGATCTGCGACATCGTCCCCTCGTACAGCTCCAGCATCTTCTCGTACTCGTCGTCCGAGTACTCGTCGTCGTAGAGGTCGGGGCGGACGCGCAGCCCGGTCGCCGTGGCGAACGGCATCCCGGGCACGTCGGTCATGGCAAAGGCGACAGCGTCGCCCTCGGTCGCGGGCGAAGTCGGGGTGGTCTCGGTCTCGGACATGGGGATCCTGCGGGTGGCAAGTCGCCGCGGGGGGTCGCGGGTTGAGGGTGAGTCCTCTGGGCCGGCCCGCCCAGTTGCGGACCAGCCCAGAAGAATAGCCGCCGGTCAGCGGGCTGACAACCCGCGATCCTTGGCCCAGGCGACGATCGTCGCCACCTGGTCGGCGAACCCGATCGCCGTGGTGTCGAGCGCCAGCGCGTCGGCGGCCTGCCGGAGCGGCGCCACCGGCCGCCCGGCGTCCAGCCGGTCGCGCTCGGCCAGCCGGTCGGCCTCTGCCGCCACTGCCGGCGGGTCCGCCCCCTGCCCGTCCTGGGAGAGGCGGCGGCGGGCGCGGGCGTCGGGACTCGCGGTGAGGAACACCTTGAGTGCCGCGTCGGGAAACACCACCGTGCCGATGTCCCGGCCGTCGAGCACCGCCCCGCCGTGCCGTTCCACCGCCTCGCGCAGCAACCGATCGACCCAGCGGCGCACCCCCGGCATGGCGGCCACCGCCGAGACTCGGGCGGTTACCGCCGGCGCCCGGATCGCCGGCTCCGCGAGATCGCCGTCGACCAGGACCGCCAGGGTGATCCCCGCCGGCTCGAGGGAGACATTCGCCGCCTCGGCCGCCCGCAGCAGCGCCGGCTCCCCCTCGGCCTCCCCGCGCAGCCCGAGCCACGCCGCGGTGCGGTAGAGCGCCCCGCTGTCGATATGCACCAGTCCCAGCGCCTCGGCGACCGCCCGGGCGGTGCTCGACTTGCCGGAGGCAGCCGGTCCGTCGATCGCGATCACCCGCACCGCGGTCATGCCACCTCCCGGCGGACCGCGTCGAGCGCGGCGGCGAAGCCCGGGAACGAGACCGCGGCACAGTCCGGGTCGTCTATCCGGATCGCGCCACGGGTATCGAGCACCGCGAATGCCATCGCGATGCGGTGATCGCCATGCGTCACGACCGCACCCCGCAAGGGTCGATCGGTCCCGACGACCACCAGGTCCTCCCCATCGACCGCGGCGTCGACCCCGATGGCGCGCAGGTTGGACGCCATCAGGGTGAGCCGGTCGCTCTCCTTCACCCGCAGCTCGGCCAGCCCGGCGAACCGCGACTCGCCCGCCGCCCGAGCCGCCAGCGCCGCCAGGATCGGGATTTCGTCGATCAGGCCCGGCGCCTCCTCGGCGGCGACCTGCACCGCCTGGAGTTCCCCGGCGCCAACCAGGAGGTCCCCGGTGGGCTCGCCGCCCACCTCTGCCCCGGGCTCGATGGCCACGACCGCCCCCATGCGCGCCAGCACCTCGAGCCAGCCCGTCCGGGTCGGATTGCGGCTGATTCCCGCGATCCGCACCAGCCCGCGCCGGCCCAGCACCGCGGCCGCCGCAAGGAAGGCGGCCGAGGAGGGGTCGCCGGGGACGTCGAGCTCGAATGGGGCGATCTCGCCGGTGGGTTCGAAGGCGAGCCCGGCCGACGTGGCGGTGAGGGTGTAGCCGAAACTGGAGAGGAGGCGCTCGGTGTGGTCCCGCGACCTGGCGGGCTCGCGGAGGGTGACCGGGACGCCGCCGGTCACCCCGGCCAGCAGGAGGGCGCTCTTGATCTGGGCCGAGGCCACCGGGAGCTGCCAGACGATGGGGGCAAGCTGCCCCCCGCGGATGGTCAGGGGCAGTCGGCCGGGGTCGCCCGTGAAGGCCGCACCCGCGGCGGCCAGCGGCTCGGTGACCCGGCCCATCGGCCGGCGGCGGAGCGAGGCGTCGCCGGCAATCCGGGCCGGAAAGCGGTGTCCCGCGAGGAGGCCCATCAGGAGGCGAGCCGTGGTCCCAGAATTGCCACAGTACAGGGTGGCTTCGGGACGGCGAAAGCCGCCCCGCCCATGAATTTCCACGGTCGCCCCGGCCCGCAGGGCCGACACCCGGACCCCCAGCTGGCGCACGACCCGCGCGGTCGATCGGGCATCGAGCGCGGTGAGCGCTCCGCGGATGCGCGACCGTCCCCGGGCCAGCCCGGCGAGGAGCAGCACCCGGTGGGTGATCGACTTGTCGCCGGGGACCCGGTGACTGCCGCCGGTTGTCTGGCCGGTATGGGGCACGGCGCCGGGCTCCAACTACGAGGAACAGGGATGCAATCGCGTCGCGGAATCGTATCTTTGCAGCGATCACCATTCAACGTCGCGCTCCCGCATTGTGTCGCCGGGGCGAGGGGACCCGCCGCTTCATGAGCACTCCCGGAACTGCCGTCCTCCCAGACCGCTGGCTCGGCACCTACCTCGTCGAGGCGGGGATCGTGGATGCGGAGCAGCTCGAGGCCCTCCTCTCCTCGGGCACGACGCGGCTGTGGCGCGCGGTGGTCGAGGCGGGACACGCCACCGACGCGGGCCTGGTTGCAATGCTGGGCGCGCGGTTCCGGCTGCCGGACGCGACGGTGGCCGACGCGGACCGTCGGGGCGCCTATGTGGGGACGGAATCGGTCGCGCGAAAGTACCACGTGCTGCCGCTCACCGTCGACGAGCGCAGCGTAACGATCGCCACCAGCGATCCGCGGAACATCTCTGCCGAGCAGGAGCTCGAGTTCGTCACGGGCCGCCAGGTGCACTTCCAGGTCGCCTCCCCGCTCGACATCGGCGAGCGGCTCGACGAGTTCTATCGCCCCGAGAACAAGATCAACCGGCTGCTGCAGGGCCTCGCTCCGGCCCCGGAGCTCGAGGTCGAGCGCGCGACGGAAAAGCAGGAGCAGGACCGCGACCCCGCGTTCGACGCGCCGATGGCCAAGCTGGTGGACGCACTGATCACCGACGCGGTCCGCGCCAACGCCAGCGACATCCACTCCGAGCTCGAGGGACACGAGATCATCGTCCGCTACCGCGTGGACGGCATCCTGCGCGAGGTGATGCGGCTCCCCGAGGCGGCCGGCCCGTCGCTGGTCCGCCGCGTGAAGATCGTTGCCGGCCTGGACGTGACCAACTCGATGACGCCGCAGGACGGTCGCTCCACGGCGAAGATCGACGGCCAGGTGGTGGACATGCGCGTGGCCACCGCGCCGGTGGCGCGCCGCGGCGAGAAGCTGGTGATCCGGCTCCTCAACAAGAGCAACCTCAAGAGCTCGATCCCCGACCTCGCGATGCCGCCGGAGGAGGAGGACGTCCTGATGCGGATGCTCGGGCACCGCGAGGGCATGCTCCTGGTCACCGGCCCGACCGGCTCGGGCAAGACGACGACGCTGTACGCCGTGCTCAACCACCTCAAGACCGGCAAGGTCAACATCGTCACCGTCGAGGACCCGGTCGAGTACGACGTCGACGGCATCTCGCAGATGCAGGTGAACGAGGCGCAGGGGTTCACCTTCGCGACCGCGCTGCGCTCGGTGCTGCGCCAGGACCCCGACATCGTGCTGGTGGGCGAGATCCGCGACCTCGAGACCGCGACGATCGCCATCCAGGCGGGCCTCACCGGCCACTTCGTCTTCTCGACGCTGCACACCAACGACGCCGTGTCGGCGGTGACCCGCCTGCGGGACATGGGCGTCGACTCGTTCAAGATCGGCTCGGTGGTCAAGGGGATCCTGGCCCAGCGCCTCGTGCGCCGCCTCTGCGAGCGCTGCGCCGAGCCGGTACCGCCGGAGGAGATCCCCGAGGCGGCGCGTCCGCCCGAGGACTTCCAGGGCACCTTCGCGCCGCGCCGCGCTCCCGGGTGCAAGGGGTGCGCGGGCAGCGGCTTCAAGGGCCGGCTCGCGGTGATGGAGATGTTCCCGATCGAGGGCAAGGTCGGCCGCCTGATGGAGACCGGCGCGCCGCTCGACGACCTCATCACGGCCTCGCGCCCGTACGGCATGCGCACGCTCTGGGAGAGCGGGCTCGACCGCTACCGCCGCGGGATGACCTCGTGGGAGGAGGTGCGGCGCGTCCTCGGCGAGTTCCAGTCGCGCGAGGCGCCCGAGGCCGAGGCGCCGGCGCGCGCCGCGGCGGCCCCCGCGGCCCCGCCGCGCGAGAA
>CALGOK010000171.1 GCA_937961295.1 uncultured Gemmatimonadota bacterium
GCGGATCGCCGCGACGATGCGCCCCAACCCGCCGCCCGCCGACCAGCTGGTGGCGCGTGAGGGACAACTGGCCCGCTGGCTCGCGGTGGCCGGACTGACCGTGCTCGCGGTGGTGGTGATCGCGTCCGGTGCGCCCGCGCTTGCACGCGCCGGCGCGTTGCTGCTGCCGGTGTGGGTGCTGGTGCGCTCGGGAACCGTGGCGGAGACGTACGGCGGTGCGGCGGCGTGGGCGCTGGTCGCCGCGATGGCGCTCACCCTGCTCGCCGTGCTGCTCTGGCAGCGACCACTGCGCCGTCAGCCGATCGGATTGGTGGCGGCAGTGATCCTGCTCGCCATGGCACCCCCGCTGGTCGCACGCGCCGCACTCGACATCGCGCCGCCGGTCGAGTCGGGCACCATGCTCACCGCGTTCCTGTGGCAGGCGGTGCTCGCGCTCGCCACCGCCGCGTACCTCGCGGTCGCGTCGGCACCGCTTCGATCGGCGGAAGACGCGCGCGCCTCGTGGCGCTGGGGCGCGATGGCGACCGCCGCGGCGCTGGTGGTGGGACTGCTCGGCATCGAGGCATGGCGGCCGGCCAATCCCGGCTCGCCGACCGGCGGCCTCACCATGTCGTGGCAGCCGTGGTACCTGCCGCTCTGGCTCCTCGCGTTGCTGCCGATGCTGCCGGTCACCTCGCGGCGCGCGCGGCGGATGGCGATCGCCACGACCGCCGCGGTGCTGGCCGCGCTGGCGTCGTGGGGTGCATCGCTCGAGCAGCGCCAGGCGCTGGCTCGGCAGGATCTCGACCGGCTCGGCGCCAGCGCTGACGCCGAGGCCGCCGCCGCGCTGGAACGGTTCGGCGACGCCGCGGCGGCAGGGCGGACCACGCGACTGGACCGCCTGTACGCGACGTGGCGGGCGTCGCCGCTCGCCGGCGTGCGCGCGCCGGTGCAGATGGCGCTCTGGGTCGACACCACGGTCACCGAGTGGGTCGCACTCGACTCGCTGTCACCGAGTTGGGGGGACCTGCAGCGGGTGGTGACCGCCGATCCCGGCACGCGCCGCATCGTGTCGCTCGCACGCGATCCGGGTCACCACCAGCTGCTGGTGCAACCGCTTGGTGGGGACACCCTTGCCACGGTGCTGGTGGGGCCGCGCTCGCGGCTGGTGCAACCGACCCGATTCGGGCGACTCGTGGGTTGGCGCACCCCGGCCGACGCCGCGTACACGCTCACCGCCATCTCGCCGGGCGAGGCGCGGGCCGACCTCACCTTCCGGCGCACGGGGCGGCACGTGCGCGCCGACCGGCTGGTGACGGCCGGCAGCCAGCCGCTGGTGGTGCGGGCCACCGTGTCGAGCGCGCCGCCGCGCCCGTTCGCGATCCGCGCCGCGCTCGCCGTGCTGCTCGACGTGGTGCTCGCCCTCGCTGCCTGGTGGCTGCTCGAACGCGTCCTCGGCTTCGTCCGGACCAGTGGGCGCGAGATGTTCCGCCGCTCGTATCGCCGCACGGTGACGGCGGCACTGATCTCGTTCTTCGTGGTGCCGGCGGCGTTCTTCACGCTGTGGACGGGATTGCGCCTGCGCCAGGAAGTGAGCCGCGATCGCGGCAACGAGGTGGCCCGTGCGCTGCGCGACATCGGCAACGACGCCTCCTTCGATGCCGAGCTGCTGCGGACGCCGCGCCCGGCACCGCTGGCCCAGGTGGCGGACCGCGCCGACGCGGAACTGGGTGTGTACCGCCGCGGCCGGCTGGTGGCGGCAAGCGCACCGCTCCTGGCCGATCTCGGCCTCCTCCCCCCGGTGATCGATCCGGCGCTGGCGCGCATCGATGCGGCCGACGGACGCGGGCTGTCGGCACCGGTGCCGGGCGCCAACGTCCGCGTGGGTGCCGAGGCAACGACGGTACCGGCCACGCTGGTGGCGGCCGCGCTGCCGGGCGGCGACGCCGATTTGGCGCGCGACCAGGTCGACCTCGCGCTGCTGCTGCTGCTCGCATCGCTTGGCGGCACGCTGGCGGCCGTCGGTGTGGCCGGTGCGGTGGCGCGCGCGCTGGGCCAGCCGATCGAGCTGCTCCGCCGTCGCGCGCTCGCCATCGGTCGGCGGGAGCCGGCGCCGACGCTGCGCGAGCCGCCGCTCGAGTTCGAGCCGGTGTTCGGTGCGATCACGCAGATGGAGCGCGACCTGCAGCAGAGCGAGGCGCGACTCGAGGAGGAGACGGCGCGCACCGCGCGCGTCGTGGCGTGGGGCGAGATGGCGCGCCAGGTGGCGCACGAGATCAAGAATCCGCTCACCCCGATGCGCCTCGGCCTGCAGCACCTGCAGCGCCTCGGTGCCGACCGCCGTCCCGACCTCGCCGAGCACACGGCCGCGACGGCCGAGCGGTTGCTCGAGGAGATCGAGCGGCTGGATCGCATTGCCCGCTCGTTCGCCCGGTACGGCGCGCCACCGGAACGCGACGCCGGTCCGCTCGAGCCGATCGACCTCGGCGAGGTGTGCCGCGAGGTGGCGCAGCTGTTCACGCTCGCCGCGGCCGAGCCGGCGGTGACCGTCGAAGGGGACGCCGGTGGTGCCGTCGCATCGCGTCGCGAGGAGCTGATGCAGGTGCTCCTCAACCTGCTCGACAATGCCCGGGCGGCGGGAGCGAGCCGGGTGCGGCTGGTGCTCGAGCCGGCACGACTGGTGGTGGAGGACGACGGGCGCGGCATCCCCGCCGACCAGCTCGGGCGGATCTTCGAGCCGACGTTCTCGACCACCACGTCGGGGACCGGGCTTGGGCTGGCGATCGTGCGACGGCTGGTGGACAGCTGGCAGGGGACCATTGCCGTGGATAGCGTGCCGGGGGAGGGAACGGTGTTCACGCTCGCGTTCCGTCCCGCGGGTTCAACCCCCGCCGGGGACGGGGCGTAGCATTGTCGAGTCCCGGATCGGCCGACTCCCGGCAGCACCCGCGGACGCACCCGAGATGTGGAGCACCGACCATGAAGGCTCGTTTCGCACTGCTGGCGACCCTCGCCGTGTTCGCCGCACCGCTCGCCGCGCAGGGCGGCGGCCAGGGGATGCGCATGGGTGGCGGGATGATGGCTGCCGCCCCGTCGCTCGACTCGCTCACGGCCCAGCTTGTCCTCACCGAGGAGCAGCAGCCCAAGGTGGCGGCCGTGCTCAAGGCGTACGAGGAGTCGACCAAGGATGCCCAGGCGTTCGTGACCAAGATGCGCGAGAGCGGCAACATGCAGGGGCTGCGCGACAACCCCGACGCCATGAAGCACATGACCGCGCTTCGCGATGCGCGCAGCAAGATGACCACCGATCTCAAGGCGATCCTCACGACCGAGCAGTCGGCCAAGTACGACGAGCTCTATCCGCAGCGGATGCGGCGCCCGGGCAACGAGTAGTGAGCCGGCAGATCGGCGGGCTGCTCGTCGCGTCGCTCCTGTTCTCGGGATGCGGTTCCTCGGGCGAGGATGCGACGGCGGATGAGCAGTCCCCGATCGAGATGTCGAACACCGGTCGGCCAGCGGAGCCTGCTTCGCTGGCCGACGTGGCACCCGGCGATACCGCCGGGATCCTCGCCTTGATGCGCACGATGGTGCGCGATGCCGATGCGGCCACCGCGTCGCTGGTGCCGCGCGACACGCTGCTCGATTCCGGTCCGGGGCTCGAGCAGCGCCAGCTGCGGCTCTGGCTGCTCGACGGCCGCCCCGTCAAGCTGGTGGCCACCGAACCCAACGCCACCGACCGGATCGCCCCCGAGACCATCACCTGGTTCCGCCTCGGCGAGATCGCGGTGGTGCAGCGCCCGGCGGGGATGTTCCTCTTCGCCGCCGACGGGCTGATCTTCACCGCCGACGAATCGATGATGCCGGTGGAACTGGCGCCGGAGCTCGAGACGGCGATCGAACGAGAGACGCTCGATTCGGTGAAGGCCCGGTTGGCGGTGTTCGGGGTGGGGTATCCGTAACCGCAGGCGCGCCGTTCACGGCGCGCGATGCCGGCATCGCGCGCCCCGAGGGGCGCGCCTGCAGATCATCCGAAGGACCCGGACCTGATGCGCGCCATCACCTACCACGCCTTCGGCGGTCCGATCGCCGTCGAGACGGTCGCCGACCCGGCCCCGCCGCCGCACGGCGTGGTGATCGCGGTCGAGGCGACCGGGCTCTGTCGCAGCGACTGGCACGGCTGGCAGGGCCACGATCCCGACATTCGCTCCTTTCCGCACGTCCCGGGTCACGAACTGGCCGGGCGGGTAGTGGCCGTGGGCAGTGCGGTGACGCGCTATCGCGGTGGCGAGCGGGTGACGACGCCGTTCGTGTGCGGTTGTGGTGACTGCGTGCCGTGCCGGCGCGGCGACCACCAGGTGTGCGACCGGCAGACGCAACCGGGGTTCACGCACTGGGGGTCGTTCGCCGAGCTGGTGGCGATCCACCATGCCGACGTGAACCTCGTCCCGCTTGCCGAGTCCATTGACAGTGTCACCGCTGCGTCGCTCGGCTGCCGGTTCGCCACGGCGTTCCGGGCCGTGGCCGACCAGGCGGCGATCCGCGAGGGCGAATGGCTTGCCGTGCACGGCGCCGGCGGGGTGGGGCTCTCCGCGCTGATGATCGCGCGGGCACTCGGTGCGCAGGTGATTGCGGTGGATGTCTCCGAGTCGGCGCTGCAGGAGGCGATGGCGCTCGGCGCCTCGGCGACGATCAACGCGGCGGTGGTGCCCGACGTCGCGGAAGCGATTCGCGACCTCACCGGCGGCGGCGCCGACGCATCGCTCGATGCGATCGGATCGGTCACCGCGGCGGCCAACTCGATCGCCTGCCTGCGCAAGAACGGCCGCCACGTGCAGGTGGGGCTGCTGGTGGGCCCCGACCACCGGCCGCCGCTGCCGATGGAGCTGGTGATCTCGCGCGAGCTGACGGTGGTCGGGTCGCACGGCATGGCGGCGCACCGCTATCCGCGGATGCTCGACATGATCGCCGACGGCCGGCTCCAGCCGGCGCGCCTAGTGGCGCGGCGGATCACGTTGGAGGCGATCCCCGGCGAGCTCGTCGCGATGGCGGGAGGCGGGATGGTGGTGGCGGAGGTGTAGGGGGAACTGTCACCCCGAACCCTGAGCGCAGCGAAGGGGAGGGGGCGGCGGCCGGCACTCGCGATGACCGGCTGCCGCCCCCTCGTCCGCGCTGCGCGCGGTCTCGGGGTGACAGTCCGCACGTGCTCCAGCTTTCTCGCACCACCCCGCGCTCATCGGTACACCGCTTTCGCATTTGGCCGGGCTTGGTTGCCCCATGCTCGCCCGCGTCCGCTCGGCCGCCGTGCTGGGCGTCGACGCGCTGGCCGTCGACGTCGAGATCGACATCTCCAACGGTCTCCCCTCGTTCACCACCGTCGGCCTGCCGCTTGGCGCGGTGAAGGAGGGGCGCGAGCGGGTCGCCGCGGCGCTGGGCAACTCCGGCTACACCCTGCCGCTCCGCCGCATCACCGTGAACCTCGCCCCCGCCGACGTGCAGAAGCGCGGCGCGGCGTTCGACCTGCCGATTGCGATCGCCATCCTGGTGGCGAGCGGCCAGCTCGAGGCCGGGGAGCTCGACCGCACGCTGCTGCTGGGTGAGCTGGGATTGGAGGGCGACCTGCGGCCGATCCGCGGTGCACTGCCGATCGCGCTGGCGGCGCGGGCGATGGGATGCAGCGAGGTGATCCTTCCCGCGGCGAACCTGGCGGAGGCCGCGGTGGTCGACGGCGTGCGCGTGCGCGGGGCGGCGACACTCCGGCAGGTGTGCGCGCACCTGGGGGGCGAGGAACCGTTGTCGGCGGCACGCACCGATCCGTCGGCGCTGCTCGCCGATGCGCGCGCCGACGTGGCGGACTTGAGCGACGTGCGCGCGCAGGCGGCGGCCAAGCGGGCGCTCGAGGTCGCGGCGGCCGGCGCGCACAACGTGCTGCTCATCGGCCCGCCCGGGGCCGGCAAGACGATGCTTGCGCGCCGGCTCCCCGGAATCCTCCCCTCGCTCACGCTCGACGAGGCGCTCGACGTGACCCGGATCCACTCGGTGGCTGGGCTGCTGCCGGCCGGGCGCGCGCTGATCACCACGCGGCCGTTCCGCGCGCCGCACCACACCGTGAGCTACGCCGGCCTGATCGGTGGCGGTGCGGTGCCCCGGCCGGGCGAGGTGTCGCTGGCGCATCACGGCGTGCTGTTCCTCGACGAGGTGGCGGAACTGCCGGCCAACGTGCTCGAGGTGCTGCGGCAACCGCTCGAGGATGGCACCGTCACCATCTCGCGCGCGGCGATGACGCTCAGCTATCCGGCGCGGTTCCTGTTCGTCGCGGCAATGAACCCCTGTCCCTGCGGCTACGCCGGTGATCCGTCCCGCGCGTGCTGCTGCCCGCCGCAGGCGGTGCAGCGCTACCTGGCGCGGATCAGCGGGCCGCTGCTCGACCGGATGGACATCCATTTGAGCGTGCCGCCGGTGGCCTACGCCGACCTGGCGAGTCGCAAGCCGGCGGAGCGCAGTGACGCGATCCGCTCACGGGTCGAGGCGGCGCGGGAGCGGCAACTGGCGCGGTTCCGTGGCTTGCCCGGACTCTACGCCAACGCCCACATGGGACCGCGGGAGATCGCGCGCTACGTCCCGGTCACTCCCACCATCGAGGGCGTGCTGCGGTCGGCGATCGAGCGGCTGGGGCTCAGTGCGCGGGCGTACCACCGGGTGCTCAAGCTGGCGCGGACGCTGGCGGACCTGGCGGGGTCGGACGAACTCACGGCCGCGCACGTGACCGAGGCGGTGCAGTATCGGGTCCTGGACCGGAGTTGATGCAGGAGGGCACGCAGATGCCGTCGTTGGCGGAGCCTTCCTGTCCGGATGTGTGGACGGGTCCGGTTTGGATGTATAGAATTCCACGGAACAAGGCATTCGCCCGTCCCCCAGGAGCGAAGTGTGTCTACGCCCCCCCCCCCCCGCGATGGGTAGCCCTCGCTGGTTCACCGCGGCCGACCTGCGCGGCCATGCTGCCCGAGAAGACCCCCAGCCGCTGATCCTGGTCGCCGACGACCATGCCTCCGTCGCCTCGGCGGTCAGCCGATCCTTGCTAGACGTCGGACCCGTGCTCGCTCCGGTGACTTCGCTGCGGCTGATCCAGCGGGTCGTCCCCATGGTGGCTCCCTTGGTGCTGGTGAGCGACCTCGACTTCGAGGGCGTGTTCGCCCTGGATGCGCTTCAGGAATTGAATCAGTCCCATCCGGCTATTCGGGTGATCGCCTACTCGGGCCATGCGAACGACGTCGTCCGGCGGCTGGTGGGCGGGGCCGGCCTGTTCGGCCTTGTGGCGAAGCTCGATCCTCTCGAAGAGCTTCGCGCCTTGATCGACTCGGCCCGCGGACAGATGAGCCGCGAGCCGATCCATCGAAGCCACCCCCAGTCCACGGTATATGCGCGCCGTGGGCGCCGAAAGCCGCATGACCTGGGTGCCCTGATACGGTGGGCGCTTGACTCGGGGTTCAAGCCGGCTGCCATTGGTCGGGTCATCCAAGTGTCGCCCCAGACAGTGGCCTATCATGCGAAGGGGCAGAGCCTGACACGAAAACCATAGCTAGGGTAGCGCCCGAGAACAGCAGAATTCCTCGTTCGGATTCTGTCTTGCGGGTTCTATGCGCGGGACGATCTTGTGGAAACGGCCTGGGTCAGCGGTCGATTCGTGCAGCACTAGGCCGCAGTGATCGCACTCCCACGAGGCCAAACGGAGTGACCCCTCGGTAGAAGCTGGGCGAGTCACTACCCTTAGCGTTCGCCCGCCCTCGGATGCCGGCGGAGGCAGAAACTCGGATTCTCGAACTGCCCGACTCTTATTGCCAGTTCTTCATCACTCTGAACGGCCAGCAATTGCAGGCCGCCACATATCTGGGTAGCCCTTGCCGGGCACCCGCTTCAGTGCGCTGTGGCCGCCCGGCACACATCTCACACTTCTGAATGAGCCCGAGGCTCGGGAGTAACCGCACATGAGGGCATCAACGCTAGGTCGCGTTATCGTTCTGGAGGCAGTGCTCGTGGCGCTGCTAGCTTTGGCGGCCATCACGACGCCTGGATATTCTACCCCTACATGCACGAACCTTCCCCACGGCGGCGAAGAGAACTACGAGTGCGAGAATGTCTTGCAGAATCTTTGTTCTCCGCTCGCGGGCAGCTATTGCGGCCACTACCAGGGGTCCAACGGGTGGCGCTGCATCACCGGAAGTTGCAGTCCCGCAAACTAGTCGAGTGTAGGTCTTAGCATCCGGGCTACCCAAAAGCATCCGGATTCAGTTTACGAGGCTAACGAGATTCGGAGCACCAGTGGCGTCGCGTTCTCGGCTGAGTATGGTGGTACGAGGCGTCAGTCTCAATCCCAAGGCACGTGCGATGACCTTGGGGGTCGTCATCCTGCTGGCGATCGCGGCTGTTGTCGTGGTGACGGCAAGATTGGCTGCCGCTTCCCGACGCCCACTATCTGGCCAGCTCCCTGCAGCGGGATATGAGTACCTCCTGGCGCTCATTACTAGCTCAAACTGTTTCGCCTGCAAGCACCCTGAGCTGCCCACCGCTGTGGGTGAGATCCGAGAAGCATTGTCCAGTGACGCGCGATTGGTCGCGCAATCCGTCCGCACTATCGCTGGGATCATCAATACCGATCCGACTGATGGGATGAGGTTTATTTCCGAGTTCGGACGATTCGATGAGTATTCATTCGGGGGGAATTGGGAGAATTCAGTGGCGCGACATTTCCTGTCCCGGCCCGAGGTGCGCCGGGCCGGAACCCCAACCCTGGTTATTGCTCGCAGAGCCGTTGAGTTGGGACCAGATCGAGTGATGAGACTCTCACCCGACACGGTGCTTGTTGCATTGATCGGGCTGGAGAGTATCCGGCAATTCGCTTCCGATCTGCGATCCCGATGGGCATTCCCGCGGATTCTGGGCTCTTCAGCCGATACCTCACTGGCCTCCCCTCGGGTCCCATGAGGCGGCAACCCGATGAGCGACTTTGGCGCAACCTCCAATTGCTCTGTGCGATCGTGCTCGCCGCATGCGCGATCTACTTGTGTACCAAGTTGATCGTTGCTGGACGGGCACCGTTGGCAGCGGAAAGGGGCGAGACCAACCCAAGCGGTTGGGGGGAGCTTGCCTCGAACGGATTGGCAGTTGGCGATCCTGGTGCGGTGCATACAGTCGTAGTGTTCACGGACTACATGTGTGAGTTCTGTCGTGTGTATGAAGGCGTGCTTGAGAACGTGCGGCTACATCACACGGCTGACGTGAAGATCATCTACTATCTGTTCCCATTGCGCACAATTCATCCCGGGTCTGAGCGGATCGGGTTAAGCGTTCTCTGCGCAGCGCGACAAGCCGGATTCGAGAGCCTCCACTATGAGCTGATGAGGCGAGATGCCGGGGTTCCTGTCGAGCTGATGCTCGATAGCCTTGCCCGGGAAGTTGTGTCGGATCCAGACCAGTACTATTCCTGTCTGGACAGTCGTGAGTCGTTCTCTGAGCTTGCTGAGCACATGCGTCTGGGGATGGCGCATGATCTTCGCTTATTGCCTGCAGTGTTTGTCGACGGCCTTCAGTTCCCAGTGGCGCCGAGCGAACAGGCTCTTCTTGATCTGGTGACCGACTAGATGCATCAGGGGTGCCTAAGAGCCGGCATGCTCCTCTTCTCGCTGACTGGTTGCGGGGCAGAGACGCGGGTGGAACCAAAGGGCCTGTCTGATAGCAATGTGTCGCTGGCGACTGCCATGGATACAGCACCCGGATCGGTGCGCATTGTCCTGTCTGCGTTCCACACAAAGGTCGGCTCGCCTCCGAGATCCGAGCTTGAGCACTTCAGGGCGATTCCAGATGGCATTATTCTGGCGAATGGGAGTGCCGTCCTTGCGGACAAGTATGCACGCCGCCTGGTCTTGATGCGTGAGAGCGCAGACTTGCAGCTGCTCGCGCCCTCTGGCGAGGGGCCCGGGGAGGTGCGGCATCCGTCTGGGTTGATCCGGCTTGGAGACGATCAATTCGCGGTACTTGACAATGCACTGTATCGCCTAACTGTCTTCGAAGTAGGTGGAAGATCGTTCAGCGTTGTTAGGTCGGAGCCGACGATGCGGCAGCCTCGGCGCATATGTGCGTTGCCGGATCGATATGTGGGCGTCCAGTATAGTCCTCAGGACAACGGGTTCTTCCAAGAGTTTCCGTTCGGAGCGGAACCGAAGCGACCATTCGGGCGTGCTCCCACGATGCCACACCTCGTCAACCAAGTCTACGCACGAGGATTCATTCTGTGCATCGAGAAGCCACCAGGAGTGGTTGCAGTGCTGATGAACGGCGAACTGTCAGCATACGATCTTCCGAATCAATTCCGGTGGAAGAGGCGCGTGCCTGGATTCGAGCCTATGATGATCGAAGAGCAAGGTAGCTCTGTCGTTACGGCCCTGATCCCCGACTCTGCCCTAAGTGCCAACCTGCCCGTGGCACTGGTTCGTCTCGATTCAATGACGGCTGCTCTGCAGCTCATGCACTTCTCTCGTGACGACGGGACGACGAGGGGAGTCCCGGTTGCCCGAGGCATTACAACACTGCTGGTCGACACGCGGTCAGGAACCTTGATCGGGTCTCAGGACGATCTACCGCAAGTACTCGATGCGCTTGATGGACGGATCCTCGTTGGGGGGAACGAGCCCGAGCCGTGGGTTGCCATTACCACGTACACGCTAGTACGGGAGCGGAGGTGAACCGCCATGGTCCCATCGCAATCGCTCGAGGACAACTGACGCCAGCGCGCCATCAGCCGCCCTGTCGGCCGACTTGTGGTGTTTTGGAGATGCGGCTCGGTTGATCGCTGCGAGGGTGCGGACCTCCCGTCGTCCGGACGGGCGGCCGCTCACAGTATCTGGTTCTCAGGCCCCGCCTCCTCAATTCGGAGCCCGTTGGCTTTCAGGAGCACCACTGCGCGGCCCGACTCCCCCTTCAGCGCCAGGTATCTCTGCAATCGACAATGGTCTGGCTGCCCGCCGGCCCAAGTCCAGCTGTCTGGCTCTGATCTCATCGCCTAACTTGCTGTTCCGCTTGGGGTAACCTGCCCGCGGGGTAGGGCCCTTCAGCGTCAATGGCACTTTGGCAATGAACCCCTGCCCGTGCGGCTACGCCGGCGACCCGTCACGCGCCTGCTGCTGCCCGCCGCAGGCGGTGCAGCGCTACCTGGCGCGGATCAGCGGGCCGCTGCTCGACCGGATGGACATTCACCTGAGCGTGCCGCCGGTGGCATACGCCGACCTGGCGAGTCGCGAGCCGGCGGAACGGAGCGATGCGATCCGCTCACGGGTCGAGGCGGCGCGGGAACGCCAGCTGGCGCGCTTCCGGGGAGTGCCCGGGCTCTACGCCAATGCCCACATGGGGCCGCGGGAGATCGCCCGCTACGTCCCGGTCACTCCCACCATCGAGGGCGTGCTCCGCTCGGCGATCGAGCGGCTGGGGCTCAGTGCGCGCGCGTACCACCGGGTGCTCAAGCTGGCACGGACGCTGGCCGACCTGGCGGATTCCGATGAGTTGACTGCCTCGCATGTGACGGAGGCGGTGCAGTATCGGGTGCTGGACCGAACCCAGGCGAGCTAATTCGCCAGCGGCACTGTTGCAGTGGCCCCGGCGTGCGTTACCCAGAGCGCCGTGACCCGCCCCGCCACGTCGCGGGGAACGGTGATGATCCCGGCCACGTGCGATGACGGTCCCTCGAGGTCGGCCACGTGGTGCACGGGCAGCGAGGCGGTCGCCACCACCGTGCCCGTCGCGTCGACTGCCGCCACGGTGACCGGGCCGCTGGCGCTCGTCTCGGCGGCCGTCGTGAGGCGCCGGGCGTCGAGGCGCCGCACCTCGTCGCCCTGCCACCGTCCCGACACCGCGATCGCCACCACCTCGCCCGGGTCGGCGCGCAACGTTCCGGGGGTCCGGTTGCGCAGCACGCTCAGGATCCCCGCGAAGTAGCCGCCCGAGAGCCACTTGTAGCCTGCGCAGTAGCTCATCATGTCCACGGCCGATGCCGGCACCACCTGGGCGGTGCGGTGATCCCAGCCGGGGATGCCGATCTGGCCGTTGGGGTACGGGTACGCCGCGTTGGCGCCGTCGGCGCCGCAACCGGGAGGATGACCGAGCCCCATGTTGTGGCCCACCTCGTGGCCGAACACCTCGCCGTTGAGGGTGCCGAGTGACGAGCGCGCGGTCAGGTAGCCCAGTCCGACGATCCCGCCGATGGCGCCCTGGTTGTGCACGCCGTAGTAGTGACCGTCGAATCCGTCGCCGAGCCGTTCGATCTCCACCGTGGCCAGGGCATCGGAGAGCGCGTTGCGATCGGGCCACGGGAACGAGGTGACGATCCCCGCCGAGCGCACGCTCACCTCCACCGTGGTCACTGGGTACACCAGC
Source organism: uncultured Gemmatimonadota bacterium (assembly GCA_937961295.1). Classification (GTDB taxonomy): domain Bacteria; phylum Gemmatimonadota; class Gemmatimonadetes; order Gemmatimonadales; family GWC2-71-9; genus Palsa-1233. The sequence continues at coordinate 12,400 of CALGOK010000171.1, forward strand.
CGCATGAACGCCGCCAATGCATCGGCGGTGGCCGGATCGATCACCGGGGGCGAGGCGCCGGAGGGAGCCAGCGGCACCAGCCGCACGCGGAGCGGGGCGATCGGCACGGTGCTGATCGTGGGAACCGACTCGCCCACCAGCGGTGAGGCGTTGTCCCACTCGTCGCGCTCCGGGTGCACGTCGTCCGGGTCGATGGTCACGTGGAGCGAGGCGCCCTCGAGGTCGAGCCCCGAGGGGAGTGCGACGAAGAGGCCCTGCGACGGGTTGGCGATGTCGGCAGTGACCGGAATCGCGCCGGTGCTGATGCGGGTGCTGAAGAGCGTCGCCCCGCCGCGCCGGATGGCGACATCGATCGCCACGCCGGTCAACCCGGTGGTGGTGGCCTCGGGGAACACGCGCACCGCAGTCGGGCGACCGCGAACGAGCGGCACCGTCCCCTGCGCGGTCTGCGCGACCTGGATGAAGTCGGCGCGGTGCACCTTGAGGTTGAGGGTCGCGGTGGACACCGTGACGCCGCGCGCCGTCTCCACGGCGCCGGCACGGGCTCGGATCAGTGCGGTGCCCTCGGCGACACCGGTGACCCGGCCGGTGTTGTCCACGGTGGCCACCGCCGGGTTCGACGATGTCCAGGTGATCGGAACGCCGGGGATGGTGCCGTTGGCGCCGAGCGCCGAGGCCGTGAACTGGCCGTTCCCGGCGGGGCCGATCGCGATCGTGGCGGGGAACACCGCGACGCTCAGCACCGTCGGCGCCACCACCTGCACGTCGATTCCGGTGCTCACCCCGGCGGTGGTGACGCTGATGCGGGCCGTGCCGGGGGCCACCGCGGTGATCCGTCCCAGCGACGAGACGGTCGCGACGGCTGGCTGACTGCTGGTCCAGGTGAACAGCTGTCCCGTCACCACCGTGCCGCTGGCATTCCGCGCCTCGGCCTGGAGCTGCACGGTCGCACCGACCTCGATGGCTCCGGTCGGCGCCTGCCGGATCTGCACCGTCGCGACCGCATTCGGCGGAGGCGGCGGCACCAGGCTGTTGGTTGGCGAGCCGCCGCAGCCCGTGGCGACGAGGAGCGTCGCGCACGACGCGATGGCAACCGTGGCAATGCGGGGCAGGGGAACCTCGCCGAAGGGCGGTCCAGGGACGCCGGGGGTCGGCGCCAGCCGGGGGAAATCTAGGTGGCCGGTGTGAAGTCGAGAACCAGGGTGACGGTGCGATCGGGGCGGTCAGGGGCGGTGCCTCGCAGCACCACCTGGTGCCGCTTCGGCTCGACCGTGGCGTCGGCCACCAGCAGGATGTCGGTGGCGTTGCTGTTGAGCACCATGGTGGGCCGGAAGATCACCACCACGCCGGCCGGGGCATCGGCCGTGAACGACACCGGTCCCTGGTAGCCGTCGTCCGCGCGATCGACGACCAGCACCAGCTGGAGCACCTCCTGCAGCGCCAGCGTGTGGCTGGTCCCCTGCAGCACGCGGAGCTCGTAGCCGGCGCCGGGTTCCGGGTTTGGACCGGGACCCGGAGTGACGGGATCGTCGCCGCACGCCGCGAGCGCCGCCGCCACCACGAGCACGGCTGCGCGGGTCCTCCGAAGGCTGTCACTCATCGGTCCTCCTGCGCCGCTCCCGCTTGAGCTGGCCGCGCTGCTTCTTCTGTTGCAGCCGCCGCTCCTTCGAGGCACGGGTGGGCTTGGTCGCCTTCCGCGCCTTCGGCACCACCAATGCCCGACGCACCACATCGGCGAATCGTGTCAGCGCCGCCTCGCGATTCTGCAGCTGGCTGCGCTCACCCTGTGCCACCAGCCGGAGCCGACCCTGCGAGTCGAGTCGCGACGCGAGCCGGGTGAGGAGTCGCTCGCGCTGCACCTCGGTGAGCGAAGGGGAGCTGGCGACATCCCACACGAGTTCGATCCGGGTCGAGGAGGTGTTGACGTGCTGGCCTCCCGGGCCACCGCTGCGCGTCGCCTTGAGCTCGAGTTCGCCGCGGGGGACGGCCAGGCGCGCATTGATCCGGATCTCGCCGTCGTCGGCCATGCTGGAGGGTAACGCGGCGGTCCCACGCGGGCGAGGGGAACGGCCGCCCGGCAGCCCTGTGGGGATTAGCTTTCGGCATGCGTCCGGTCCCGGAACTCGCCGCCCTCTTCGACCCGATGGGCCGCGTCCTGCTCGGGTATTCCGGCGGGGTCGACTCGGCCCTGCTGGCGGTGGTGGCCGTGCGCACCATCGGCCGCGACCGGTTCACGGCGGTCCTCGGCATGTCGCCGTCGCTGGGGCACGCGCAGCAGGCCCGCGCCCGCGAACTGGCCTCCCGCTTCGCCGTCCCGCTGGTCGAGCTCGAGACACACGAACTGCTCGATCCGGACTACCGTGCCAACCCGCTCGATCGCTGCTACTTCTGCAAGCGCACCCTCTGGCAGACGCTCGGTCCCTACGCACGCGAGCACCGCTTCGACACCATCATCGACGGCACCAATGCCGACGATCTCGGCGAGCACCGTCCCGGTGCCCGTGCCGGTGCCGAGGCGGCGGTGCGCTCGCCGCTTGCGGAGCTGGGATGGACCAAGGAGGACGTGCGGGCGGCCTCGCGCGAGCTGGGTATTCCGGGATGGGACGCGCCGGCCTCGCCGTGCCTCGCCTCGCGGCTGCGGCCGCACCTCGAGGTGACGCCGGCGCGCCTGGCGCAGGTCGAGGCGGCGGAGCGCACGCTCCGTGCACTGGGCGTGGCGGGCGACGTGCGCGTGCGCCATCACGACGACCTGGCGCGCATCGAGGTGCAGCCGGAGATGTTCGCGCTGGTGGACGGTGCCCTGGAATCGATCACGGCGCAGTTCGCACGGCTCGGGTTCACCCGGGTCGAGCGCGATCCGCGCGGATATCGTCGCGGGTCGCTCACCGTGCTGGCGCGCTGAGCGATGCGCTGCCTCGGTCGCCTGGTGGCGTTGATCCTGATGGTGCTCCTGCTCGCCGCGGGCTGGCTGTACCGCACCGAGATCACCCGCTTTGTGCGCGGAGTGGTCGACCCGATGTCGGTGGTGCGGCGCACCGGCACGCCGTCGCCCGAGGCGCTGGCGAGCGCCGAGCGCAAGGTGATCCAGCTGGTGGCGGAGCGCCCGGACTCCGTGCTCCTCACGGCGAGCGAGCTGGCCTCGCTGGTGGTGCAGGGGAGCGAGCTGCTCGGCGTGCGGGGGATGGACTCGGTCTCGATCGAGCTGGGTGACCGGTCGATCCGGGTGCGCGCGGTGGTCGACACCGACCAGCTGCCGGACCAGATGCGGGCGGCGCTGCCCGGGGTGCTCGGCGGCCGCGAGGAGGTGATTGCGGAGGGCGAGATCGTGCCGGCCCGGCCGGGCACCGCGGAGTGGCGGCTGGAGCGCGTGATCGTGCGCGGGCTGCCGCTTCCCGCGGACGTGGTGGCCCGGATCCTGGGCCGGGTCACCGGGCGGGAGAGTGACGGACGTTTGCTGATCGGGATGCCGCCGGAGATTGCCGGATTCCGGGTGCGGCCCGAGGGCGTGGCCATCTATCGGAGCGCGACGCGATGAACGGCAGGCTGCTGGTGGTGGACGACGAGCGGTCGATCCGCGACATCCTGGCCCAGGTGCTGGGCTACGAGGGGTACGAGGTCACCACCGCGTCGAGCGGCGGCGAGGCGCTCAACACCTACCGGCAGCGGCCGTTCGACCTGGTGCTCCTCGACGTCAAGATGCAGGGGATCGACGGCCTCGACACGCTGGCGCAGCTGCGGCAGCTCGATCCCGAGGCGCGGGTGGTGATGATCTCCGGGCACGGCACCATCAGCACGGCGGTGCAGGCGGTGAAGGACGGCGCGTTCGACTTCCTGGAGAAGCCGCTCGATTCCGACCGCCTGCTGGTCACCGTGCAGCGCGCGCTGGAGCACCGGCGGCTGGCGGGCGAGAATGCGCGGCTCCGCGAGGGGCTGGCGCGGGCCACCGACGCGCAGTTCGCCATGGTCGGCGACTCCGCCCCGCTCAAGGAGATCCGGGCGCTGGTGCAGAAGGTGGGGCCCACCAACGCCCGGGTGCTGATCACCGGCGAGAACGGCAGCGGCAAGGAGCTGGTGGCGCGAGCGATCCACGAGGCGTCGGGCCGTCGCGCACGGCCGTTCGTGGAGGTGAATTGCGCGGCGATCCCGAGCGAGCTGGTGGAGAGCGAGCTGTTCGGCCACATCAAGGGCGCCTTCACCGGCGCGGTGGCCGACCAGGCCGGCAAGTTCGACGCGGCCGACGGCGGGACGCTGTTCCTCGACGAGATCGGCGACCTCGCCCTCAACGCGCAGGCCAAGATCCTCCGCGCGCTGCAGGAGGGGGTGATCGTGCGGGTGGGCGACAGCAAGCCGATCAAGGTCGACGTGCGGGTCATCGCGGCGACCAACCGCGACCTGCGCCAGGAGATCCGCCAGGGATCGTTCCGCGAGGACCTCTACCACCGGCTCAATGTGATGCCGATCCACGTGCCGCCGCTGCGCAAGCGGGCGGGCGACATCCCCGCCCTCGTCTCCCACTTCGTCTCGGTGTTGGGCCAGGGGCCCGGGATGGCGCCCAAGCCATTCGCGGGCGACGCGCTCCGGATGCTGCAGGAACGGCGCTGGCCCGGCAACGTCCGCGAGCTGCGCAACGCGATCGAGCGGCTCCTGATCCTCTCCGCGGGCGACGAGGTCAGCGCCGACGACGTGGAGCAGGTGCTCCCCCGCGATCTGCTGCCGCCGATCGATCCCGAGAAGTTGGCCGACGAGGCGGGCGACCAGACGCTGAGCGAGTTCCGGGAGGACGCCGAGCGGGTGTTCATCCTTGCGCGGCTCCGGGAGCACAACTGGAACGTGGCGGAGACGGCGCGCGTTCTCGGAATGCCGCGCTCGAATCTCTACAACAAGATCGAGAAGTACGGCATCG
>CALGOK010000172.1 GCA_937961295.1 uncultured Gemmatimonadota bacterium
GTGATCCGGCCACGGACGATGGCGTCGGCCACGCCGACCAGCACCGCGCCGCCCTCGATGAGGAAGCGCGCCGCATGCGAGCCGACATTGCCGAGTCCCTGCACCACGAAGCGCTTGCCGGCGAGCCCCGCGCCAAGGCCGAGCGTGCCCATCAGCTCGGCGTCGGCACAGATCTCCTTCAACCCGTAGAAAAGCCCGCGACCCGTCGCCTCGGCGCGGCCGCGGATGCCGCCGTGCGCGACCGGCTTCCCGGTCACGCAGCCGAGGGCATCGAGCTCGTCGGGGTGCATCTGCTGGTAGGTGTCACAGATCCAGACCATCTCCTGCGCGCCGGTGCCGTAGTCGGGCGCCGGCACGTCGGCCCCCGGGCCGATGAATCCCTTGCGGATGAGCTCGAACGTGTAGCGCCGGGTGATCCGCTCCAGCTCCGCCTGGGAATAGTCGCTGCGCTCGATCCGGATGCCACCCTTGGCGCCGCCGAAGGGGACGTCGACCACGGCGCACTTGTAGGTCATCAGCGATGCCAGCGCCTGCACCTCGTCGGGATCGACCTGGGTGGCGAAGCGGATGCCGCCCTTGACCGGGGTGCGATGGTGGCTGTGCTGGGCGCGCCAGGCGTCGATGATCTCGAGCCGGCCGTCGTCGCGCCGGATCGGGAAGTGCATCTCGAAGACGGTGTTGCACGCCTTGATCTGGGCGATCAGGCCGGGATCGTGGTCGGTGAATCGCGCGGCCCGGTCCACGGCAGCGTTGACGGCGGCAAGGAAGGACGGTGCGGGCACGGGGCATCCCCTTTGGTGCGGAACAGTCGCTGGAAGCTAACGCGCGTCGGGATCGCGACAGGCGAGGGGCGAGGCGCGAGGGGCGCTGCCCTTCCCCCGCTCCTCGCCCCTCGCCCTTCGCCGGTCGCCGCCGTCAGGGCCACAGCCAGCCGAGCACCCCGCCGGTCAGCATCGCGTAGATGCCGCTGTCGATCGTGTGGCGCACGGTCGTCCCGATGCTGCGCTTGTACCAGATCGCGCCCTGCCACAGCGCCAGGGCGTAGCCGGCAAACGCCGTCACGCTCGCGACCTGGAACACCTGCATGTACTCCGCACCGGGGGCGATGGTCCGCCCCGCGACATAGGCCGCAACGAAGCCGACGACAATGCAGTACACAAACCACTGCGCCAGGGCGCCGCCCATGGTCATCGGCCCGTTGGGAAGCACGGTCATGTAGATCACCGGGCCCTGGCGCAGCTTCTCCTGGAACTCCGGCGCCTGCATCTCCTTCATGTCGGCCGGGCGCGGCAGGGCATACTCACCCGGCGGCAGGTTGAACGGACGGATGGCCGCCTGGAGGTCGTCCTGTCGCGGCGGTGCCGGGAATTCGCCCTTGTGCCAGGGGGTGGCCATGTGGATCACCGAGCTGGCGAGGAAGACGAACACCGCCGAGAGGAGGATCGGCAGCCAGAGCGCTGCGATGCCGGTCATGGGCGTCTCCTGTGGGAGGGACCGCGGGGGGTGTGCATTACGCTACCGCGAATCCGGCGATGCGGAAGGCGCGCCGCCCTTCCGTCTCCCGCGGCGTCCGCCGATCTTTGCCGCGTGTCCCAACCTGCGAAGACGGAGGCGAACCCCAGCGCGCTGGTGATCGGCAGCGGCTTCGGCGGCGCCATGGCGGCCCACGCGCTCATCGAGGCCGGCTGGCGCGTGACGCTGGTCGAGCGCGGCGGCTGGGTGGCGCGCGGGCCGCAGAACTGGGCGCCCGACGCCGTCGGCAACCTCGGCCCGCACTACGTCGGCCAGGACCTCTACGCCGACACGACCGGCGGCCGCCGTCGTGCGGTGGGTGCCTACCACTGCGTCGGCGGCCCGTCGGTGTTCTATGGCGGCGTCTCGCTGCGGTTCCGCGAGGCGGATTTCCTGCCGAACGACGCGATCGACGGCGATTCCGGTGCGTGCTGGCCATTCGGCTACGGCACCCTGGAGCCGCACTACGCCCGCGCCGAGTCGCTGCTCGGCGTGGCCGGCGTCGCCGGCGAGGATCCGACCGAGCCCTGGCGGAGCGCGCCCTACCCCGCCCCGCCGCTGCCACTGGCACCGGTCTCCGAGCGGATCGCCGCCGCCGCGCGTGACCTCGGGCTGCAGCCGTTCCGGCTCCCGCTGGCACTCAACACCGTCGAGCGACCTGGTCGCCACGCCTGCGTGGCGTGCCCCACGTGCGACGGCTACGCGTGCGCGATCGAGGCGAAGAACGACCTCGCCACCGTGATCCTCCGGCCCCTGCTCGCGCGCGGGCTCGAGCTGCATCACGACACCGTGATCACGCGCCTGCACGTCGAGGCGGATCGGGTTGCGGCCGCAACGGGTCACCACTTGCCCAGCGGCACGCCGGTGCGCTTCGGTGCCGATCACGTGGTGCTCGCGGCCGGGGCGCTCGCCACGCCGCACCTGCTGCTGGCGTCCGGCCTCGCCTCGCGCAATCCGGGAGGCGACGCTCTCGGCCGCTACCTCACCCGGCACAAGAACGAGATCCTGCTGGGGTTCTTCGCGCGACGCCCCGATCGCGTGGGCGAGTTCCACAAGCAGCTCGGCATCCATGACCTCTACTTCGGGGCGCCGGGGGGACCGGACGCGCGCGCCGGTGCGCTGCAGCAGTTGCCGACCCCGCCGGAGGCGCTGGCCCGCGACGGCCTGCCGTGGGCGCTCAAGCCGCTCGCCCCGCTGGTGCGCCACCTGACCGGCCTGCTGCTGATCGCGGAGGACCAGCCCCGGGCCGGCAATCGCGTCCTGCTCGGCACCGGCACCGACCGCGACGGCATGCCGCGGCTGGAAATTCGCCATCAGTACAGCGAGCGCGATCTTGCCGCGGCAGCCGCGCTCCGGCGGGCGGCGCGCCGTATCCTGCGCCGGGCGGGCGCGCTCTTCCTGTATCGACACGTGATCGACACCTGGTCGCATGCGCTGGGGACGGTGCGGATGGGCGTCGACCCCCGCAGCTCGCTGCTCGACGGCGACTGCCGCTTCCGCGGCCTCGCGAACCTGCTGGTCACCGACGGGAGCGCGCTGCCGCGCGCCGCCGGGGTCAATCCCTCGCTCACCATCGCGGCCAACGCGTTGCGGGCCGCGGAGCGGCTTGCGATCCGCGCGGCCGCCGGAACCGCCACCGCGGAGCGCCACCATGCCTGAGCCGATCACCATCGCGATGCTGGGGTGCGGCCGGATCACCGCCAAGCACTCGAAGACGCTCAAGGCGTTCCCCGGCGTCGAGCGGATCTACGCCAGCCGCGATCCGGGCCGGGCCGAGGCGTTCAACCGGCGCCACGGCGGGCGGGGGGCGCTGGGGAGCTACTACGCCGCGCTCGCCGCGCGCGAGGTCGACGTGGCGCTGGTGGCCACGCCACCGGACTCGCACCTCGAGCTGACCCTCGCCGCGCTCGCCGCGGGCAAGCACGTGATCGTCGAGAAGCCGGCCTTCCTGCACGCCAGCGACTGCGACCGCGTCGCCGCTGCCGCGGACGCGGCAGGCCGGCGCGTGATGGTGGCGGAGAACTACCGCTACCGGCCGCTGCTCCGCGTGCTGCGCGAGCTCCTGGCCAGCGACGTGATCGGTGAGCTGCGGTTGGTGATGATCGACGCGGTGAAGCGCCAGGACGCACCGGCGTGGCTCGGCGACTCGCTCGCGCATGGCGCGCTGTGGGAAGGCGGCATCCACTGGGTGCACTTCCTCGCGTCGCTCGGCCCGGAGGTGCGCGCGGCGCGCGGCCACGTCGCCGGGCCGCCCAGCGCGGCCGAGCGCACCACGCTGATGGTGGTCGACTACGCCGGCGGCGCGGTCGGCTCACTCGCGTACTCATGGGAGGTGCCGTCGCCGCTCAAGGGATTGCGGATGTCGCACTGCTACGGCACCGCCGGCGTGATCGCGTTCGAGACCAACGGGCTCTTTGTCCGCGTCTCGGGTCGGCGGCACCGGCTGCGGTTCCCGGGGTTCCGCGACATCAGCGGCTACCGGGCGATGTTCGCCGACTTCCTCGGGGCGACCCGCGAGGATCGCGAGCCCGAGATGACCCTGGCGCTTGCGCGCCGGGACCTGGCGCTGGTCGAGGCCTGTCACCCGCCGGCGGCGCCGGCGCACCCGGAGGATGCATGACGCACGTGACGGCGATCGTGGTGGGACTCTGCGCGGGACTGCACGCGTCGATCTGGGGGATGTACAAGGATGCCCCCCACGAGGGATTCACCTGGCGCACCTTCTTCCGCAGCACGGTGGTGGGGATGGTCGTGGCACCGGTGGCGGTGGCGCTGCTCGACCTGTCGCTCGCCGGGACCGGCGACCTGGTGGTGCTGTTCGGCGTGACCTACGCGATCGAGCGCGCCCTGGCGGAGGTCTACAAGACGTTCATCCGAATCGAGGACCAGTCGAAGTACTTCATCCCCATGCAGCTCTCGGTGTTCGGCAAGCCGGTGCGCAGCTACGGCG
>CALGOK010000173.1 GCA_937961295.1 uncultured Gemmatimonadota bacterium
AGGCGCGCCCTGCGCCGCCGCCCCCGCCGCCCCCGCCGGCTGCACCGGTGGCGGGGCCGTGGCGCGTGCAGGTGGCCGCACTCAGCGACCCGACATCGATCCGGCGGGTCGAGGGACTGATCCGCCAGATGGGCCTCACGCCATATCGCGAACCGGGCCCCAGCGGGCTCACCAAGCTGCAGGCCGGTCCGTTCGCCTCGCGCGATGCCGCCAATGCGCGGCTCGACGAGCTGACGCGCGCGGTGGGTGGCAGACCGTTCGTGACTCGAGTGGATTAGGCCCGAGAACCCGCGGGCGCGTCGTTCACGGCGCGCGATGTGGGCATCGCGCACCCCAAGGGGTGCGCCCGCGCACAGGCTCGGTCCTCTGTCGTTCCGTCGTTCCGTTCTCCGGCTAGATTCTCCCCGTGTCTGACACCCCGCTGCTCGCCCAGTACCGCGAGATCAAGTCGCGCCACACCGACGCCATCCTGTTCTTCAGGATGGGCGACTTCTACGAGATGTTCTACGACGACGCCCAGGTGGCGTCGCGGGTGCTGGGAATCACCCTCACCTCGCGCGGCGACGGCGTGCCGCTGGCCGGGGTGCCGGTCAAGGCGGCGGCCGGGTACCTCCGTCAGTTCATCACCGCCGGCCACCGGGTCGCCATCTGCGAGCAGGTGGAGGACCCCAAGGCGGCGCGCGGGATCGTCAAGCGCGCGGTGATCGAGACGGTCACCCCGGGCGCCTTCCTCGACGAGGAGTACGTCCCCGGATCGCGCAACAACTGGCTGGTGGCGGTGGCCGGCGACGGGCTGGCGGCGATCGACCTCTCGACCGGTGAGTTCGTCCTCGAATCCCCCGGCGTCGACGGCCTCCCCGAGGCGCTGGCGCGGCTCGCCCCGGCCGAGCTGGTGCTGCCCGGCGCCGCCCCCGACGCGCCGGCCGCGGCCGAGGTGCTCCGCACCCGCCGGGAGGGATGGGAGTTCGATCCCGACCTGGCCCGCGAGGAACTCGCCCGCCGTCTCGCGATCGCGTCGCTCGACGGCCTCGGCCTCGAACCGGGTGACGCCGCGGCGGTCGGTGCGGCGGGAGCGCTGCTTCGCTACATCGGCGAACTGCAGCCGTCCGGGCTGCCGCATCTTCGCCGCCCCGAGATCCGCCGCAACGCCGAGCTCTGCTGGATCGACGAGATGACGCGGCGCAATCTCGAGCTGCTCGAGCCGCTGCGCGGCGGAGCCAAGGGCGTCACGCTGGTGGAGACGCTCGATCGCACCTGCACCCCGATGGGCGCGCGACTGCTGCGGCAGTGGGTCTCGTCGCCACTCAGGAACGTCGAGCGGATCAGCGCCCGGCATGACGCCGTGGCCACGCTGGTCGCCGAGTCGCGGCTCCGCAACCGGTTGCGCGAGGTGCTCGACGGCGTGCGCGACGTGGAGCGGCTCGCGGCGCGCGCCGCGGCCGGTCGCGCGACCCCGCGCGAGATGGGCGCGCTGCGCGATTCGTTCGCGCGGATCCCGGCGGTCGCGGAGGTGCTGGCGGAGGTGGCGATCGCTGCCGCGCCGCGCGCGGCGCGGCCGATCTCGACCAACTCGGACGAATCGGCCGCGGCGCCTGCGCCGCGGCAGCGGACGGACGCCGGCCCTGGCCCCGGAATCCTGGCGTTCGCCGCGGAATCCCTCGACCCGCTCGACGATCTCCGCGAGGCCCTCGCGGCCGCGCTCACCGAGCGCCCGCCGGTGGCACTCGCCGACGGCGACGTGATCGCGCCAGGCCATGACGCCGAGCTCGACGAGCTGCGCGACCTGCGCGCCAACGGCAAGCAGGCGCTCGCCGCGATCCAGCAGCGCGAGCGCGAGCGCACCGGAATCCAGTCGCTCAAGATCGGCTACAACAAGGTCTTCGGGTACTTCCTCGAGGTCACCCGCGCCAACCAGGCGGCGGTGCCGGCCGACTACGAGCGCCGCCAGACGCTGACCAATGCCGAGCGCTACGTCACCCCCGAACTCAAGGAGTACGAGGCCAAGGTCCTCGGTGCCGAGGAGCGGATCGCGGCGCGCGAGGGGGAGCTGTTCACCGCGCTCCGCGACCGGGTGGGCGAGGCGATCGGCCGGATCCAGGCCACCGCCGCCCTGCTGGCCCGGCTCGACGTCCTCGCCTCGCTGGCCGAGGTGGCGGTGACCGAGCGCTGGATCCGGCCCGAGCTGCACGAGGGGCTGGAACTGGTCCTGGAGGGGTCGCGCCACCCGGTCATCGAGCGGATGATGGCCCGGGAAAAGTTCGTCCCCAACGACGTCCGGTTCGACGAGGCGGTCCGGGTGCTGCTGGTCACCGGCCCCAACATGGCCGGCAAGAGCACCATCCTCCGCCAGATCGGGCTCTGCGCCCTGCTGGCCCAGGTGGGGGCGTTCGTCCCGGCCTCCCGGGCCAGGATCGGGGTGGTCGACCGGCTCTTCACCCGGGTGGGGGCGAGCGACAACCTGGCCCGCGGCCAGTCGACCTTCATGGTCGAGATGAGCGAGACCAGCGCCATCCTCCACAACGCCACCGAGCGGTCGCTGGTGCTGCTCGACGAGATCGGCCGGGGGACCAGCACCTACGACGGAGTGGCGATCGCCTGGGCGGTGACCGAGCACATCCACGACCGGATCGGCTGCCGGACGATGTTCGCCACCCACTACCACGAGCTGATGCAGCTCCCCGAGAAGCTGCAGCACGCCCGCAACTGCAACGTGGCGGTCAAGGAGACCGGTCAGGGGATCGTCTTTTTGCACCGCCTCGAGCCGGGCGGCACCGACCGGAGCTACGGCATCCACGTCGCCGAGCTCGCCGGCCTCCCCGGCTCGGTGGTCGACCGCGCCAAGGACGTCCTCGGCACGCTCGAGACCGGTCACCGCGTGGTGCCCGGTGCACCACCAGCCGACCCCGACCCGGCACAGCCGACATTGTTTGACTTCACCCCGCCCCGTCGCGAAGCGACGGCGGCAGCCCGCCCCGAGCAAGGCGAGGGGGGGCCTCCTCGCTCGAACACGCCTGACCCTCGCCCACCCACACCCGACCCCCTCCAGCAGCGACTGAAGTCGCTCGACCCCGACCGAATGACGCCGATCGAGGCGCTCGCGGAATTGGCCAGACTGCGGAAGGAAGCAGAGGACGGAACGACGGAAGGTTGATTCCCCTGCAGGCGCGCCGTTCACGGCGCGCGATGCCGGCATCGCGCACCCCAAGGGGTGCGCCTGCAGAAGCGCTCCGACCCTCAGTACTCCGCCGTTCCGTCCTCGCGTAACCATCATTTCGTGTTATACTGGTTACCATGCCCCTATCCCACGGGACTTTCCCCTGCATCGCCTTTGTCCACAAGGCCGACCGGCGCGACTGGCCGGACGCTCCTGGGTCGCGCGCGGCGGTGGAAAACTTCCGGCAGGTGCTGGAGCGGATCCTGATCGATGAGGCCCGCGGACTCGGCGCGAGTGACGACTATCTCGAGGCACTCGACCGGTTGCTCGCGCGCTCCGCCCAGGCCCGCGGTCTCGTCTCCACCGTGCGCGGCTATGCCTGGGGATGGCGACGCGAGCCGGACCCGGTGCTCGAGCTGATCTACCCCGCCGCGTGGTCGGCCGCCGAGCTCCTCGCCGGCGATGACCGGCAGCGGCTCAAGTGCTGCGACGCCTGTGGCCGACTGTTCATCGATCGCTCACGCAACCGCTCCCGCCGCTGGTGCGACATGCAGCGCTGCGGCAACCGGGAGAAGGCCAGACGGTTTCGGAAGACGAGATCGAAGATCCGGGATCGGTGATCCGAGAGGGCCCCTCCGATCTCCGATCCCTGGTCTCCGATCTCCGTTTTCGGAGGTTACCTTGACGCCCATGATTCGTACCGCCCTTCCCCTCCTCCTCCTCACCATGGCCTGCGGCGAGGAGGTGCCGGTGGCCGGCGAGTTCACCCCGCCGGTTCCGGTCGATGGCCAGGCGCCGATCCCCTACCCCCCCGAGCTCTACACCCAGCGGATCGAGGGAGAGGTGATGCTCTACGTGGTGGTGGATTCCTCCGGCGCGGTGGTGCGCGACTCGACCCGGATCGAGGAGTCGAGTGGCCATCAGGCCTTCGATGCGGCAGCGCTGACGGCCGCCCCTACCCTCCGGTTCACCCCGGCCACCCGCGGCGACACCGCCGTGATGGCCCCGATCCAGGTCCCGATCCAGTTCACCCTGCCGGACTCCGTCCGGCCCGGGGAGTCCGAGTGAGCCACGCCCCGCACCCGCGCCCCTACGACTCGATTCTCGAGACCGTCGGCCAGACCCCGCTGATCCGGCTGCACCGGGTCACCCAGGGACTCCGGACCCCGATCTACGGCAAGGCGGAGTTCTTCAATCCCGGCGGGTCGGTCAAGGACCGCATCGGCGCGGCGATCATCGAGGCCGCCGAGCGGGACGGCAGCCTCAAGCCGGGGGGGACGATCGTCGAGGGGACCAGCGGCAACACGGGGGTGGGGCTGGCGATCGCGGCGGCGCTCAAGGGCTACCGCTGCATCTTCACCATGCCCGACAAGATGAGCCAGGAGAAGGTGCGGCTGCTGCGGGCGTTCGGGGCCGAGGTGGTGATCACCCCCACCGCGGTGCCGCCGGATCATCCCGAGAACTACGTGATGAAGGCCAAGCAGATCACCCACGACACCCCGGCGCCGATCCCCTCCAACCAGTTCTACAACCAGGGCAACCCGGAGTCCCACTACGCCACCACCGGGCCCGAGATCTGGGAGCAGACTGGCGGCACGGTCACCCATTTTGTGGCCGGCGCCGGCACCGGCGGCACGGTGAGCGGGGCTGGCAAGTACCTCAAGGAAAAGAACCCCGACATCCGCGTGATCGCCGGCGACCCGGTCGGCTCGCTCTACACCGAGTATCACCGCACCGGCGCCCTCGGCAGCGACGGTGCGCCGTACAAGGTGGAAGGGATCGGCGGCGACAAGGCGCCCACCACGGTGTGGTGGGACATCGTCGATGAATTCCGGCAGGCCAGCGACAAGGAGTCGATGGCGATGGCGCGCCGGCTGGCGCGCGAGGAGGGGATCTTCGTCGGCGGATCGGCGGGACTCAACGTGCATCTCGCCATCGAGCTCGCCAAGGAACTCGACGACCCCGAGGCCTGCATCGTCACCATCCTCTGCGACACCGGCGAGCGCTACCTGTCGAAGGTGTTCAACGACGACTGGCTGCGCGAGAACCAGCTGCTCGACGTGCCGCGCCCCACCGTGGCGGCGCTGCTCGCGCGCCGGCGCGGCGACGCCCCGCCGCTGGTGCAGGTGGCCCCCGCCGCGCAGGTGCGCCAGGCACTCAACCTGATGGGCACCTACGACGTGTCGCAGCTGCCGGTGATCGACGGCAGCGAGTCCGTCGGCTCACTGGTGGAGGGGACGCTGATGCAGCGCGCCCTCGAGCAGCCGTCGCTGCTCGACCGCCCGGTCCGCGAGGTGATGGACGCGCCGCTCCCCATTGTCGAGGCGACGATGCTGGTCGAGCGCGTCGCACCGTTGCTCACCAAGGAAACCCCGGCCGCGCTGGTGCGCGAGAACGGCACGCTGGTGGGAATCGTGAGCCGGTACGACCTGCTGCGCGAGATGATCGGGCGATGAACGAGGCAACAGTGCGAGGCCTGCCCCGAGCGAAGCGAGGGGGCGCGAAGGGCGAGGGGCGGCTGTCGGGCAAGCGCCCCTCGCCCCTCGCCCTTCGCCTTGTCGCGGTGTTCCTTGTGGGCTGCGCCGCGCCCCAATCGCCGCCAGCATCGGACGTGGAGGCAATCTCCTTCCTGGGCGACTCGCTCCGGCGTCCCGTGCTCGACTCGGCTCGCCAGGCCGGGTTCGAGGCGCAGCTCGATTCGGCGCGCGCCGCGTGGGCTGCCGACTCGTCACCCGATGCGCTGATCTGGATCGGCCGTCGGCAGGGTTACCTGGGCCGCTACCGCGAGGCGATCGCCACCTTCAGTGACGGCATCGCGCGGTTCCCAGACGATCCGCGCTTCCTCAGGCATCGCGGCCATCGCTGGATCACCGTGCGCGAACTCGACAGCGCGATTGCCGACCTCTCGCGCGCCGCGACGATGATCGCGGGGCGGCCGATCGAGGTCGAACCCGACGGCCTCCCGAACGCGCGCAACATCCCCACCTCCACACTGCAGTCGAACATCTGGTACCACCTCGGCCTCGCGCACTACCTGCGCGGCGACTTCGCCGCGGCGCTCGCCGCGTATCGCGCCGAGGCGGCGATCGCCGACAACCCCGACATGCTGGTCGCCACCAGCTGGTGGCGCTACCTCACGCTGCGCCGCCTCGGTGACGCCGCGGCAGCCGACTCGGTGCTCGCGCCGATCACCGCCGACATGGACGTCATCGAGAACCAGTCATATCATCGGCTGCTGCTGGTCGCCAAGGGCGCGCTGCCGGCGGACTCGCTCGCACCGGCAGGCGCCACCGGCGACGCACCTTCCGACGCCGCGGTGGCCTATGGCCTCGGTGCGTGGCACCTGATCGAGGGACGCCCGGAACTCGCCGATTCGCTGTTCGGGATCCTGGTCTCGCGCGGCAACTGGGCCGCGTTCGGGACGATCGCCGCCGAGGCAGAGCGGGCGAGACGAGCGCGTTAGCGCCCGATCAGCCGCGGCCGTCAGGCCGCGGTCGCCCCCCCCCCAGATCCGTTGCCCGGTATAATCCAGAGGATCGCAGCCCACGAGATACCGCCGGGATCTCCGCGGCCTGACGGCCGCGGCTGACGTCACGCACCCGAAGGATTCATTCGCATGAAGATCGCTGTCCTCACTGGCGGCTCCTCCGCCGAGCGCTCCGTCGCCCTGGCATCGGCGGGTCAGGTGACCGCCGCGCTGCGCGCCAGCGGCCACGAGGTGACGGTGATCGACACCGCGCACGGGGTGGTGGCGGCCGCCGACGAGTCCGAGCTGCTCGGCGCCACGGTGCGCCCGGCGCCAGCCGATCGCGTCGCGCTGGCTGACGCGGAGCGGGCGCTGCTGCTGGGCGGCCTGCTCGACCAGCCGGTGATCCGCGACGCCGACTGTTGCTTCCTGGCCCTCCATGGTGGCCGGGGCGAGGACGGCACCCTGCAACACCTGCTCGACCTGGCCGGTATCCGGTATACCGGGGCCGGGGCGCTCGCGTCGGCGCTCGCGATGGACAAGGACCTGGCCAAGCAGCTCTTCCAGGCAGCCGGGGTGCCGGTGGCCGACTGGCTGATGGTCGCACCCGGCCGCGGAGCCGGGGCCGACGTGACACCCGAGCGGGTGGAGCGGTCGCTCGGCTGGCCGGCGGTGGTGAAGCCCTCCAAGCAGGGCTCCACCGTGGGGCTCTCGGTGGTGCGCGAGCCGGGTGGCCTGGGCGTCGCCATTCAGGAGGCGCTGCGCCACGACGATGAAGTGATGGTCGAGCGGTTCATCCCCGGCCGCGAGCTCACGGTGGGGATCCTCGGTGACGAGGCGCTGGCGGTGGGCGAGATCATCCCCCGGCACGAACTGTTCGACTACGAGTGCAAGTACGTGCCGGGAATGTCGCAGGAGATCTTCCCCGCCGACTTGCCGGCCAGCGTGGCGCACGATGTGCAGCGGCTGGGACTGGCCGCTCACCGCGCGCTCAAGGTGACCGGCTACTCGCGGGTGGATTTCCGGTTGACTCCCGATGGTCGGCTGTTCTGTTTGGAGCTCAACACCCTGCCCGGCATGACCGCGACGTCGCTGCTGCCGCAGTCGGCGCAGGCGGTGGGGATCGGGTTCGGAGAGTTGTGTGAGAGGATTGTCGCAGGTTGATCCAGCCGCGGCCGTCAGGCCGCGGGGATGGTGGCACAAGGAACCCGCGGCCTGACGGCCGCGGCTGAAGGGGACACGTTGGCAATGCACACGCAGCATCCTTCCCGCCTCACCCCCTGGGTTGTGCGCCTCCTGGCGCTCAACGCGGTGGTGCTGTTGCTGCAGGAGACGCTGCTCACGTCGCCGGCGATCACCGAGTGGCTCCGCTTCGATCCGCGCACCGCGTTCACGCGGCCGTGGACGTTCTTCACCTACATGACGCTGCACGGCGGGCTGTTCCACCTGCTCGCCAACTCGATCGGCCTGTTCGTGTTCGGGCCGCCGGTGGAGCGGCGGCTGGGCAGCGGCGGCTTCCTGCTGTTCTATCTCTACTGCGGCGTGGGTGCGGCGCTGCTGTCGCTGCTGCTCTCGTCGATGCTGCCGATCGCGCCGTTCATCGGCGCGTCGGGCGCGGTGCTCGGCGTGGCGCTCGCCTACGCGAAGTTCTACCCCGACGCCGAGCTGATCCTCTTCCCGCTGCCGATCCCGATCAAGGCCAAGTGGCTGGTGGTGCTCTTCGCCGTGATGGCGATCCTCGGCACCATGGGCGCGGGGAGCGGCGGCATCGCGCACGTGGCGCACCTTGGCGGGCTGCTCTTCGGCTGGTTGTTCTTCCAGGTGCAGCGGATGGCGCGCGGCACCGACACGCCGCGCTTCCCGCCGATGCGGCCGCGTGTGACCGTGCCGGCTGGGCGCCGCGATTCGGACTCGCGTCGCGACGCGCGCGTCGCCGAGCCGGCGCGCAGCGCCCCGGCGCCGCGCGCGCCCGACCCCGGCGAGCTCGAGGCCGCCGAGATCGATCGGGTGCTCGACAAGATCTCCGCCACCGGCATCGCATCGCTCACCAGCGAAGAGAAGGCGTTCCTCGACAAGGTGGCGAGGCGGCGCAAGGAGCATTGAGGTAACGGGGAACCGGGGACGGGGGACGGGGCGCTCCGTGTCTGCCATCCTGCGTTGCCTGTTCCCCGTCACCCGTTACCCGTCACCCGTCACCTTCCTTTCGTGCCCATCCTCGACCTCGTCACTCCCTGGGCAGCCGCGGCGCGCGGCGACGCCGACGAGTTGGCGACATTCGCCCGCCGTCACGCTGACGTGCTGGAACCGATCCGACGCCAGCGCGCGCCGACGGAGGCGTCGCTTCCCGCACCCACCACATGGGCCAACCTCGCAGAGCGCGCCGGCGACACGGCGCTGCACCAGGCGATTCGTGATGCGCGCGATCGGCTGGTCGACCGGGGCCTGGCGGCACCGAAGCGGATCGTGCTGGTGGCCAGCGGCGCGCCCGGTGGGGCGTTCGAGGCGATCCCCGAGCCGGGGGCGGAGACGATCGCGCTCTTCGTCGACCGGCTGGGGGTGTCGGGACGCGAAGGCGCTGCCGCGCCGAATGCGGAGACGGCCGTGGCGTCGGCCATGGCGGCACTCACCCGCTGGACCACACCGGGGAATCCGGTCGCCGCGATTGCCGTGCGCGGCGGCTGGGATCGCTGGGAAGCGGCGCGCGAGGTTCGGCTCGCGGAATGGGTGTACGCGGCCGGACTGGGGGTGCACGCCGCCGAGACCCTCGGCGCCGCGCCCGCCGAGGCGCTGGGTATCAGCGAGGGGGCCCTCAACCGACTCCGCCAGCACGAGCGCACGCTGCAGTCGCGCCTCGAGGCGGACCTCGACCGGGCCGGGATGGGACTGGCGCTCCGCTGGCTCGAGGATGACGCGCCGGTGGCGATGCGCCGGGGGGCCGACGGCACCACGCTCCCCCCCGGCGCCGGGCGCTACCTGGGGTGGCGGATGCTCGCCGCCCGAGTGGAGCGGGTCGGACTCGCCGAGGCGGCGGGGATGAGTTCGTGATGGGACGGGTGACGGGCGACGGGTGACGGGGTTGCTGCTCCGCAACCGAGAGGAGCTATCGTCCGTACTCCGAGAACACGCACCCCGTTCCCCGTCCCCCCTACCCGTCACGGCCTGCCATGACCCTCGCCTTGCTCCGCGTTGCTGTTCTCGCCACGCTCCTCCCGGCCACCGTCCTCGCGCAGTCGCCGCGCGTTGCCGCCATGGAAGCGGCGGCGCGGAGCATCTCCGCCGACCAGATCCGCGAGGACGTGTTCTTCCTCGCCTCCGACGCCAACATGGGGCGCTCCACACTGGAGCCCGGCTACGACTCCGCCGCCGCCTACGTGGCACGTCGGCTGCGCGCGCTCGGCATCACCCCCGCCGGCGACAGCGGCGGCTATTTCCAGCACTACACCGTGATCTCGTCGCGAGTCGACACCGCACGCGCGGGCGGGATGATCGGCAGCACGCCGATCCACTACGGCGAGCACTTCGTGGTGCAGTCGTTCCTGCAGGCGGGGATGCACGCCGGCGACGTGGTGTACGTGGGACACGGTGCGCGAATCCCGTCGGACGGAATCGACCCCTACGCCGGATTGGACGTTGCCGGGAAGTGGCTCCTGGTCGACGGACTGCCGGACCCGCAGGGGAGGCGGCCGTCGGACTTCGGCCGCGCCGGCATCACATACTCCACCGTCCTCGAGGAGGCGACCCAGCGCGGAGCGCGCGGCATCCTGACGCTTCCGAACGATGCCTTCATCAGCGGCTGGTCGTCGTTCCGCAACCGCGTGCCCGCGGGTCGCGACCTCACGCCCGCCAAGGGGCGCGCCTACGCTGCCTATCCGCTGCCGCGGATCGTGCTGTCGCGCGAGGCGGCGGCAATGCTGCTCGCCGATGCACCGGCGCTCGCCGCCATCGCGGCGGGCACCGACACCACGGGGGCGCGTCCCGACCCGTTCGAACTGGGCAAGCGCGTGGCCATCGACCTGGTCGGGGAGACCACCACCCACCGTCCCTACCACGGGGGCGGATTCGTCGAGGGCTCCGCTCCCGGGCTCAAGGACCAGTGGAGCAGCGTCGCGTCGCCCCTCGACGGTGCGATCGGGCGCGCCGTCACCCCCGAGGGCGACAGCATCTACAACGCCGCCGACGACAACGCCAGCGGCAGCGCGGTGGACCTGGCGGTGGCCGAGGCGCTGATGCGGGGGCCGCGGCCGAAGCGCTCGGTGCTGCTGATCTGGGACAGCGGCGAGGAGATCGGCCTCTGGGGATCGATGAAAGCCCCGACCGTCCCCATCGAAAACGTGCGGTTCAAAATCAACGTCGACATGATCGGGCGCACCAAGGCGCCGGGCAGCGACTCCCCGGCCGAACAGGACCTGGCCGGACCGGGCGAGGTGTGGGTCTCCGGTCCCGCGGTGATCTCGACGATGATGAATCGGGTGCTCGAGGCCGCGCGCCAGAAGTAAGACTGGATCACCCTCACGCCGCGGCACGACGATCCGTCGGTGTCGTTCTTCTACCCGCGCACCGACGCGGCACCGTACATGGAGAACGGCATCCCCGTGATCCAGTTCTTCACCGGCCTGCACGCCGACTACCATCGCCAGGGCGACGAGGCGGCCAAGCTCGACATCGCCAAGATGACCGGTGCCGCGAAGATGATCTACGCGATCCTCTGGCTGATGGCGGAGGATGCCGAGCGGCCGCGGTGGGACAAGCCGGTGCCGGAGCGGCTGCCGTTCGTGACGCCGCGGAGGTGAGGCAATGGCCATGAGTCGTTGGTCGTTGGTCGTTGGTCGTTGGGGTGGTCCGCGAGGGTCCGTGCACCTCGCCGGGCCTCGAGCAAGCAAGAGACCCCTGAACTGTGACCCAACGACCAACGACTAACGACCAACGACTATCTTCCGCCAGCACCCTCTCACGGCTCCGCCATGCGCCGCTACACCGACACCGAGGTCACCGAGATCTTCCGCCGCGCCGCGGCGGAGCCGCCGCCGTCGCCGCATGCGGCCGAGGGGTTCACGCTGGCGGAGTTGCAGGCGATCGGCGGCGAGGTGGGGATTGCGCCGGAGTCGGTGGCGGCCGCGGCGCGGTCGCTCGAGCGGACCGAACCAGCGGCCACCGACACGCTGCTCGGCCTGCCGATCGCGGTGCGCCACGCGGTGACCCTCGATCGCCAGCTCGGCGATGCGGAGTGGGACGCGCTGGTGGTCGCGGCGCGCGAGACCTTCAGCGCCGAGGGTCGGCTCCAGGCGCAGGGCTCGTTCCGGCAGTGGCGCAACGGCAACCTCAAGGTGCTGCTCGAGCCGGGCGCCGAGGGCAGCCGGCTCCGGTTCCAGACCCTCAACGGTCACGCGCGGCGGATGATCTTCGGTGGGAGCGCTGCTCTCGCAACGGCCGCCGTCCTGCTCGGAGTCACCGCCTTCACCGGCGTGGCTGGCGTTCCCTACGACCTTTCCCCTGTCATCTGGCTCGGGTTGCTGGGTGCAGCGATGCTGACACGAGGCGTCTGGGGACTCCGCCGCTGGGCGGCGCGGCGGCAGGCGCAGTTCCGTGAACTGGCCGCACGCGCGGCTGGCGAGTGAGAGAAGCGAAGCGAGAGAAGCGATTGTGGTCAGGGTCACTTCTCTCGCTTCGCTTCTCTCGGCTCGGGCTGTCCTTCGCCCTTCACCATTGACCCGCCAGGATCGCGCGCCCCAAGGGGCGCGCCTGCCTAGTTCGCCGTCTTGGTGTGCAGGCCGAGCTTCTTGCGCTCCTTCATGATCAGCCACTGCTGCGGGATCGACGCGACGTTCTGCACCGCGTAGTACAGGTTCAGTCCCGAGGCGAAGTTGGCGAACAGCACGCCGAACACCACCGGCAGCACGTAGGTCATCATCTTGGCCTGCGGGTTCGGCGCGATCCCCATCTGGCCGATCTTCGACAGCCCGAACATCGACAGCGCCATGAACACCGGGATGATGTAGAGCGGGTCGGCGCGCGAGAGGTCGGGCATCCAGAGGAACTCCACGCCGCGCAGCTCGATGGTGTTCTGCAGCACGAAGAACACCGCGATCAGGAACGGGTACGGCAGCAGCATCGGCCAGCAGCCGCCGAACGGGTTCACCTTGTTCTCGCGGTAGAGCTTGAGCATCTCCTGCTGCAGCCGCTGCGGGTCCTCCTTGTGGCGCTTCTGCAGCGCCTGCATCTCGGGCTGGATCGCCTGCATCGCGGTCATCGACCGCATCGCCTTCTGGTTGAGCGGCCAGAGCAGGATACGGATCAGGACGCCGAAGACGATGATCGCGATGCCGTAGTGCAGCCCCACCACCTGGTGCATCCAGACGAAGATGGTCCGGATCGCCACCGCAAACGGCCGGATGATGGTGCGGAATCCCGGCCAGCCGTACGGGTTGACGTCGTCGAACTCCCGGCCCACCGCGGTGAGCCGGTCGTATTCCATGGGGCCGAGGTAGAGCGTGGCGCCCCAGGTGCCGACCGAGCCGACCGGCATGGTGAGCTGGGTGCGCGCCCGCACCGGCTTGGCCGGGAGGGTGTCGGTGGGCAGCGCCACCACTCCGCCGATCAGCCCCTGGGTCCCCTGCGTCCGCGTCGAGTCGAAGGCGAAGTACCCCGCCACGAAGTACTTGCTCTTCACCGCCACCCAGTCGAACGGCCCCGACAGCACCGTCGGCACCAGCGGGTCGAGTGACGAGAAGCGGGTCAGTTCGGTGTCGTCGAGGTAGGTGACGATGCCGCTCTCGCGGTGATTCTCCGGGATGTTCGACTCGGTGTCGCGGAAGCCGTTGCCCAACCCCACCAGCAGCGTGCCACCGGCCGCCCCCACGCGGCCCATCCGGCCGGCGATCTCGATCCGGTAATCGTCGTGCCGGAAGGTGTAGTCCAGCTGGATCGGCCGGCCCGACACCGTGCCGGTGAGCGTCAGCGTCTCGGGCGCGTCGGTCACGGTGACCATGTTCGCGCTGGGAGTGAACCCCGCCGCGGCGAACCGCACCGTGTCCGCACCGATCACCAGGCGATCGTCGAGCAGCGGTGATCCCGCAGGAATCAGCTCGAGGGTGTCGCGCTGGCCGCCGAGCGTGTCGGCCGGATGCATCGACCGGTAGCGCAGGAAGCGCGCGCCCACGATCCGGCCGCCGCGCGTGGAGACGCGGTACTCGTAGAGCGCGCTCCGCACCACCACGGTGTCGTCGACGATCGCCATCGTGGTGTCCACCGCGGCCAGCGCGCTGTCGGTACCCACCGCGGGCGCCCCGTTTGCGGCGCGCGATGGATCCCCCGTCGCGGACGCGCCGTCTGCGGGCGCGCCGTTCACGGCGCGCTCGCCTTCAACCACCGCGGTCGTGTCCTGCGGCGCGACCGGCGGCGCCGGCCGCTCCATCAGGAGCCCCGGGAGGATGGCAATCACCAGGATGAGGGCAATCGCGATCAGCGGGCGACTGTCTTTCACGGGCGACTCGTCATGTCAGGGTACCGGGTCCTCGCCGCCGGGGTGCCACGGATGGCAGCGTCCCAGCCGCCGGACCGCCAGCCAGCTCCCCCGGAGCGCGCCGTGGCGCACCAGCGCCTCCGCCGCGTACTCGGAGCAGGTGGGGGTGAACCGGCAGGCCGGCGGCAGGGCCGGGGAAATGAAGCGGCGATAGAGATGAATCGGGACGAGGAGGAGGCGGGCCGGCAGCGAGGGGGCCGGACCTGACGGGGACTCCTCCGCTGCCGCGGCGCGTGCGCCGCGGCCGATCTCGGACGGCAACAGGGCCAGGCCAGATCGGCCGCGCCGCTCGCGGCGCGGCAGCGAGACACTCCCTCTCACCGGGCCGCCTTCTCCGCCCAGCCCAGGAGCTCCCCGCGGAGCGCCGGGTAGCTGGCCCCGAAGGCCTCTTTCCGGGCCCGGATCACCACGTCGATTGGGGGGAGGAGTGACTGCATCTCGCGGCGCCAGAGCTCGCGAAGGCGGCGGCGGAGCCGGTTGCGGGCCACGGCCGTCTCGCCGGACCGGGGCACGACCAGGCCGAGCCGGGGATGGCCCGTCTCGCCGGAAGCCCAGAAGATGTCGAGGTGGTCCCGGCGGGAGCGGCGGCCGGTCCGAAGGACGCGCCGCAGGTCGATCCCGCGAACCAGCCGGCGCGAGCGCGGGAGGCGCTCGTCGCCGGTCAGACGCGGGCGTGCTTCGAGCCGGCCGACACGGTGAGCCGCTTGCGGCCCTTCTTGCGGCGGCGCGACAGCACGGCGCGGCCCCACCGATCGGACATCCGCTTGCGGAAGCCGTGCTTGGCGATGCGGCGCTTGTTGCGCGGGCGATATGTCGGCTGCATCCGGTCTCACTCCATCCAAAAGAGCCGAGGAAGGTACCGATCCGGAAGGGTCCCGGTCAAGGTTTGACTTTTCCACATCCGGACCCTAGAATCGCCCTCCCTGTTCGGCACCACCCCAGTCCCTGAAAGAACTCCTCCGTCCATGCCCCTGTCAGCCAAGGAACTCTGGAAGCGCGTGCTCGAGGGCGCCCGGCGCGATCTCCCCGAGCCGATGATCCAGACCTGGCTGGCCCCCAACGACCCGATCTCGTTCGAGGACGGGACGCTGGTGGTGAGCACGCCGGACGACTTCGCCAAGCGCTGGAACGAGGAGAAGTACGCCAACGTCCTCACCCGCGCGGCCACCGAGGCCGCCGGCGAGCCGGTGGCGGTGGCGTTCCGCGTGGCGGCCGACCGGCAGAAGCGGCCGCAGATGGATCTCTTCGTGCCCGCCGCGCAACCGGCCGATGCCACCGCGGCCGCACCGGCCGCGCCGGTGAACCCGAGCGCGCAGCCGCTCAACGAGCGCTACACCTTCGCGCACTTCGTCATCGGCAAGTCGAACGAGCTCGCCGCCGCCGCCGCGCACGCCGTGGCCGAGGCGCCCGGCAAGCAGTACAACCCGTTCTTCATCTACGGCCCGACCGGCCTCGGCAAGACCCACCTGATGCAGGCGATCGCCCACGAGGTGGTGCGGCAGGCGCCCGGCACCCGGGTGGTGTACGTCGGGGCCGAGCAGTTCATCAACGAGGTGATCGAGGGGATCCACGGCCGCACCATGGCCGACCTGCGCAAGCGCTACCGCAGCGACGTGGATCTCTTCCTGGTCGACGACGTGCACTTCCTGGAGGGCAAGGAGGCCACCCAGGAGGAGTTCTTCCATACCTTCAACGCGCTGTACGAGGCGGGGAAGCAGATCGTCCTCACCTCCGACCGGCCGCCGAAGGAGATCCCCGGCCTCGAGGCGCGACTGGTGTCGCGCTTCGAGTGGGGAATGGTGGCCGACGTCAAGCAGCCGGACCTCGAGCACCGGATCGCGATCCTGCGCAAGAAGCAGCAGCAGGACCACCTCGAGACCACGATCCCCGACGACGTCCTCCGGTTCATCGCCGAGAGCGTCCGGTCGAACGTGCGCGAGCTCGAGGGGTGCATCATCAAGCTGCTGCTGTACGCGTCGCTGCGGCACCGGGAGATCTCGATCGAGCTGGCCCGCGAGGCGCTGGCCGACAAGATCCGCCCCGGCGAGGACGCCGAGGCGCGGCCGCGCTCGCTGCCGACGATCGACAAGGTGCAGGAAGTGGTGGCCCGCCGCTGGGGGGTGACCCCGGAGGGGCTCCGCTCCAAGGCGCGCATCAAGACGCTGACCGTGCCGCGGCAGATCGCGATGTACCTCGCGCGCGAGCTGCTGCAGATGCAACTGGTGGAGATCGGCCAGGCATTCGGCGGCCGCGACCACTCCACGGTGATCCACAGCGTGGACAAGGTGCAGTCGCAATTGCAGCGCGACCGCCAGTTCCGCGACCGGGTCGATTCGGCGCGGCAGGAGTTGCTCACAGCGTGATGCACAGTGTGCACGGCGCCGCGTGGAGAGCGTGGGGACGTGCGGAGAGCGGTGGGGAACTCGGGGCGCGGTCCCCATCGTCCACCGACGATGCACATGTAGATTGGATCGCAGTGCGGTGCGCCACCGCAGCTTAGAGCGTGGAACAACAATTCCCCACCCTCTACTGCTACGACGAAGATCTTATTCACTTGGTGTGGTAGAGCCTTTAGGCACTCCGGGGAACCCGATGAAGTTCACCATCACGCGCGAACAGCTGGCCGAGGGTGTGAGCGCCGTCAACGCGGCGGTGCCCACCAAGACCACGCTGCCC
This sequence comes from uncultured Gemmatimonadota bacterium, assembly GCA_937961295.1. Taxonomy (GTDB): domain Bacteria; phylum Gemmatimonadota; class Gemmatimonadetes; order Gemmatimonadales; family GWC2-71-9; genus Palsa-1233. Next base: position 16,816 of record CALGOK010000173.1, read on the forward strand.
GTGCTCGCCAACATCCTCCTCGAGGCGACCAAGGACGGCCTCCGGCTCTCCGGAACCGACCTCGACATCGCCGTGGGCACCACGGTCCCCGCGTCGGTCGACCAGGAGGGGGCCATCACGCTGCCGGCGCGCAAGCTCGCCGAGCTGGTGCGCGAGCTGCCGAGCGCGGGAATCCGGGTCACCACCCAGGGCGAGCAGCGGGTGACCATCGAGTGCGGCCGCTCCAAGTTCAAGCTGCTGGGACTCCCCCGCGAGGAGTTCCCGGCGTTCCCGCAGGTGTCGTTCAACCAGGCCGGCAAGACCACCGCGCGCGAGCTGCAGAAGCTGGTGGCGCACGTGGCGTTCGCGGCGAGCACCGAGGAGTCGCGCCCGATCCTCAACGGCGTGCTCTGGCAGCTCACCGGCGACCGGATGCGGATGGTGGCGACCAACGGTCACCGGCTGGCCAAGATGGAGGTGCCGATCGGCGGCGCCGGCGAGCCGGCCGACTTGATCGTCCCGCCCAAGGCGCTGGAACAGATCCGCAAGCTCTTCGGCCCGGATGACGAGATCGAGATCGGCCGCAGCGAGAACCACCTCGGCTTCCGCTCGCCCACCACGGTGGTGTTCACCCGGCTGATCGAGGGGCCGTATCCCAACTACGAGCAGGTCATCCCGCGCGAGAACGACAAGGTGGCCACCGCGGAGAAGGCGGCGCTCATGGCCGCCATCCGCCGGATGAGCATCGTCGCCTCCGACCAGACCCACCGGATCCGGATGTCGTTCGGCGACGGGTCGTGCAAGCTGTCGGTGACCACCCCCGACCTGGGCGAGGCCCAGGAAGAGATCTCGCTCACCTACGAGGGCGAGCCGCTCGACATCGGCTTCAACGCCAACTACCTGCTCGAGGTGCTCAAGTACATGCCCACCGACGAGGTGCGGCTGACCTTCAAGGCCCCCGAGCGCGCCGCCACCGTCGAGCCGGTGGGCTGGGACGATCCCGCGGCGTACCTGACGCTGGTGATGCCGCTGCGCCTGCTGGACTGACGCGACAGGGCGAGGGGCGAGGGGCGAGGGGCGAGGGGCGAGGGGCGCTTGCACGACCGCCGCCCCTCGCCCTTCGCGTTGTCGCAACATCAGGCCGCTGCCCCGCGTACTCCTGACGGCGCGCCTTCCGCCCCTCGCCCCTCGCCCTTCGCGTTGTCGCACCTCACCCGGAGTTTCCCGAATGCGCAGTTCCCTGCTCGCCGCCCTGCTGCTCGCCCCCGCCGCGCTCCCGGCGCAGGCCTTCTGGCCCGACGAGGGCCCCCGCACCTGGGCGCCGCGGCCGACCGAGGCGGCGATCACCGCCAACGACCTCCGCACCCGGCTCTACCAGTTCGCCGACGACTCCATGATGGGCCGCGAGGCGGGCACCATCGGCAACATCAAGGCGACCGACTACATCGCCGCCGAGTTCAGGCGGCTGGGATTGCTCCCGGCGGGGGAGAACGGCAGCTACTTCCAGGTCGTGGGGTACGGGCCGTCCGGGTTCGACTCCACCACGCTGGCGCTCTCGGTCGCCGGGCGGCCCGTGGAACTGCGAACCGGCTGGTTCCCGCTCCCCACCGGGATGGCGGGGACCGAGACCCCCGCCGTCGACGGCCGCAATGTGGCGGTGGTGTGCGGCGGGCGCTGGGGCGACACGACGACTGCGCTTGATCCGGCGGTGATCGCCGGCAAGGCGGTGGTGTTCCTGCTGCCGACGGAGAACCCCGGCACGTTCTTCCAAGCCGGCGACCCGCGGGCGGCGGGTGCGCGAGTGGTCCTGATTGCCGGGCTGGAGGCGGCGCCTGCGAACCTGGCGACCTTCGCGCTCCGGGTCCGCCCCACGCTGCACGGCCGCGCCACCGCCGGTGCGCCGGCCACCGCGGTGATCTCGCTCCCGACCGCCAGTGCACTGTTCGACACGCCCCTGGCGTCGCTCGCCCCCGGTGCCCCGGGACGGGCCGTGACGGGGCACTGGAAGTACGATCAGCGCTCGACCGAGCATCCGGTGCGGAACGTCCTCGCGATCCTTCCTGGAGCCGATCCGGCGCTGCGCGGCCAGTACGTGGTGATCGGCGCGCACAACGACCACGTCGGCACCGCGCCGCGCGCGCTCGACCACGACTCGTTGCGGGCGTTCAACACCGTGATGCGCCCGCAGGGTGCGAACGACCGCGTCTCGCTCGACCAGGTCACGCCGGCGCAGTGGGCGGAGATCAACGCGCTGATCGCGCGGGCCCGCGCCACCCGCCCGGCCGAGCCCGACTCGATCTTCAACGGCGCCGACGACGACGGGTCGGGATCGATGGTGCTGCTCGAGATCGCCGAGCGGATGGCAAGCGGCGAGCGGCCGCGGCGGTCGGTGCTGTTCAACTCGCACGCCGCCGAGGAGAAGGGGCTGCTCGGGTCGCGCTGGTGGACGTGGTATCCCACGGCACCCCTCGACTCGGTGGTCGCGGCGCACAACATGGACATGGTCGGCAAGGGACGGGTGAGCGACGTTCGCTTCGGCGGTCCGCGCACCGTCCAGATGCTCGGCTCGCGACGGGTGTCGGCGGAGTTCGGCGACATGATCGACTCGCTCAACGCGGTGCGCGACGAGCCGATGGTGATCGACTATTCCTGGGACCGAACCAATCGGCTCAACCGCTTCTGCCGCAGCGACCAGGTCAACTACATCCGGGCCGGGATCCCCACCACCTACTTCTCGACCGGCTACTCGCGTGACTACCACCAGCTCACCGACGAGCCGCGCTACATCAACTACGACCAGAGCGCCCGGGTGGCCCGGTTCGTCCACGACATCGCCCTCACCGTGGCCAACCGGCCCGAGCGTCTCGCGCTGCTGCCGCCGGAGGAGCAGGACCCGCAGGCGAGGTGTGGCGGCTGACAGCGGCGACAACGCGAAGGGCGAGGAGCGAAGGGCGCTTTGTGTGGCAAATCGGTGTGAGTGGTAGTCCGCACAACTATGCCAGCCACGAGCCAACCTTCGGCCGACACTCAGCGGATAGTAGTAGAGATTGGTGCTACTAAACCGAAGGCTATGGGTACACGACTGGCAGCCCCAGCATCCGCCCCTCGCGCTGTCGCTACCAAGGCCCTTCGCGTTGTCGCCGCTACGGGTAGCTGAAATGCACGGTCGTCCGCGTGACCTGGATCGTGGGTACCGCCTGGCGGGTGCTCGGGATGGTGATCAGGCGGGCGGCGGAGTCGGACTCGACGAGGGCGTCGATCAGGCCGGTCATTGTTAGGTAGTATGATGCACTACGAACACCCTGTGCGCTCATCCGCATCTCCCGGCCGGCCTGCTCCCCTTCGCCCAGCTGTTCGTAGCGCTCGCTGACCCGGATCGGCTGAACGATCACTCCCTGGCGCGGCGAGCGCTGGCCGGCCTCCCAGATGCTGGTCCGCCGCTCCTGGGCCTCGAAGATCTCCACCTGGCGGGTGGTCTCGCTGGTGTCCGCCCAGCGCTGCCCCGGGGCGACCCCGGACGGTGGCAGCAGCGGAAAGAGCTCGGAGACCGCCGTGCCGATGTCGGCCACCAGTGTCCCCGAGCGATTGGCGCGCACCTCCTCCAGTCCGTCGGGCCCGATCCGCCCCTGCCACATCGTCCCCACCGCCTCGCGTTCGCCGCCGCGCGCGCTTGGCCGGAGGGCGAGCGAGTCCAGGCGCACCCGGACCTCGCCGTCGCGCCGCACCTCGACGCTGAACCGGGCGTGGCGGCCGAGCCGCTGTACCTGCTTGGAGCCATCGGGGAGGGTGAGCACGATCGAGTCGCTGCGCTCGAGCAGTGCCGTGCCGCGGTAGTCGGTGGCCAGTGACACCCGAGCCGGCGGCGGATCGCCGGGCGGCACCTCGCGTGCCGGGGCGGCGGTGGGCGCCGGCGGCGCCGCGCCGCTGCTGCAGGCGGCAACAGTGGCGGCGGCGAGTGCCAGGAATGTCGGCGAACGATTGGTCATCGGCTGCTCCACCGCGGGAGACGTCGCGCCTTCGGGAGTGTCGCACCACCCCGGGGGCCGGGGCAATGTTCCCTCGAACGCGCGACGGCCCGCCGCGCGCGTGGCGGGCGGGCCGTCGGGTCCTGGTCGGCTCGGGTCAGGGAAGCTGCGTCAGTTCCGCGCGCGTCTCGACCTTCACGCTGATCGGCTCCGGCATCCCAGGAACCAGCACCATCATGTCCTGGTCGCTGGTGGCCAGCGCCTTGCTCGCCGGCCCGCCGATCGGCGAGGTGACGTCCATGGTGGTCGCCACCGAGCCGCTGATCTGCTGGCCGTTCATGTCGGCGCTCACGGTGCCGGCCCCCTTGCCGGTGAGCATCAGGGCGTTGCCCTCGGCACCGGTGACGGTCCAGTCGACGATCTGCTGCGAGTTGCGGGTTCCCTGGTCGTTGACCGTGTTGGAGGTCACCGTGTCGGAGTAGGCCTTGGTGTCCCGTGCCTTGGGGCCCACACCCGGGTAGATCACGCCGACCACCTGGCTCGCCACGTTCATCGCGGGGTTGCTCGGGTCGGAGAGTTCGGGGCTTCCCTCGACCTTGCCGTCGACGATGTAGGCGTGGATCGTCTCGCCTGCCAGCGAGTCGGCAAAGGTCTGGCTCATCTGGCCGGCGGAGATCCCGGTCGCCTCGACCGTCATCGAGTCGATCACGAAGTGCGCGATCGTGCCGCCGGTGGTGTCACTGGTGGTGAGCGTGACGTACACCGTGCTGGTGATGCCGCCCTCGAGCACGCCCTGGCCCGCGGCGGTGAGGTCGGCCTTCTGGGTCATCGTGAGGTCGACCTTGTAGCGCACCGTCGCCTTGGTGTCGGGCGTCGGTCCGGTCACCGGCGAGGTTGCCACCAGCAGCGCGAGAAGTCCTGAAACCATCGTCTCTCCCTGAGTGAGGGCGCCGCACCAGGTGGCGTCCCGTATGTGAGGCCCCGCCGCCCCGCCCTCCGGTTGCAACCGGAGCGGCGGGGGGCGGGGCGGGGGGTCGAACCGTAAGCCGAGTTCTGTTTCCGGCGCCCTTGCGGGTTCCGGAGACGATCATCTCTCTCGGATGGCCGTCGCCGGCCACCTCCAGCAGCCTACCCGCGACTCGAACGGTGCGGGCCGCACCTCGTCGCTGCTTGGCCTTGCTCCGGCCGGGGGTTGCCTAGCCCCCTTCCTTGCGGTCGGGGCGGTGGGCTCTTGCCCCACCGTTTCACCCTTGCCTGTGCCCCGGACTCGCGCCCGAAGCCATCGGCGGTCTGTTCTCTGTTGCCCCTGCTGTCGCCTTGCGGCGCCCAGGCGTTACCTGGCGGCCTGCCCTGTGGAGCTCGGACTTTCCTCGTTCCGGGTTGCCCCGGGCCGCGATCGTCGCGTCCGACCCCTGCAACAATCTAACTCCCTGCGGCTCTACGCGTTGCGAGGCCCCGGGGTGTCACGATCCGGGCCGCCGATCGCTTGAACCGCGGTTGAGGCGCGAGCGGGAATGTGCGGCAGGCCTCAACCGGGGGTTCCCGATGCCCACCTGTCCGTCACCTTCGCCGCCCACCGTCGCCGCGGTGCTCGACCCCGCCGAGCGGCCGCGGGTCGACGCGGCCAGCAACGGAACGTTCGCGCTGGTCCATCACGAGTCGGTGCGCGACGCCATCCGGCTGGTGCGCGAGCGCGGGGTCGACGCCGTGCTGGTGTCGGTGCGGCGCTGCTCGCCCGACGCCGCGCCGCTGCTGGAGCGGTTCACCCGGACCTTCCCGTCGGTCCCCACCATCGCGCTGATGACCGATCGCGCCCCCGGCGACGCGGAGGCGCTGCTCCGCCTCGGTGCCACCGGCGTGCGGCAGGTGGTCGACGCCAGCGACGCCAACGGCTGGCGCCGCTTGCGCGAGGTGCTCGGCACGCCCGCCGCCGATCGCGGTGCGGCGATCCTCGAGCCGGTGCACCGCGAGCTCGGCACGGTCGACGCCGGGTGCCGCCGCTTCTGGGACGAGCTGGTGCGCACCGCGCCCAGCACCACCACCATCCGCGCCGTCGCCCTGCGGCTCGGCGTGACACCGTCGACGCTGGTGTCGCGCTTCGCGCGCGCGGGATTGCCGAGTCCCAAGGACCACCTGGTGGCGGTGCGGCTCTGCTACGCGGCGCGATTGTTCGACGAGGGCGACCTCACCATCGGCGACGTGGCGTACCGGCTCGACTACGCGAGCCCGCAGTCGTTCGGTCGGCACCTGCGCGGCGTGATGGGAATCACGCCGAGCGAGTTCCGCAGCCGGTTCCCGTTCAACGCGATGCTGGAGCGGTTCCTGGAGCGGCTGGTCCGACCGCACGCGGAGACGTGGCGAAGGTTCCGGCCGCTGGCGGCGGGCCGATAGACGCGACAGGGCGAGGGGTCCTCAGCCGCGGCCGTCAGGCCGCGGGGATATGGGAGATTCCTGATGGCGACGCCGCGCAGAATCCCGGGGCTGAATTACGGCGCACCGGGCTGCTACTTCGTGACGATCGTGACCGCCGCACGGCGTCCTCGGCTCGGCATCCTCGAGCCCTCGGGAGTTCGACCGAGCGCGATCGGCCACATGGTGCTTGAGGCGTGGGACCGGGTCGGGGTGCGGCGACCATGGGTTTCGACGCTGGCATTCTGCATCATGCCCGATCACTGCCATGGCCTGCTGGCCTGGGCGCGAACGCCGGAACGACGGGGTCAAACCATTTCGTTGATCGTGAACGGCTTCAAGGCCGAGGCGACTCGCTTGGCACGGCGCAACCGTTTGCTGCGGGGGGACGAGATGCTGTGGCAGCGGAGCTTTGATGTTCGGATGCTGACCACGGATCGCGCCGTCGAACGGGCATCCCGGTACATCGCGGACAACCCAGTGCGCGCGTGGATCCGATTGACGCAAGCATCCCCGCGGCCTGACGGCCGCGGCTGATGTGTGGCTTGGGAATCGCGCCACGACCGGCATCCCCGCGGCCTGACGGCCGCGGCTGATGTGTGGTCGCCCTGTTGCGTCTACGCCAGCCCCAAATCCTGCACCTTCACTAGCGCCACCACCGGGACCCCGCTCGCTGCGATCTTCTCGCGGCCGCCGGCCTGGCGGTCGAGCACCGCCAGCACGCCGAGCACCTCGCCGCCTTCGGCGCGCACCGCCTCGATCGCCGAGAGCGCCGAGCCGCCGGAGGTGATCACGTCCTCGATCACGACCACCGGCCATCCGGCGGCGAAGTTTCCCTCGATGCGCTTGTTGGTGCCGTGGTCCTTGGGTGCCTTGCGGACGGAGAACGCGTCGATCGGTGAAGGGTGATGGGTGAAGGGTGAAGGGGAGAGCGGTTCCGGGTTGGAGTCGCCTTCCCCTTCACCCTTCACCCTTGACCCTTCACCCGCGCTTGCCGCGGCGATCGCATACGCCACCGGATCGGCGCCCATCGTGAGTCCGCCGACGGCGCGCGGCTGCCATCCGGCGTCGCGGATCGCGGCGAGGCCGAGTCGGCCGATGAGGTGCTGGCCGCGGGCGGACATGGTGGTGGGGCGGCAGTCGACGTAGTACGAGGAGCGGGCACCGGAGGCGAGGACGAAGTCGCCGTGGCGCACCGAGCGCTCGAGGAGCAGCGCGATCAGGGCGTCGCGGTCGCCGCCCATCGCCTCAGCGCTTGAAGAGGCCCGACAGGAACCCCTTCTTCTCCGGTTCGGCGGTGGCGGCCTCACAGAACGCCTCGGTGAAGTCGCGGACCGTCTTCCAGCGCTTGCCCAGGTCGCGCTGCAGCCCCTTCATCACGACCTCCTCGAGCCGACCCGAGAACCTGAGTCCCTTGACCGCCGCGTTGAGCGGGGTGGGCTCCTCGGTGAGGAGCTGCTGGAAGAGCTCGCGTGGGTTTTTGCCGGGGAACGGCGTCACCTCGGTCAGGAGCTGGTACGCGATCACCGCCAGGGAGTAGACATCGGCCTGTTCGCCGACCAACTCTCCGGAGAGCGCCTCGGGGGCCACGTACTGCAGGGTCCCCACGAAGAAGCCGGCCCGGGTGAGCCGCTCCTCGGCGCCGATCTCGGCGTCGCGGGCGATCCCGAAGTCCAGCAGCCGCGCCTTCTGCTCCGCCGGGTCGTACATGATGTTGGCGGGCTTGAGGTCGCGGTGGATGATCCCGACCCGATGGGCCTCCTGGAGTGCGGCACCGAGCTGCTCGATGATGCTCGCCACCACCGGCGGGGCGAGGTGGCCGGAGCGGGTGAGGAACAGCTCCAGCGGTTCGCCGCCGGCCCAATCGAGGGCGAGGTAGTAGAGGCCGTCGGCCTCGCCGAAGTCGAAGGTGCGGACCACGTTCGGGTGCAGCACCCGGGCGCCGAACTCGGCCTCGCGCAGGAATCGCTTGACCGCGACCGGATCCTGGGCAAGCCGATGGCGCAGCACCTTGAGAGCCACCAGGCCGCGCTCGGGATGCTCGGCTTGATAGACCTGTGCAGTGCCACCCTCGCCGACTTCCCGATTCAGGGTGTAGCCGGCGATCGTCCGCCCTACCAGAGGATCTTGTGCCATGGGAACGCGCAAAGGTACCGCCCGTCCGGCTCCTGCGGCAAGGCGAAGCGACCATTCCGATTCGAGCGTATTCTTGACCATGCCTCGACGCCCCTTCCGCGCCGCCCTCGGCGCCCTCGCCACGGCCACCGCGCTCGGCGCCTGCACCAGCTGGCAGCGGGTCGCCGATCCGGCGAGCACCTCGCCCGAGGAATCGCTGGTCCAGCTCTTCAATCCGGGCGGCCTCTACCGCTCGCTCGACCGCCTGGTCTCGACCGAGGGGGTGCCGTACATCGGCATCGTCACCCACCTCGCCGGCCCCGGTGACTCGACCCGCACCCTGATCGGGCTGTCGCTCACCAACCGGTCGTTCGCCTTCGAGCGCCGGGGTGATGCCTTCGAGGCCCGGTACCGGGTGGAGTACACCATGACCCGGCCGGGCAGCGCGCCGATCACCGTCGGCCGCGACGCCAGCGTGCGGGTCGGCTCGCTCCAGGAGTCGCTGCGCACCGACGAGAGCATCCTGCTGCAGCAGGAGCTCAAGGTGATCCCCGGCGACTACACGCTGACCGTGCGGGTGGCCGACCGGACCACCGGCCAGGCCGGCGTGGTCTCCGACTCGATCACCGTGCCGGCGTTCGTCCCCGGCACCTTCACCGAGCCGATCCTCGCCTACGAGGTGCGCGGCCGGGGCGCACCGGGCGACTCGGTCGCGCTGGTGCTCAACCCGCGCGGATCGATCGCCTACGCCAGCGACACGCTGCTGATCTACCTCGAGGGGGTGGGCTACACGGCGCCGACCACCGTGCCGCTGCAGGTGCGTGACGCGCGCGACTCGGTGATCCTGCAGACGAGCATGCGCTTCACCGGCACCACCCCGGTGGAGAGCCAGATCATCCGGCTCGCGCCCGACTCGGTGCCGCTCGGCGAGCTGCAGGTGGTGGTGGGTCCCGACGGCGCCTACAAGTCGCGGTCGGCGGTCATCTCGTTCAGCGGCAACTGGCTGATCACCAACTTCGACGACCTGCTCTCGCTGCTGCGCTACTTCGGCGAGGACAACCGGATCAACCAGATGCGCGAGGCGTCGCCGGAGCGCCGGGTGGAGCTGTGGCGGGAGTTCTTCTTCACCACCGACCCCAACCGGATGACCCCGGAGAACGAGGCGCTCGACAACTACTTCGGCCGCCTCGCCGCCGCCAACGCACTGTTCCGCGACGAGGGAATCCCCGGCTGGCGCACCGACCGCGGCGAGGTGTACGTGAGCCTCGGCGTGCCCGACGAGGTCTTCGATGCCTCCCCGGTGCAGCAGGGCCGCTTCATCCGCTGGGCGTACTACGACCTCCGCGCGGCACTGATCTTCCACGATCCGACCGGGTTCGGGCGCTACCGGCTCACGCCGGAGTCACGCAGCGAGTTCGAGCGGGTGCGCGGACGGGTGATCCGGGCGGCGCCGAACTAGGCGCGACCGGCGAGGGGCGAGGGGCGAAGTGCGAGGGGCGGGGCGGTTGCGTGCCCGCTCCTCGCACTTCGCCCCTCGCGCGTCGCTGTATCTTCTGCCATGCCCCACTCCCCGCCGCAGCTCTTCCTCATTGACGGCTATGCCCTGATCTACCGCGCGTTCTTCGCGCTGATCACCCGGCCGCTTCGCACCAGCAAGGGCGAGAACACCAGCGCGGCCTGGGGCGTCACCAACTTCCTGCTGCGGCTGCAGGAGAAGTACCGGCCCGACTACATCGCCTGGGTGAACGACGCGGGCGACTCGTTCCGCACCGAGGCCTACCCCGAGTACAAGTCCACCCGCGAGAAGCTCGACGACGAACTGCAGGCCGACTTCGACACCGCGGTCGAGCGGGTGCGCGAGCTGCTCGCGGCGTTCCGGATCCCGCTGGTGGAGGTGGAGCACTACGAAGCCGACGACGTGATCGGCACGCTCGCCACCCGGGCCGCCGGCGACGGGCTGCAGGCGGTGATCGTCTCGGGCGACAAGGACTTCTACCAGCTGATCCAGCCCGGCGTGGCGCTGCTCAACCCCGGCCGCGGCGGCCCCGCGGGCGTCGACGAGACCTGGGTCGACGAGTCGAACGCGCACGAGCGGCTCGGCGTGCCGCCGCGGCAGGTGACCGACTACCTCGCGCTGGTGGGCGACAGCTCCGACAACGTGCCCGGCGTGAAGGGGATCGGCGAGAAGGGCGCCGTGCAGCTCCTGTCGGAGTATCCCGACATCGAGGCGCTCATCGCCGCGGCCCCCGACCTCAAGCAGAAGCGGCCGCGCGAGGCGCTGCAGGAGCACGCCGACAACGCCCGGCTCTCGAAGAAGCTGGTGACGATCCTCACCGACGTGCCGGTGGAGCTCGACGTCGAGACCTGCAAGCTCCGCGCGCCCGACGCCCAGGAACTCGGCCGCCTCTTTGCCGAGCTCGAGTTCCACTCGCTGCTCAAGCGGATCGAGGAGATGACCGGCGGCGAGGCGACCGCCGCGCTGCCGAGCGCCGCCGAGGCGCAAGGCGAGGTGACGGTGGTGAGCGATCCGGCCGAGCTGCCGGCGCTGGCCGCGTGACTCCGCAAGGCGGAGATCGTGGCGTTCGACACCGAGACCACGTCGCTCGAGCCGCATGACGCCGAGCTGATCGGGCTGTCCCTCGCCGCCTCGCCGGGCGAGGTGTGGTACCTGCCGTTCGGGCACGAGGCGCCGGCCGCCACGCTGCTCGACGGCGACGCACCGCCGGCCGCGCCGCGCAACCTGCCGCCGATCACCGACGCCGCCTGCGCCCCGATCCGCGAGCTGCTCGAGGACGCCGCCGTGGCCAAGGCGGCGCACCACGCCAAGTACGACATGCAGGTGCTGCGTCGCGCCGGGATCGAGGTGCAGGGCGTCAGCTACGACTCGATGCTCGCCGCGTTCGTGCTCGACCCGTCGCGCCGCTCGTACGCCATCGACGCGCTGGCGCTCGAGTTCCTCGGCCTGATGATGTCGCAGTACACCGACATCGTCGGCAAGGGGAAGGCGCAGATCCCGTTCGCCGAGGTGCCGGTGGACAAGGCGGCGGCGTACTGCGGCGCCGACTCGACCACCGTGCTCGCACTGCGCGAGCACTTCGCCCCCGACCTGGCGCGCGGCAACCTGGGGCGGCTGCTCGACGAGCTCGAGATGCCGCTGGTGCCGGTGCTCGCCGACATGGAGTGGGCCGGCGTGGCGATCGACGCGGCACACTTCGCCCGCCTGGCGGAGGAGCTGGCGCGCGACCTGGCCGCGCTCGAGGAGGAGATCCGCGAGGTGGCGGGGGTCGAGGGCCTCAACCTCAACTCGCCGCGCCAGCTCGCCGAGGTGCTCTTCGAGAAGCTCGAGCTGCCGGTGATCCGCCGCACCAAGACCGGGCCGAGCACCGATGCCGGCGTGCTCGAGGCGCTGGCGGAGATGGGCCACGAGCTGCCGACCCTGATCCTCCAGCACCGCGAGCTGCAGAAACTCAAGAGCACCTACGTCGACGTGCTGCCGGCGCGGGTCAACCGCCACACCGGCCGGATCCACACCTCGTACTCGCAGGTGGGCGCCCAGACCGGGCGGCTGTCGTCGAGCGACCCCAACCTGCAGAACATCCCGATCCGCACCCCGCGCGGCGAGGCGATCCGCCGCGGCTTCGTGCCGCGCAAGGGATGGCGCTTCGTGGTGGCCGACTACTCGCAGATCGAGCTGCGGCTGCTGGCGCACCTCTCGGGCGATCCGGCGATCGTGGCGGCCTTCCGGGGCGGCGGCGACATCCACCGCGAGACCGCGGCGATCATTTTCGGGGTCGACGTGGCCGACGTCACCTCCGAGATGCGGGCCCGCGCCAAGACGATCAACTTCGGCACCATCTACGGCCAGGGCCCGTTCGCGCTCTCCAACCAGCTCGGCATCTCCCAGGACGAGGCCAAGGCGTTCATCAGCGAATACTTCGCGCGCTTCGCCGGCGTGCGCGCCTTCCTCGACGGCTGCGTCGAGCGCGCCCGCGACCAGGGCTACGTCGAGACGCTCTTCGGCCGCCGCCGCTACATCCCCGAGATCCACGACAAGAACTTCAACCTCCGCTCGTTCGCCGAGCGCACGTCGCAGAACACGCCGCTGCAGGGGTCGGCCGCCGACCTGATCAAGCGGGCGATGGTCCGCGTCCACGCCGCGCTCCCCGCCGCCGGGCTGGAGGCGACGCTGCTGCTGCAGGTTCACGACGAGCTGGTGGTCGAGGCGCCGCCCGGCGAGGTCGAGACGGTGAGCGCACTGCTCCGCGAGCACATGGAGGACGCCGCCGAGCTCAGCGTGCCGCTGGTGGTCGATGTCGGCGTGGGGGAGAACTGGATGGACGCGAAACGGTGACGGCGACGACGCGAGGGGCGAGGAGCGAGGGGCGCTGCCTTCCCGCTACCGCTCCTCGCCCTTCGCTCCCCGCGGTGTCGCGGCTCCCGGCCACCAATTCCAGTTCCCCGCGATCTGCATCAGGCTCGGCACCAGCACCATCCGGATGATCGTGGCGTCGAGCAGCACCGCCACCGCCAGGCCGAAGCCGATGAACTGCATCATCAGGATGTTGGCAAAGGCAAACGCCCCGAACACCGCGATCATGATCAGCGCCGCGGAGGTGATGACCGACGCCGTGGCGGAGAGGCCCTCGCGGGTGGCCAGCGTGTTCTGGCCGGTGCGGTCGTAGGCCTCCTTGATCCGCGTCAGCAGGAACACCTCGTAGTCCATCGACAGCCCGAACACCACCGCGAACACCAGCACCGGCACCAGCACGTAGATCGCCGAGGTCGGCCCGTCGAGGCCGAACAGCGAGCCGCCGACGCCCTCCTGGAACACCAGCACGATCAGCCCGAACGTCGCCGCCACCGAGAGCGAGTTCATCACCACGGCCTTGAGCGGCACCAGCACCGAGCGGAAGACGATCGCCAGCATCACCGCGGTGACGCCGAGGATCAGCGCCACGATCAGCGGGAAACGCTTGAGGAGCAGCTCCTGGAAGTCGACCGCGCCGGCCACGTAGCCGCCAACCCAGGCGGAGCTGTTGCGGAGCTGGCGGATGCCGCTGTCGGCCGCGATGCCGCGGAGGTCCTCCACCACCGTCATCGCGGTGGTGAGCGAGGTGGTGTCGGAGAGGATCACGTCGACCAGCGTGGTGCGGCCGTCGGTGCCGAGGTAGGCGTCGAGGAAGTCGGGATAGCGCAGTCGCACCGAGTCGGGCTCGGAGTAGAACAGCGACGCCTCGAGGATTCCCATCTCGCGATCGAGGTCGACCAGCGAGCGCACGTCGGCCACCCGCGGGTCGGCGCGCAGCGTGTCGGAGAGGCGCCGCAGCCCGCGCAGCGCGGTGGCGCCGGTGGCCGGCGTCCCCTCGGGGAACTCCACCACCAGCCGCACCGGCATCAGGTAGCCGGCGCGACCCATCCCCTCGAGCGTCGCCACCCCGGCGCCCGCCTCGGTGGCCGCCGGCCACCAGTTGCGGCTCGGCAGGCCGATGTCGAGCCGGAGCACCGGCAGGGTGATCAGGCCGATCACGAGGATTCCCGCCGCGGTCGCGCGGTACGGGTGGCGCGACAGCGAACGGGCCCAGCGTTCCCAGGTCTGCGGCCGGTGGTACCACGCCAGCCGGGCGGCCAGCCAGCGCGGTCGGTCGATGTTGCGGCCGAGCAGCGAGAGCACCGCGGGGAGCAGCGTGGTGGTGAGCAGCACCGCCACCGCCACCACCACCAGCCCGGCGATCCCCACGCTGCGGGTCTCGGTGAGCGGGGTGAGCAGCAGCGCGGCGAAGCCGACCACCACCGTCGCCCCCGAGGTCATCACCGCCGACCCCGCCGTGCGAAAGGTGCGCACCGCGGCCTCGGCGTGGCGCAGCCCGGCATTGAGTTCCTCGCGGAAGCGGGTGACCACCAGCAGCGAGTAGTCGATTCCCACGCCGAGGCCGATCATGCTCACCATGTTGAGCACGAACACCGACATCGGCATCAGGTGCGCCAGCAGCCCCACCACGGCGAGCGAGATGGCGATCGCCATCACCCCCACGATCACCGGCAGCACCGCGGCGACCAGCGCGCCGAAGGCGAGGATCAGGATCAGGAGGGTGACCGGAATCAGCCGCTTCTCGTTGCGGGTGGCGTCCTGGGCGGAGACCGCCTTGACGTCGAGGTCGAGCGGGGTGCGTCCGGTGACCCGCACGGTGTAGGCGTCGCGATCGGGGAAGCGCCGCAGCACCGAATCGAGCGCCTGGCGGAGCGGGGCGACCGCCGCGCTCGCCACCGCGCCGCCGCTGTCGATCGCCACCACGAAGAACGTGGCGCGTCCGTCGGCCGCGACGAAGGTCGAGTCACCGGTGGAGCGCCAGGAAATCACCCCCTCCACCGCCGGTTGCCGCTGCGTGGTGGTGATCAGGCGATCGAGGAGCTCGCCGCCCTCGCCGCTGGTGAGCGAGGACGGCCCTTCGAGGGTCACCACGAAGAACTCGCTGAGGGGTCGGGCGAAGCGCGCCGAGAGGAGGGAGTCGGCGATCCGGGCCTCGGTCATCCGGTTGGCGCCACCGCGGACGTCGAGCGACGCCACCGTGTCGCCGGCGCGCGAGGCGCCCCAGGCGCCCAGCGCTGCCCACGTCATGATCACCAGCCATCGCCAGCGGACGAGGGCGTTGCCGAGGATTGCAAACACGGCACAATGGTAGGAGCCGCCCCGCGGCCGCGCCAGCCAGACTCGCGCCGAGGGCGATTCCGCCGATATTGTCCTGCATGAGCCCACGGCTGCTCGGGGGCGTGGCAGCTGCGCTGTTCGCCCTGATCGTCCTCTCGCGTGCCACCGACCGACGGCCCGGCGCGCCGACCATCGCACCGCCACCTGCGGCTGCGGTCGACGACGCGGTCGCGCCGGCCCCGGTGGCGACCAGGCCACCCCGGGTCGCCCCGCTCCCCAACGTCCTCGCCAGCACCACCGTCCCCACACGGGAGATCGACCTGCTGGCCATCCTCGCCGTGCGCCGACGGATCGCCCGCGAGGGATCCCGGGTCTACCTCGACTCGCTGCTCGCGCAGACCGACTCGACCCTGGTGCGCTGGGCCGACCGTGGGGGGCGTCCACTCACAGTGGCGTTCACCCGGGACTCGCTGCTCGACGGCTGGGCGCCGGGGTTCCTCGGCGCGGCACGGCGGGGACTGGAGGCGTGGTCGACCAACGCGGCGGGGCTGCGCTTCGAGGAAGTCGAGGACCCGGACGCGGCGGAGATCGAGGTGCGGTTCGTGACCTCGGTGTCGGACAGCAACGAGTTCGGCGTCACCCAGCTTGACTGGGAGTCGGACGGCACCGCGAGCGGAGCCACCATCCGGCTGGCACTTCGCCCGGCGGCCGATGGACCAGTCGTGGCCGCCGCGGTGTTGCAGCGCGTCGCCGTGCACGAGTTCGGCCATGCGCTCGGGCTGCCCCACTCGGCAGCTCGCACCGACATCATGCACCCTTCTTCGCCAGTGGGCGCGCCGTCGCGGGGCGCCCACGCGACCCAGCAACTGC